>JAGVAH010000076.1 GCA_020060385.1 Syntrophobacterales bacterium | reverse complement strand
TTGCCAAAAGTTCTTTCCTCTTATCCCCTCTCCCCCCAGCGGGGGGAGAGGGTTAGGGTGAGGGGGGGCGGAAAAAACTTTTGGCAACCAGTATAAATTTACCGAGAGGGGCTTAACCTTGAACCTTGAACTTTGAACTATCAGGAGATACTTGATGTATTGGGATAAAACGCACGAAACTATGGACCGGGCGGACCTGGAACTTTTGCAACTGGCGCGCCTCCGGGAGACGCTCCAGGTCGCCCTGAACAGCCCGTTTTACCGGGAGCGTTTGCAGCAGGCGGGGGTGACCCCGGAGAATATCAGCAGCCTGGAAGATATCAGCAGGATTCCCTTCACCACCAAGGACGACCTCCGCTCCCAGGGCCAGGCCCTGCTGGCCCGGCCGCTGGCCGACATGGTGCGCCTCCATGCCTCTTCCGGGACCACGGGCCAGGCCACGGTCATCTATTACACCCGGGAGGATATCGCCACCTGGGCCGAGCTGCTGGCCCGCTCCATGTACATGACGGGCCTGCGCCCCGGGGACGTCTTCCAGAACATGATGGGCTACGGGTTGTTCACCGGGGGCCTGGGATTTCATTACGGCGCGGAGTGCCTGGGCGCGCTCACCATCCCCGTGGGCCCGGGCAACAGCCAGCGCCAGGTGCAGCTCATGCAGCAGTTCGGCACCACCGCAGTGCACATCATTCCCAGTTATGCTCTGTATTTGCTCACCACCTTCGCCCATATGGGGGTGGACCCCCGGAGTCTGCCCCTGCGCCTGGCCTTCGTCGGCGCGGAGCCCCATACTGAGGATGTCAGGCGGCGCATCGAAGAGGCCTATGGCCTCAAGGCCTACAATTCCTACGGCCTGTCGGAGTTGAACGGGCCGGGGGTGGCCTTTGAATGCCCGGAGCAAAAGGGCATGCACGTCTGGGAAGATCACTTCCTCCTGGAGGTGCTCGATCCCCAGACCCTTAAGCCCTTGCCTCCCGGTGAGGTGGGGGAGGTGGTGCTCACCAACCTCAGCCGCCAGGGCATGCCGGTCTTGCGCTACCGCACCCGGGACCTGGCCGCGGTGGAGCCGGGGGATTGTGCCTGCGGCCGCAGCCACCGGCGGCTTTCCCGCATCCAGGGCCGCAGCGACGACATGCTGATTATCAAGGGGGTGAACATCTTCCCCATGCAGATCGAGCAGGTGCTCATGGCCATGCCGGAGGTGGAGACCAACTACCTGGTGGAGCTGAAACGGGAAAACTTTAATGACCTGATGCTGGTGAAGGTGGAGGTGCGGGAGGGCTTCTTTAAAGAGGACCTGCGCCATCTCCATGCCTTGCAGAAAAAGATCACCGCGGCCTTAAAGAGCGAACTCCTGGTCACCCCGAAAGTGGAGCTGGTGGAGCCCCAGACCCTGCCCCGGAGCGAAGGCAAGGCCCTGCGCATCGTGGATCTGCGTTGACTTGTAGGGCTGAGGCAGTACAGGGTGAGGCAATTAATAATGGCCATGACCTTGGTCGGTTGCCTTTACCCCCCTTTGAAAAAGGGGGGCTGGGGGGATTTTAGTGACTCCCGGAAATCCCCCTAAATCCCCTTTTTTCCAAGGAGGACTTTAATACTCTGGGGAGCCTGATCCCGCCGCTGGCTGCCATCTGCTCCATCTTTTTCAGCACCAATCCCTCCCACCCCTTTCCCTTGTTTTGCAAATTTGTCACCCAGCTTCAAAGCAATCTAATTAACAATTTCGCATATAATATTTTCATTATTAACAATATTGTCAGGGATAAAAATTGTAATGCCTTGATTTTACAGGCAAATAACTTGGCACAATTTATGAGGTTATTTAATAAGTTTTGGGCTCGCCTCGGGGGTTTGGGGGCTTTACAAAATTGGCGAATTTGCTTCCCCAGGACCCGGAGTTTCAGAAACGTTGACGAGTCCTAAATTATCTCTGCGCATTTTTATCTTTATCAACCGGCATCAGGAGGGGTAGAGGATGGGTAATGCCATAAACAGCGGCGATACTGCCTGGGTTCTGGTCAGCTGCGCCTTGGTCTTGATGATGACCCCCGGTCTGGCCTTCTTTTACGGGGGCATGGTCCGCCGCAAAAACGTGCTTTCCACGTTGACCTTGAGTTTTGTCTTTATGGCCCTCATCGGCGTGCAGTGGGTCCTTTTCGGCTATTCCTTGGCCTTCGGGGACTCCATCGGCGGCTTCATCGGCGGTTTGAACTACTTGGGTTTTTCGGGGGTGGGCGCGGCGCCCAACCCCAACTATGCCAAGACCATCCCCCAGGGGCTGTTTGCTGCGTTCCAGATGATGTTCGCGGTGATCACCCCGGCCTTGATCACCGGCGCGTTCGTGGAGCGGGTGCGCTTTAAGTCCTTTCTGATCTTCAGCGTCATTTGGGCCACTGTGGTTTATGACCCGCTGTGCCACTGGGTCTGGGGCAAGGGCGGCTGGTTGGGGGCTATGGGCGCGTTGGACTTTGCCGGGGGCACGGTGGTGCATATCGCCGCGGGCTTTTCGGCCCTGGCCTTTGCCCTGGCCATCGGCCCCCGCAAGGGTTTCGGCAAGAATCCCATCGAGCCCCACAACATTCCCCTCACCATCCTGGGCGCGGGGCTCCTGTGGGTGGGCTGGTTCGGGTTCAACGCCGGCAGCGCCCTGGCCGCCAACGGGGTGGCGGTCAATGCCCTGCTGACCACCAATACTTCCGCGGCCAGCGCCGGGTTGGTGTGGATGGTCCTTTCCTGGCTGGATGGGCGGCCCAGCCCCCTGGGCCTGGTGACCGGCATGGTGGTGGGCCTGGCCGCGGTGACCCCCGCGTCCGGTTTTGTCACCCCCATGGCCGCCATGGTCATCGGCGCGGTGGCCGCGCCCCTGAGCTACTATGGCATCCGTTTCCGGGATAAACGGCAACTGGACGAATCCCTGGACGTCTGGGCCTGCCACGGCCTGGCCAGCACCTGGGGCATGATAGCCACCGGCCTCTTTGCCACCACCGAGGTGAACGCGGCCGGGGCCAACGGCCTCTTCTACGGCCATCCCGGGCAACTGGGGATCCAACTGTTAGCCATTGTGGCCACCATGGCCTTCACCTTTGGGGTGACCTTCCTGGTGGCCAAGCTCCTGGATTTAAGCATCGGCTTGCGGGTCACCACCATGGAAGAAGAAGTGGGCCTGGATATCAGCGGCCACGGTGAAAGAGCCTACTCTTAAGGACGGCGCGCCATGTTAAAAAAGATCGAAGCCATTATTCGGGAAGATAAGCTGAGCGACGTCAAGGACGCCTTGCATGAGATCGGCATCGTGGGCCTCAACGTCTTCGAGATCCGGGGCCATGGCCGCCAGGGGGGCATCACCCTGGCGGGCCGCTCCGGCACCTACCAGGTGGATATGTTGACCAAGATCCAGGTGAACATCATCTTGAGCGAACACAATCTGGATGAAACCATTGACGCTATCCTCAAGTCCGCATACACCGGAGAATCCGGGGACGGCCTCATCTTTGTCTCCCCCATCGAAGAGGTGATCCGCATCCGCACCGGGGAACGGGGGCACGAGGCGGTGATGTATCCCGGCGACATCGACGAGCGGAAGAGCCGGGGTGTGACAAAATCTTCGGAATCTTGAGGGTTGGGGGCGTGACGGCCATAGACCGTTTCTCTGGCCCACCGGGGACTTCATGAGGGCCTGGCTTTTAAGTCCCCATTTTCTAAAGGGGGATTAGGGGGATTATCAAGCGCTTGTATAATCCCACCTGCCCCCTTTTAGAAAAGGGGGGGTAAAAAATCCAGTAATCAAGGTTATGGTGTCTAAAGAGACAACGCCCTAATAGCCGCAGGCCTTAGCCTGCGCTCCTAATTTTGTCACAATAGGCTCGCCTTCTTAGCTCCGGCGCCCTGCGGCGCCGGAGCTTTTCATTTTTGTAAATTTTCCTGTAAATAAGCCCATTTTTAATCCCAACGCCCTGGTAAATATTTTGAAAACCAATGCCAGGATTGTCTTGCTAAGAAACCGGGTTTTGCATGACAATGCAGCCAGTCCTACTTGGAGAATATCCCTGATGTGGATCTTTTGCCTGTGCCTCTTTCTGACCCTGGGCACCCCGGCCCTGGCCCAGCCCCCCGGCGGGGGGCCTAGGCCAGTCCTCACCCTGGAAGAGGCGGTGCGCACTGCCCTTAGGGATAACCGGCTGGTGCAAAACGCGGCCTTGGAAGTGTCGAAGTCGGAAAACACCCTGGCCGCGGTGCGCACCCGCCGCTGGCCCATCTTCGAGGTATTGGTGTTTGAAGACTGGTGGTTGAACCCCCAGAATACTCAAAACATCCTGGGCGGCCTCTCCAGTGCCCTGCCTATTCCCATTCCCATCGCCACCCCTTCCCTGGGCAACGTCGTCAAGAACCCGCAGCCCACCGCCTACCTGACGGGATTCATGACCCAGCCCCTGAGCCAGCAATACCGCATCGGCCTGAACATCAACATGCATCAGGTGATGCGGGACATTGCCCGGGAACAGCTCCGGGCCCGGCGCCAGAAAACGGTGAACGACGTCAAGCGCCTCTATTACGACATTCTCCAGACCCAGAGCATGCTGGAGACCGTGGAGGAGTCCATCCGCTTCCTCCGGGAGATGGACCGCCTGGAAGGCCGGTATCTGCAGCAGCAGGTCAGGCTCAAATCCGAGAGTCTGGAGGTTAAGGCCAAGCTGGCCCAGGCCGAACAACAGCGCATTACCCTCAAGAACAACCTGGCCACCCAGAAGGAGCAGCTCAACGACCTGCTGGGGAGGAATATTCTCACGGAGTTCGCGGTCAACCCCGTGCCCGAGGCCACGGCCCTGGAAAACGACCTGGAAGGGGCCCGGACCCGGGCTATGAAGCAGCGCCCGGAGGTGCGGGAGGCCAGATTGCGGATCAAGCAGGCGGAATACGACCGCTGGATCAAGCAGGCGGAGTATATTCCCAGCATCAACTTCAGCCTGTCTTACGCCCGGGCCGTCAACCTGGACCCCTTGCCGGAGAATCTGGCCTTTGCCGGCTTCATGATGACCTGGGAGATTTGGGATTGGGGCCGGAAACGCCATGAACTGGCGGCCAAGACCGAGACCCTGGCCCAGACCAAAAACCTCTCCCGGGAAACCGAATCCCAGGTGATCATCGACGTCAACAGCAAGTTCCGCAACCTCCAGGCCAGCCGGGGCCAGCTCAAGGCCGCCCGGGCCTCCCAGGTAGCCGTCCGGGAGAAGCTCAAGGAAGAGACGGATAAATTCAAGAACAACACCGCGCTCCTAAAAGACGTGCTCCAGGCCCAGACCCAGCTGGCGCAGGCGGACAGCGACTATCAAAAGGCCTTGTCCTCCTTCTGGCGGGACAAGGCGGCATTCGAGAAGGCCACAGGCGAAGAAAAATGAAGCTTCATAATCATCTAAGGGGACAAATTGGGAGTATAAAAATCCCCCCTACCCCCCCTTTAGAAAAGGGGGGAATAAGGGCTGTTAAGTTCCCTTTTGGGAAAGAAGGATTTAGGGGGATTTTGCCTTTGCTGGTTCCCATGCTGGTTCCCAAGCTTAGCTTGGGAACCCTCTTGGGCTCGAAGCTTTGCTTCGCAGGCAAAGCTCATCCTGGCCTCCAGGCCCGTTCCCCAGCACAGCTTGGGAACGAGGCAAAGAACTCCCCCTCCCCTGGTGGTAGGGGGTTGGGGGGAGGGGGGGAAACAATCCCTCGTCCGCACCAGGTTCCTAAGCTATTATTGCTTTGGGGATTGTTACTCGGGGTCATCTTTTGTAGCGGCTGCGGCTCCGGGAAGAAGGAAGAGAAGCCCCCCACCCCGGTGGGGGTCAAGGCCGCGGAGGCCTACCGGGGCGGCGGCGAAGTGCGCTATTCCGCCAATATCCAGCCCTACTCCCGGGTGGAGCTGGCCTTCAAATCCGCGGGCTACGTGGTGGGGATCTTCCAGGTCCGGGGCGTGGACGGCAGAAGGCGCAACGTCCAGGAAGGGGATTACGTCCAAAGAGGGACGGTAATGGCCCAGGTCCGGAAAAGCGACTACCAGGCCAAGGTGAGCCAGGCCGCGTCCCAGTTGTTTGCGGCCAAGGCCAATCTGGAACACGCGCACCTGGATTTGGCGCGGGCCAAGAATCTCTATGCCGCCAACAGCATGACCAAGTCTGACTATGACAAGGCCCAGGCCCGGTACGGGGAGGCCCTGGGCAGCGTGGGCGCGGCCGCGGCCCAGGTCAAGGAGGCCCGCATCGCCCTGGAGGACGCCTCCCTGAAGGCCCCGGTGGCCTCCCTGGTCCTCAAACGTAAAGTGGAGGTGGGGGACCTGGCCAACCAGGGGACCGTGGGCTTTATGCTGGCCAATACCGAAGAGGTCAAGGTGATCTTCGGCATCTCCGATCTCATGCTCCAGCACCTGAAGCTGGGGCAGTCCCTGGCCGTCACCACCGAGGCCCTCCGGGGCCGGGAATTCCAGGGGCTGGTGACCGCCATTTCTCCCTCCGCGGACCCCAGATCCCGGGTCTTCGACGTGGAGATCACCATCCCCAACCCCCACCAGGAACTGAAGGTGGGCATGATCGCCGCGGTGTCCGTGCCCACCGGCCTGGCCCCCCTGGCGGTGACTGTTGTGCCCCTGACGGCCATCGTCCGCTCCCAGACCAGACCGGAGGGCTACGCCCTCTTTGTGGTGGAGGAGAAAGACGGCAAAAAGATCGCCCGCTGCCGGGATAACGTGGAACTGGGGGAAGTTTACGGCAACGTCATCACCGTCACCAAGGGCGTCAAGATCGGCGAACCGGTGATCATCACCGGCGCCACTTTAGTCATCGACGGCCAGCCGGTGCGGGTCATCCCGCCGCCGGAGCGGTAGGGGAGGCTTCTCTGAGGGAGGGGGCCATGGGTCACGGACCCCTGCCCCCTCCCTCAGACTCCCTCCCCCAACTCCATAAGTTTTAGTGATCAGTGATCAGTGGCCAGTGGTCAGTGGTCAGTAAAAGCTGTCATTCTGAACGGAGCGCAGCGCAGTGAAGAATCTCGCATTTTCGGCGGCCTGGGGGTGAAGCAGGGCATGGCCGTGGAGCGCCTCTACCGCCACGTCCGGGCTTTTCGTATCTTCGACGGCACCAGCGAGATTCAGAAATTGATCATCGCCAGGGACCTGCTTAGAGAACAGAAGGCAGGGTAGGGGGGAACGGCCCACCAGGCAACTTTATGACTGATTTGGCTGCCAAGAAAAGCCTTTTTATCAAGCGCTTCGAGAGTCGGTACCGCCTGCGGCTGCACATGTCCCTGATTCTTTTGGCCACGGCGGGGGCGGGGCTGCTGGCCACCCGGCTGCTCCTGGCCCTGCACCTGCACAATGTGGTAATTCGTTACCCCCTGGCGGTGTTGTTGGCTTATCTGGCCTTCTTTATCTGCGTGAAGCTGTGGCTGAAATGCGTGGCCCCGGCTAAAGGAAAGTCCTCCTCCAGCGTGCTGGACATTTTTTCCACTCCGGGGGGGTCCGGTTCCGGCGGCGGCTCCTCTACCGGTGCCGGTGGGTTCAGGGGCGGCGGGGGCGATTTTGGGGGCGGCGGCGCGTCCGGGAGTTTTGAGGTGGTGCCCGGGGCGCTGGCCGAAGGTGGCGCCGAAGTAACCGCGGGCGGTGTGGACGCGGGGGGCGGCGTGGCGGCAGGGGCAGGGGGATCGGTGGCCGACGCGGCTTCCTCCCTGGACCTGGATGAAAAGGGCTGCCTGGTGGCGGTGGTGCTCCTGGTCATTGCCGGGGTATTTTTGGGGGCCGGCCTTTACCTGATTTTCGCCGCGCCCGCCATCCTCTCGGAGGCGGCCTTTAACTTTTTCCTGGCCGCGGGCCTGGTGCGGGGGGCGCGCAAGATCCAGCGGGGCGACTGGCTGGGGAGCATCTTTAAGGCCACCTGGATCCCCCTAGCCGTCACCCTGTTCCTGGCCCTGCTGGCCGGCTTCCTGATGCACCTTTATTTCCCGGGGGTGACGCGCATTTCGGAGTTGTTGAAGCACTTATAGGTGGGATGGGCATGGCCCACCCAAAAAAGGCGGTGGGCCAGACCCACACGGAATATAGTAAAAAACTCAGGGGTTGATTGGCTTTGTTGTTTTCTCGTTCCCAAGTTGCACTTGGGAACGCCTGATGCTTTTCAAAGCTGCGCTTTGATACCGTAGCCACATTATGCGAAGCCGATATAAAATCGTAGAGTTAGAAGCGCCCCAGTTCATTACCTGCACCATTGTGGGCTGGCTGCCAGTCTTCACCCGCGCCAAATATTTGGAGATTATCACGTCATCTCTGACTTTTTGCCGACAAAAAAAGGGACTGCGCCTCCATGCCTATGTCATCCTCGATAATCATCTGCACATGCTAGTCTCCGCGGATAATCTGTCCCAGGTGGTGCGAGATTTTAAAAGGCATACGGCCAAGGAAATCGAGGCAGTCGCCCGGCAAGACAATAAGCAATGGCTGCTTAAGCAGTTTGAATTCTTCAAAGGTGAGCAGAAAGTTAAAAGCCGGCATCAGGTCTGGCAGGAGGGCTTTCATCCCCAGGCAATTATTAGCGAAGATATGTTGAGACAGAAACTGGATTATATGCATTATAATCCCGTGAGGGCGGGGTTGGTGGACCGTCCGGAAGACTGGCGATATTCCAGCGCCAGGGATTATCTGGGCCTGGATGGGGTTCTGGAGATTGATTTGATTGAGGTTTGAAGCATAGCGTTGCCTTGCGTCTTTTGGGGCGTGCCCAAGTGCAACTTGGGCAAATGAGTTTTTCTTACTATTCGAGTATTCCCGAGCATAGCGTGCCCAAGTACAACTTGGGCACGAGAGTAGAGTATAATTGTAGCTTGATGGCAATAAGGCGTGCCCAAGGGCGATTGGGGGGCTTGCCGCAGCCAAGCAAAGCTTGGCAAATAATAAAGCGTTCCCAAGTGCAACTTGGGAACGAGAGTAGAAAAACCGGCAATAAGGCAAAGACGGTGGGCCGTGCCCACCCTACAGAACAGTGACAACCGGCAACTGGCAACTGAAAATGGCGCACCGCAAAACCGACGACGAATACATCCAGAAGACCCACAACACCGCCCGGTATTTTGTGGAGCATCCCCACATCTCCTGGGTCTTGCTGGTGGCCGTGGTGGTCTGGGGGATTTTCGGGTATATGGGCATGCCCCAGCGCAAGGACCCGGACATCCCGGTGCGCCAGGCCATGATCGTCTGCCCCTGGCCGGGGATGGTCACCGACAAGGTGGAGCAGCTGGTCACCCGCAAGATCGAACTGAAGATCGCGGAAAACACCCACCTCAAGAGGATCGAGTCCACCACCCGGGTGGGGGTGTCGGTGGTCACCGTGGAGCTGGACGAGAAGGTGGAGGACACCGGCAAGCAGTTCGACGACATCAAGTACCGCCTGGATTCCATCCATGACCTGCCCGCGGGCGCGGGGCCCATCCAGTTTCTCAAGGATTACGGGGACACCGCGGCCCTGATGCTCACCGTGGCCAGCCCCAAGATCAGCGCGGTGGAGATCGCGCTCCGGGCCCGGGACCTGGAGAAGGCCATCACCCAGGCCCGCAGCCAGGTCAAAGGCGGGAATTCTAGCCCCCGGGTCACCCTGGTCATCGGCTTCCCCATCTCCATCAGCCCCCGGCTGGTGCAGCCGGGTATCGATCAGTTCGCCAGGTATTTGGCCAAATCAGGGCTGGCCGGGGACGTGCGGGTCATTGAGGGCCCGGGGTTTGTGGGCGTGGACGCCGCGTCGGATAAGAGCGACGCCCAGATCATGGCCTTCCTCCATAAATACGTCTGGGAGAACTTGCGGGCCTCGGAGGTGCATCCCGACACCTGGGAGCCGGTGCTCATCCGGGACCCGGCCCGGATCGCCGCGGCCCTGGCCAAAAAGCCGGGGGACAAATACAGCTACCGGGAGATGGATAATTTCACCAAGCTCATGGAGCGCACCCTCCTGGGGGTGTCCGTGGCCCTGGACAAGACGCCCATCGTCACCAAGGTCTCCCGGAGCGGCGTCCTGGAGGAACAGATCTTCCTGGAGTATTCCCAGGAACGGCTGGCGTCTTACGGCGGCAACGTCAACAAGCTGCCGGACATCCTGCAGGCCCGCAATATTGACGTGCCCGGGGGCGTCCTGGAGGTGGAGGGCAAGGAAGTCACGGTGGTCCCCTCAGGGGAGTTTACCAGCGAGAAAGAGATCGGCGGGGTGATGGTGGGGACCACCGCGGATCAGGTGCCGGTCTATCTCCGGGATATGGTGGAGGTGATGCGGACTTATGAAAGCCCCCCCCGGTTCCTGAATTTCTTCAGTTGGCGGGACGCCAGGGGCAAGTGGCAGCGCTCCCGGGCCATAACGCTAGCGGTGCAGATGCGGGCCGGGGAGAAGATCGGGGAGTTCGGCCAGGCCGTGGACGGGGCCCTGGCGGACCTGAAAAAGATTCTGCCGGAAGACCTGATCGTGGTGCGCACCTCGGACCAGCCCCAACAGGTCCGGGAAAATATCGACCTGTTCATGAAAAGCCTGTACGAGGCCATCTTCCTGGTGGTGATGGTCTCCTGGCTGGGCTTCTGGTCCTGGCGCTCGGCCCTGCTCATGTCCCTGTCCATCCCCCTGACCCTGGCCATGACCTTCGGCATGATGTATTTCCTGAATATCGACCTGCAGCAGGTCTCCATCGCCTCGCTGATCATCGCCCTGGGTCTGCTGGTGGACGACCCGGTGGTGGCCGGGGACGCCATCAAACGGGAGCTGGGAGGCGGCCAGCAACCCCTGGTGGCCGCCTGGCTGGGGCCCACCAAGCTGGCCACGGCCATTGTCTACGCCACGGTCACCAATATTGTGGCCTATCTGCCCTTTTTGATGGTGGGGGGGGACACCGGGCGCTTCATTTACAGCCTGCCGGTGGTCATGGCCTGTTCCCTGGTGGCCTCCCGCATCGTCTCCATGACCTTCATCCCCTTTCTGGGCTATCACCTGCTGCGGCCCCCCAAGACCCTGGAGCGGCCCATCCAGGAGCGGCGGCAGCACGGCTTCCTGGGGATGTACTATAAATTCGGGCGTTGGGTCATTGCCCACCGCTGGCGGTTTTTCGCCGGGTCCCTGGGGTTTCTGGCCCTGGGGGGGGTGGCCATGCTGAAGATAGACACCGCGTTCTTCCCCAAGGACCTGTCCTATCTCTCCTACGTGGACGTCTGGCTGCCGGAGGACGCGCCCTTATCCTCCACCAATGAAATCGCCATGCAGGTGGAAAAGGTCCTCCAGGAAGTGGCCGGGACTTTCGGCCGGCAGCACGGGGGCACGGATAAAAAACCCCGGGAGGTGCTGGACTGCCTCACCTCCTTTGTGGGGGGCGGCGGCCCCAGGTTCTGGTTCTCCCTGTCCCCGGAGCCACAGCAGCCCAACTACGCCCAGATCGTCATCCAGGTCAAGGACAAGCATGACACCAACCATCTGGTGGACTTTTTTCAACAGGCCCTGTTGAAGGTGATCCCCGGGGCCCGGGTGGACGTGCGGCAGCTGGATACCGGCACCCCCATCAAATATCCGGTGTCCATCCGCATCTCCGGGGAAGACGCCCGCACCCTCCGGGACCTGGCGGAGGAGGTGAAGAAGCTCTACCGGTCTACGCCCCTGGCGGAGCGCATCCGGGATAATTGGGGCTCGGAAAACCTGGTGGCCCGCATCAAGATCGATGCGGACCGGGCCAACCTGGCCGGGGTCTCCAATATGGACGTAGCCGCGGCCTCCGCGGTGGGCATGAACGGCTACCAGGTGGGGACCCTCAGGGAAGGGGACAAGCAGATCCCCATCAAGGCCCGCCTGGTCATGGGGGAGCGGGCCCGGCTGGCGGACCTGGGGAACCTCTATGTCTATTCCTCCACGGGGTCCCAAAAGGTGCCCCTGGGGCTGATCTCCAGCCTCCACTACGGCATGGAGACGGAAAAGATCCAGCGCCGCCAGCAGTTCCGCACCATCGAAGTCTCGTGTTTTCCGGTGCCCGGGAAGCTGGCCTCCCAGGTGCTGCACGGGGTCTGGCCCGGGCTTAATAAGTTCGCCGCGGCCCTGCCCCCGGGCTACAAGATGGAAATCGGCGGGGAGCAGGAAGAACAGGAAAAGGGCTTCCACGACCTGTCCATCGTTCTGATGATCTCCATCATCTGCATCTACCTGGCCCTGGTCTTCCAGTTTAAGAACGCGGTCAAGCCCTTCGTGGTCTTTGCCACCATCCCCTACGGCATGGTGGGGGCCTTGATCGCCCTGATGATCATGGGGCAGCCCTTCGGGTTCATGGCCTTTTTAGGTATCGTCAGCCTGGTGGGGGTGATCGTCAGCCACGTCATTGTGCTCTTCGACTTCATCGAGGAAAAGCACGACGAGGGGGAGCCCCTGGAGGAAGCGGTCCTGGACGCGGGCATCATCCGCCTGCGGCCGGTGATGATCACCGTGGGGGCCACGGTCTTCGGCCTCATCCCCCTGGCCCTGCACGGGGGGCCCCTGTGGGAGCCTTTGTGCTACGCGCAGATCGGCGGCCTGCTGGTGGCCACCCTCATCACCCTGTTGTTGGTGCCGGTCTTTTACAGCATCTTTGTGATGGACCTGAAGATCGTCAAATGGGAGGAGCGGGGGCAGGGGAGGGGGGAGGGTAAATAAACAGTACCCGGAGATTCCGGCCGGGGCGGGGTTGGCCGGAATCTCCAAATGAAGGTGGCGACATTACTTAGGCAAGATCAATTCCCAGTAAAGTCCCAGGATCGCAGGCGACAACACCGCCAGGCCAATGAGAAAAGCCAGAAGTAGCTTGATGCCAGGCGGCAAACCCTGCTTGTTCTCCTGAACCCAACCAATTCTTTCAACTTGCTCTCTGGTCGACATGGCGTCCTCCGGATAAGATGCTGTTATGCAGGGCTTCTATGGGCTGAAGCCAAGACACCTTAACTCTGTATGAGTAAGTGGTCCACAGGACGTACTTTTTCGGAAAACCCAGCGGTTGTCCTTGGGCCATCCCCTTTCCCACTTCTAATTTGCCAGCGCCACAACCAGGAAATCTTGATTACACCTCCACGCTCTCAGGGGGCAGGTTTCCCTGCCCCTGTCGGTGACAGAAATGAACCTATCTCTCCCTGGCAAAGCGTTTGCCCAACATGAATCCCAGGACAAAGAATAGCGTCACGATCAAGACCGAATAAGTGAACATATCCTTTCTCCTATTTTAATTATATATATTTAAATATATATATCTAATTAATATGTCAAGAGGGGTAATGTAAATTTTTCCCTGATCGATTCCCCTTTCCTTTCAGGGGGTTGGTAATTTTTTGGGGGGATTGGTAGTTTTTTCACAGTTCCGCCCCCGGGTTCTTGAACCCCTAGTGATCTCTCCAAGCCTTTGGGAAACCCGCCTTCATCTGACCAATAATCAGGGCTTAATACCAAGTTGCCATCAAAGAAGTATTTTTAGCTGTCATTCTGAACGGAGCAGAGCGGAGTGAAGAATCTCGCATTTTGAGATTCTTCGCGGCGCTCAGAATGACAAAATTACTCGTTTGACCGCAACTTGGTATAAGATACCTGGGACAATCTTATTTTAAGGGAAGGGCTATCAGGGTCTGGCCGGGGTCGGGCAGATTGAAGATTTTGCTACTCTCCGTTTAAATTGGGATAAAAAAACTCCAGTTTTGCCGGCAAGGCGGATTTTCCCATTGTTGTCTATCTGCTTAATATATATACTGTTAACTCAGAGATGAGGCGGCGATAACCGGATTAAGGCCAGGAAGAGTCGCTGCCGGCAATGGAGGAACCGCCCCCTTTCTTCCCGGCCTGGGCCGAGCAAATGGTTGCAATTCCAGGAGGAGGAGAATGAAGCTTTCGACCCGCAGTCGCTACGGCACCCGTCTCATGTTGGATATGGCCCGGCATTACAACGGCGGCCCCATCCAGTTGGGGGAGATCGCCAAACGGCAGGACGTCTCCGTGAAGTATTTGGAACAGATCATTATTCCCTTGAAAAAAGCCCGCTTCATCTCCAGCGTCAGAGGACCCAAGGGCGGGCACATTCTCACCCGGCCCCCGGCAGAGATCACCGTGGGGGAGATCCTGGCGGTCTTGGAGGAGGGCACCACCCTGGTGGAGTGCGTGGCCTGCCCCACGGTCTGCGAGCGGGCCGACATCTGCCCCACCCGCCTCCTGTGGCAAGAAGTCTCTGAGGCCATGTATGCGAAGCTGCAAAAGGTCACCCTGGCCGATCTGGTGCAGCAGGCCAAGGATATGGAAGCCCATCATCTAACGGGGAAGCCAGCAGCCGCACCCCTTGGAACCCGGAGGAAATAGGGGCTTCCTGCCCGGATTGCCGCTCTTCTCCAGGGCCCGCATCTCTTAAGTTTGCCCTGGAGCAGCAGCGGGCGCGGCAGAGCTGGCGCGGCGGGGGGAATCTACAGCTTGAATATCTTCTCCAGGGGTCGCCGCTCCGGCACATATTCGTGGGGGATTTGCTCTTCGTTCCAGGCCCGGGAGACATAAAGATTGCAGTAGCAGCTGCCGTATGCCGCCACATCCGGCTCCCGGTAGGCGCAAGGGCAAATGATGTCCCGGTCCCACTCCCGGTCTGCTGCGGCCAGCCGGCAGGGGCAGCACATATAGCCGTAGCGCTCCTTATTGAGCAGCAGCCCCTCCAGGAGATCAAAGACTTTCTTCTTATCTTTATTGAAATAGTAACCTTTGGCCTCCTGGCTTTTCTTCAAGATTTCATAGAGTTCTTCAACCTTCATGTGATCCCCAGGATCTCCTTGAGTTCGTCTTTTTTAAAGCCGACAATGACCTTATCGCCGATGACAATGGTGGGAAAGGCGCATTGGGGATTGATCCGTTTAATTTCCTCCAAAAGTTTACTTCTTGCTTCCCCTTCTAGCTTGTCCACGTCCACACAATCCGGGTGAATGCCGCATTGATTGAGAAATTCTTTGGCATTTTTGCAATGAATACAGGTGCTCAAGGCATAAAGCTTGACCGGACACTGCTCCATTTTCTGCTTCTGATCGCTTGGATTACCCGACATAGGCTCCCTACTCCTTTGGTTTGGCCTCAATAAACCTATAACCATCCGGCCGGTAAATGTCAAAGGGGTCCAGGCCACCCCAGAACTGATGCAGGCCGGGCAATCTCGGGGGGCACCATCTCTCCGGGGACATCCCTGAGAAGATGGCCCTTCAGGGGCGATTGATGGGGTTCCAGTCTTTGAAAGAATATTTGCATGGCAAAAATTGCGATATTGTGTGGATAAATTAACGAACCTGGGTTTAATATGAAAGTAATCCCGGGACTGGCGGCGGAGCCCCGGGACCCATGCTCCAGTTTAGGTAACTCTGCTTTTCCAGCCCCGGCGGGGATAGACCATGAAGAGGGTCGGCGTCTTTTACCATCCGGCTTTTAAGACCCAGGGCTTTTTGACCTTGCGCCCCCGGCTCCAGGATTTTCCCGGGGCCCTGGACGGGGTGCTGAAGCTGTCCGATGTCCGCCTCTACGAGTGCCCCCGGGCCACCCGGGAGATGATCCTCAAGGTGCACCCCTGGGAGATGGTGGCCATGGTGGACCTGGAAGACCAGTGCCGCACCGCGTACGAATCGGTGGGCGGAGTGGTGGCCGGCATGGAAGCCCTGGCCCGGGGGGAGCTGGACCGGGTTTTTTGTTTTACGGGCACCGGCGGCCACCACGCGGGGCGCCGGGAGTTCTATGACTCCTCCTGTTTTAACTACGTGGTCATCGCCATTACCTATGTGCGGGAGGTCACCTCCTGGCGGCGCTTTGCCATCATCGACACCGACGCCCTCCACGGCGCCGGCACCATGCAGCTTCTGGACGAGGACCGGGAAGTGCTGCATCTCTGCCTGTGCCGCAGCAACTACCACTCTGAAGATGGACGGTTCCTGGAGGTCAATGTCCACTCGCCCTTGGGCCCGGTAAGCCCCCAGCAGTACCTGGAGAAATTGGGGGAGCAACTACCCCGGGTGCGGCAATTCCAGCCGGACCTGCTGCTCTGGTATTGCGGCTTCAACTCCCACCGGGATGATTACGGCTCCCTGGGCCTGACTGAGGGCAACTACCTGGAAATCTGCGACCTCCTGGCGGCCCTGGCCGGGGAAATGGGGGTCCCCTTGCAGGTGGTGCTGGGGGGCGGGTCCCTCCACCAGGTGCTGGGGGCCACCATCCCCGGGATTATTCAGCGCCTGGCCCAGGACTAGAGATGGAGGAGTGAAACTACTGTTTCGTTCCATATTAAACAAGGATTGGACCTCCTTTGAGAATGTCTGGTTTTGTATGTCCCCCTTTTCTAAAGGGGGATTTAGGGGGATTATCAGGCGCTTATATAATCCCCCCTGCCCCCCTTCAGAAAAGGGGGGATAAAATTCCCTTATTAATGTCACCTTAATTAAGGAGCACCAAGCTGAAGATGATCCAGTTAAGAAAACTCTTCACGCCGGTGGAGTCTTTGGATGCCCCGGCGGCCCGGGCCTTTATGGCCGCCCGGCCGGAGGGCAGCTATACCATCTTGGACGTGCGGCAACCCGGGGAATACGAGGCAGAGCATCTCCCGGGGGCCAGGCTGATTCCCTTGCCGGAATTAAATAGCTCCCTGGACCAGTTGGATTCCCACCAACCCACCATGGTCTATTGCGCCATCGGCGGGCGCAGCCGGGTGGCGGCCCAGTTGCTGGCAGGGCAGGGATTCAAGGAAGTCTATAACCTCCGGGGCGGCATCAAGGCCTGGCAAGGCGCCAAGGCCGCGGGCCCCCAAGAGTTAAATCTCGACCTGGTGCGGGGGGATGAAGGCCCGGGCGAGGTCATCGTCCTGGCTTACGGCATGGAGCGGAGCCTGCAGATTTTCTATCTTGACTTGGGGGAGAAGGCCCAGGATCAGCAGGTGGCCGGGCTTTTTAATAAACTGGCCGGGGTGGAGGAACACCATCTGCAAATGCTGCTGGAACTGGAAAAAAATATCGACCCCGCCCTGGACCTCCCGGCCCTGGCCGCCAAAAGGAGCCCCGGGATTTTGGAGGGGGGCTTTGAGGTTAAGGAGTTGATCAGGAAAAACGAGCCACACCTTGAGACGGTAACCGGGGTACTGGAAATGGCCATGATGCTGGAAACCCAGGCCCTGGACCTCTACCTCCGTTTTGCCGGGAAGCTGGCCGGGAAGGACGCCAAAGAGACCCTGTTTCAGATTGCCGCAGAGGAGAAGGCCCATCTGGCGGCTTTAGGCCGGCTCCTGGAGGAAAAGACCGGAGGACCTTAGGCCCTTTTATACCATTGCGCCATCAGAAGAGTTGCTGTTAGACTGCGACTTGGAATTAGATACCTGCTAGTTCCGACTTTATTGGCTCTTACTCCCAAGGGGCAGCAGGGAGGGGGGAAAGGAGTAAAATTTTCGATGCCCTAAATTGGGGCGTGGCATTTATCAATTTGAGCCCTTGTTATCACATTGCATAATATTTGGATTGCACTTATAATTTGCAGCCGCCAGGTTAAGGGCCTGATTCTCTGGAGTTTATCAGTATTTTTAAAGGCGATCCCATTTTTATGAAGCAAACCACTTTTCGCATCCGCCGGCGCATCATCCAGGCTTTTCTCTTCTGTGTCCTGGGGGTTCTCATCTTCGCGGGCCTGAGCTTCCAAGCGCACCGGGAGATCGGGCGGCGCTTGCGCCTGGTGGAAATGGCCGATGACCTGGTGAACAACATCCTGGAGATCCGGCGGTTCGAAAAGAACTTTTTCCTCTATAAGAAGCCTGACAGCCTCAAAGAGGCCCGGGCTTACCTCCAGAGAGTGGACCTGATTTGTTGTCGTCCGGACGAGGGTATCCTGAAATTGAGAAAGGGCCCCCAAAAAGCCAAATTTCATCAAACCCTGCAGCTCTACCAGCAAACCTTCAAGAAAATCGAAGCCCTGGGGCATGAGAACGCCAGCGGCCTGCAATCTCCCGACTTCACCCCCCTGGAAGAGTCCCTGCGGAACCTGGGCCAGGAACTCATGAGCATGGCCGAGCGTTGGGCCAAGGAGGAGCGGATCGCCATTGACCACCTCTTCCTCCAGGCCATGTATCTCTTTGTGGCCTCCATGCTGGTCTTTGTGATCCTGGGGGTCCTGGTGGCCTGGTACATCTCCCGGCTCCTGGTGCGGCCCCTGTTCCAGATGCAGCAATACATGGAAAAGATCGCGCACGGGGATTACACCCCCATCCCGGAATCCGAGTGCAAATCCCAGGAGTTCTTTACCCTCTTTCGGGCTTTCAATCGCATGATCCAGGAGTTGGAGCACCATCAGGAGCAATTGGTGCAATCCGGCAAGATTGCCGCCATCGGCACCCTGACCTCCGGGGTGGCCCATGAGTTGAACAATCCCATCAATAATATCGTGCTCACCGCCGAGTCCTTGAAAGAAGATCTCTCCCATCTCAGCCAGGAAGAGGCCCTGGAAATGATCCAGGACATCCTGGCGCAATCCGGCCGGGCCTCGGATATCGTCAGAAATCTGTTGGACTTCTCCCGGTCGGAACAACCGGAATTTGAAGAGGTTTCCATCAACAGTGTCATCAGGGAGACCCTGAAGCTGGTGCAAAACCAGGTGGCCCTCTCCGGGATCGAGGTGAAGAAGGAACTGTCCCCCGATCTGCCCTTTATCCTGGGGAACGTCAAGACCCTGCAGCAGGTCTTTCTGAACCTCTTCATCAACGCCGTCCAGGCCATGAAAGACGGAGGCATCCTGGCCATCCGGGGTCTGGTGAGCGAAGACCGGCACTGGCTCAAGGTGGAAGTGGCGGATACCGGCGCGGGCATCTCCCCTGAGGATCTGCCCCATATTTTCGAGCCCTTTTATACCACCAAGGAAGTGGGCCGGGGCACCGGCCTGGGGCTGTCCGTCAGCTTCAGCATCGTCCAGAAGCACGGCGGCCATCTCGAAGTAAAGAGCCAGTTGGGCCACGGCTCCACCTTCACGGTCTCTCTGCCGATGCTGGCGGCAGAGGAAATCATTCCCGGGGGGCAGGGAGGGGCGTATGCGTCTCGCAGTGGTGGATGACGAGAGCATCGTCCAGAAAAGATTGCAAACCGCGCTGGCCAAAGAAGGCCACCAGGTCTCCACATTCGGCGCGGCAGAAGACTTCCTGAAGGACCTGGCGGCCATCCCCTTCGACCTGGTCTTCCTGGATGTGATCCTCCCCGGCATCAACGGCATGGAGACCTTAAAGCGCATCAAGGCCCAGGCCCCGGACACGGAGGTCATCCTCATGACCGGCCGGGCCTCCCTGGACGCGGCCATCGAAGCGGTGAAGCTGGGGGCCTTCCACTATCTGGCCAAGCCCCTGAGACTGGAGGAAGTGCGGCACCTGGCGGCCCGGGCCCTGGAGCATAAGCGGCTGCTGGTGGAAAACCGGGACCTCAAGGCCCGGCTGGCCCCCCTGGAAGGCTGGGGGGAGGTGATCGGCGTCAGCCAGGGCATGAAAGAGGTCTTTGCCGTCATCCGCAAGGTGGCCCCCTTGAGCTGCCAGGTCCTCATCCAGGGGGAGTCCGGCACCGGCAAGGAGCTGGTGGCCCGCCTCATCCACCGGGAGAGCCCCCGGCGGGACAAGCCCTTCGTGGCCTTCAACTGCGCCGGGTTCAGCGCCGAGTTGATCGCCAGCGAACTCTTCGGTTATGAACGGGGCGCGTTCACCGGGGCCACGGCCACCAAGATCGGCATCCTGGAAACCGCTCACCAGGGCACGGTCTTCATGGACGAAATCGGGGATATGCCCGCAGCCATGCAGGCCAAGCTCCTCCGGGTCATTCAGGAGCAGGAGATCCTGCGGGTGGGGTCCAACCGGCCCATCCAACTGGACCTGCGCTTTATCACCGCCTCCAACAAGGACATGAAACGGGAGGTCCAGGAGGGCAGGTTCCGGGAAGACCTTTACTTCCGCCTCAACGTGGTGCAGATTACCATCCCCAGCCTCCGGGACCGCCAGGAAGACATCCCGCCCCTGGTGCAGCATTTCCTGGCCAGATACGGCCGCAAATTCGCCAAAAAGGTGAGGGGGCTGGAGGCCGCGGCCCGGGAGGCGCTGCTCCACTACTCCTACCCCGGCAACGTCCGGGAACTGGAGAACATCATCGAGCGGGCCGTGGCCCTGTCCGAAGGGGACACCCTGTCCCTGGCGGATTTGCCCCTGGACCTCCGGGAGTTCTCGGTGACCCCTTACCGGGAATGGCAAACCCTGGAGGAGCAGGAACGGGCCTACATCGCCAAGGTCCTGGCCTACACCCGGCAGAACATCGGCCAGACCGCGCGCATCCTCTCCCTGCCCCGCACCACCCTCTGGCGCAAGATGCGCAAGTACGGGTTGGGGGGAAAGCAGTAAGCAGTGAGCAGGGGCCAGGGATCAGTAAATGTAGGGTGGGCACTGCCCACCATTTTTGCTGGTTCCCAAGTTGCCCCCGCCTTTTGTCATTCTGAACGGCGCGCAGCGGAGTGAAGAATCTCGTATCTACTGGGAACTACGAGATTCTTCGCCCGGATAATTCACCGGGTGGCAAGGACCCTGGTGGCGCAGGCTTTCCAGCCTGCGCAAAAAACACTCTGCTTTTTTGGGCTTTTCGATTTAATTAGAA
>JAGVAH010000161.1 GCA_020060385.1 Syntrophobacterales bacterium | reverse complement strand
GAGACGATCCTGCTGTTTACGGGTTACCTGATTTTTAAGGGTTACCTCCACCCCCTGCCGGCCGCGTCCGCCGCCTTTCTGGGGGCCTGCTGCGGCATTACGCTGAGTTACGGCCTGGGCCGTTATCTGGGATTTTATCTCCTCCAGAAATACGGGCGCTTCCTCCATATTTCCCCGGAAAGACTGGCCCAGGTGCAGGCCTGGTTTCAGCGCTGGGGCAAGTGGGCCTTATTTTTCGGGTATTTTCTGGTGGGCGTGCGGCACCTCACCGCGTTTACCGCCGGCTCCTCCCGGCTGCAATTCCGGGTTTTCGGGGCTTTCGCCTATGCCGGCGCTTGCCTCTGGGCCCTGTCTTTTCTCAGTCTGGGCTACTTTCTGGGGGAGGAACTGCCCAAGGTCTATCATCAACTACACCGGGGGGCTCTCATCGCCAGCGGCTCGGTGGTTCTTCTGGTGTCGGCCTTCCTCCTGTGCAGATATTTCCGCAGCCGCAGGTTGGCCTCCTGAGCAAACTGTGCTATCGTTTTCCCACCAATAGCTTTTCCCTGGGAATTCTTCCTTGGCAACCCGCGCCCTCCTCATCCTGGCCGTTCTTAATCTCCTGGACTACCTGGACCGGTACCTCATCGCCGCGCTGGGCAGCCTGGTCAAGGGGGAGATGGGCCTCAGCGACCGGGCCTTCGGCTTTCTGGGCACCGCCTTTTTCCTGGTCTATTTCCTGTCCTCACCGGTCTTCGGTTACCTGGGGGACCGCTTTGGCCGCATCCGCCTGATGGCCGGGGGCGCGGTGCTCTGGAGCCTGGCCACCAGCCTCACCTTCTGGGTGGTCTCCTACCCCACCCTGGTGCTGGCCCGGGGCCTGGTGGGGGTGGGGGAAGCCTCCTTCGGCACCCTGGCCCCCGCCTACCTGGCGGACATCCTCCCTTTGGAGCGGCGCTCCCGGGCCCTGGGGTTTTTCTATCTGGCGCTGCCGGTGGGCTCCGCCCTGGCCTACCTGGTGGGGGGACTGGTGGGCAGCAAGTGGGGCTGGCGTCCGGCCTTCCTCCTGGCCGGCATCCCGGGTATGCTCCTGGCGGGCCTGGTACTGCGGCTGCCGGTGGTTAGCAGAAGTGAAATTGTCATCGACGCGGATAAACCCGTTACTCCCACCCTCCCGGGCCGTCATCTCACCTCCCTCTGGACCGGGGCTCGGGAACTCTGGCGCTTGCCCACTCTCAAACGGGTGACCCTGGGCTACGGCATGATCACTTTCACCCTGGGGGGTCTGGCCTTCTGGATGCCCCGCTATCTGGAGTTGGCCAAGGGTTTGACAATGGCCCAGGCCAATTATCTGCTCTTCGGGACGGTCACCGTGGCCGGGGGCCTGGGCATCCTCACCGGGGGCTTCCTGGGGGACCGCCTCCTCAAGTACACCCTCAAAGCCCCCCTCCTGGTGAGCGGGGTGGGGGTGGCCCTGTCCATCCCCCTGGCCGCGCTGGCCATCTTCGCCAGGGATCCGGCTTTCTATGTCCCCGGTCTGGTGGGGGCCATCTTCCTCCTCTTTTTGAATCCCGGGGTGCTCACCGCGGTGGTGGTCAGCGTGGCCGGTCCCCAGCGCCGGGCCCAGGCCGTGGCCCTAAATATCGTGGTCATCCACCTGGTGGGGGACGTGCCTTCCCCTTTCCTCATCGGCTGGGTCGGGGACCTCTGGCAGCTTAAGTGGGGGGTGTCTATGACCCTGGTGGCCCTTCTGGCTGGCGCGGTTTTGATCCTCAAAGCCATGCCCCATTTGGCCCAGGATCTAAAAGCCGCGGGGGAACTGGCGGACTAGCCCGGCAAACCCGGCCCCAGGGCCACGAAATCCGCTCCTGGCGCTCTTTTCAGCCTGTCAAGGCAATTTTAACGTTGACTAAATCAGGAAGAATTGTTATAAAAAAAATTCCAATGACGCGGGGTGGAGCAGCCTGGAAGCTCGTCGGGCTCATAACCCGAAGGTCGTAGGTTCAAATCCTACCCCCGCTACCAAGTAATAATAAGGGGTTAGCCAAAAAAGCTAACCCCTTTTCTTTCGTCTTGAAAACTTTTCCCCACACTATTCCCCACAGAGAAACCCAAAATGAGCCAAATGAGGACCCAGGTGTTCCCTTGTTCCTGATCTCCACTGACGCCCATTCATGAGCATCCCTTCCCTTTCAAATTCCTTGCTGTTATCATTTGACAGGTGGGCCGCGAAACGTTTCGGACATATGCGCGACGCCTTCTCCTCCGGGGGACGTAGCACGTGGCGTCGCGGCCTGCCCTTTCAATTAACTGATGCCCCTTTAAAAAAGCCATGCCCCAGGAACCCTTACCGCCTCTAATCAGACTGAAAGGGCCACAGGGCCAGATTCTTTATCCCCAATTAGAAAAAGTACCAGATGGGAACTGTCAGATTTCTGAATCCGAGAAGGTAAAGAGCCTGCTCGGGATGGACAAGAAAGCCCCTGGGAAAAAGTAGATTTCTCTCCCGCTGCCACCAGTGCCTCAACCCTAGGCCTGCTGCTCACTCTTAAGCCGAGCCCCTTCTCATTCCTCTCCAAAGCGGTTATTATGGTTTCCAGGGGGCGCGGACGCGCGTCGGAAGGCGCGCCAGCACCCTGAGTGAGCGACTGGACTTGTTCCGGTGTCGGGTTCGCAGGACCGGTTGATAAGCGCCCACCACGCGTCCCCTTACCTCATGGGCTCCTTCTGATTCTTTCGATCCTTCCCTTTTAAATCCCGGAAAAAGTATGCATGTTAGGGAAAAGATTGGAATATGTTGGCCTCACATACCAGTAGGCTACCAGTAGACAGAGCGAGACTACCAGAACCACGTTAGCTGGCCCGGGTGCGCAGTCAGAGGACAGGGCCACCACGACCTAACGTCATGCCCTGCCTCGCTCCCTGCCCGGTGCCTGTTGGCCCTTGAGGTCCCTGCACACTACCCCCGCAAGCTGTGAGTGCGCGTGGTGATCATCATCATGATCATGTGCAGTCAAAGGACCCTACCCGGCCATGGCCTGGGGGCCTAGCCTCATGGTGTCCTTCTCCTTCCTGCCGGTTGTCTCACCCCCCCACCCCCCGGCCCCGGCGCTCCGTTCCTGCCAGACGGCCGGGCCTTTTCCCCACCTGGCCACCTCCCGCCCGGCCCCCCCTGGCGCACGTGCCCCTCTTCCCAGCCCGGGAGGCAAACCCGGAGACGGGACTCCTACCCCCCCTATACATTTATGATCTGCACGGAAATTTTTTCATTTTTCGGTCCCGGTAAATTCGGAGCAATACCAAAGCACCCTCCATCACTGGGACCCAGCCCCAATTTTTTTTGCACCGGAAAATTTTCCAGGAGTGGGACGGGCTTCATGGAGGGATTTTCCAGGAGTGGGGCAGGTATGGTCTTCAAGACCGGCATCGCCAGGGCGTTGGGAATGACCATTGGTGAATAGTGCAAGAAGGCTTGGATGGGGGAGGGTGATGCTGGCGCCTACTTCCCGCGGCAAAAGCTGTGGAGCTTGGGGTAGGTTTAACCGCCATCCCCTGGGGAAAGGAAAACCCGAACACGTTGCGGCACTTCGCACTTTAAACATGGCCAGAGGCGCCCCAAGCTGCGGGAACACTCGCGCAGGGTTAATGCCTTAACCCGATTTACAAAGCACTGCCTTGCAGATACGCGGGCTGCAAGGTGTTCGCACTGAATAAGTTGATTGATGTCCATCGTTCCTTCAAAGGGAAAAGAGGTGAATCCGCCATCGCTGGAGGCCAAAGCAGCACCCCCGCAGCGGCAGGAGGACTTCGGACTTAGCCGGTCATTGAAGCGGCGCTCCGAACCTTCCCGCGCTCCGCGGGGGTGAAGACTCTATGGGGAAGGCAACGAAGCCCGCTTGCTCAACCTGGAGGAACGACCAACTATCTCCTCGTATTCCTCGCAACCCGATCAGATGACCGGGGCGGGCAAACCGGAGGGTCTTCCCGGAAGTCAGGTTGAACAACCGAGCGATGAAAATATAATTTTTCCAGAAGAGAAAGACAAGCTATCGGTGGACCTGGCAACGATTCCGCACTTTCCAAGCCTACGCATGGCGGGCCTATGTTTATCTATCTCTCCGTGGGAGAAGGGGCAAGAGGCTGCTATGGAAGCGGAGCGAACCCGCCTCATCCGCAACCGGATGGCGAACCTGGAATCTATTTCTCTCTTAAGCCTTTTCCCGTAGCGGCACCAGCACCTGGAGGGGTTCTCTGACGCCCGCGGTTTCCGCAAAATTGTGGAGCCGTGTGCGGATCAAGGTGTTGATTTCTTGGCCTTTGGCGATGAGCAGGACGCCGTCACTGGTCCAGACGTCATCGTCCAGGATCATGTTGTCTTGGAGGTCCTTTAAAGGTATCACCCTCACCTGGAACTTGCCCTCGATCCAGACGACGGCTTCCAGGGCCGTCACCACCGCCGGGTCATACCAGCCCGACCTCTGCTTGAGCTGGGCGATGGCCATACTCTTGGAATCCCCCGCGCTTTGCAGGGTATCGAAGTCCAGGGCCACTTTGAGAATCCGGGCGCCTAGGGGAATGTCCCTTCTGCATACTCCATCAACCGGGATGCCGGTCCCATCGAAGTGCTTTTCCTGGTAGGAAATGATCGCGGCAATATCCTCTAAGCGAGGAATATTTTTGAGAAGATCCGCGGTGATGAAGGGGTGCATATCCAGGAGTTGGGTTTCCTCGGGAGAAAGCTGCTGACCATGGTAGATTTTCTTCAAGGCCGCTTCCGGCAAGAGGATAAAGCCGATCTGGGAGAGCATGGCTGCGGTTTCCAATTGCCATATTTCCGGGATTTTCATTACCAACCCGATCTCCCTGGCATAGCGGCTGATGCGGGAAGAGCGGCCCAGGGCCTCGGGATTCAGCAGGGACAGTATTTGCGTCAACACCTTGATACTGCCCCTGAGGGTTTGCTCCAGAAGCTCTCGTTCCGCGGTGATCAGCCGGTATTGTTCGATGCCCATGTCCAGGGCCCGGCTCAAGATTTCCGGGGGGCAGGGCTTGGTGAGAAAGCGGAAGATGTTCCCTTCGTTCACCGCATCGATGGCCGTTTGCAACTCCGCGAAACCCGTAAGCATGATGCGCACGCTGTCCGGGGCCATTTCTCTGACTTTGGAAAGGAATTGAATGCCACTCATGCCCGGCATCTTTAAATCGGAGACAATAACCGCGTAAGGCCCGGTTTTGGCCACAGCCTCCAGACCCCGGTCTCCGGCCAGGGCCGTGTCAATTTCGTACTGTTTCCGTAGCTGGCGTTGATAGGCCGCCAGAATATTGGGGTCATCATCGACAAATAGGATCTTAGTTGTCATGGCCGTCCCCGTCTTTGATGGCCTGGCGGCAGAGGGCCTGCCAAGCAGGAATTGTATGGAGGACTTCAAGCTCATCTATATAAGCCGCATCCATCTGGCATTGGTCATCTTCTTGGCCGTTGATGGCGTATTCCAGGCAGTTCCCGGCGTGGACCGCGGCCAAGGGCCCCATCTTCTTCTGGGGGCACCTGCCAGGGGCGTGGTGAAAAGCAACGGCTTCCACAATGGGGAACGGCAACCCCCATAAGGATAAAAGGTAAGCGCCCACTTCCGCGTGGGTGACGCCGAAGGTTTGCCTCTCCGCCTCCAAAACGGAGTCCTCGCTGCTCCGGGGGCCAGCGAGGGCTTCTTTATATAGCTTGGGGAGATTAACGGCCAGGATTAATTTTCCCACGTCGTGCAACATCCCGGACATGAAAGCATCATCCGCGACCGCGCGTTCACATTTCTCGGCGGTGGCGATGGTTCTGGCAAACACCCCGGTGGCCAGGCTATGGGCCCAGATGCGATCCATGGCCAGAACCGTCATACTGGAACGGTCCATTTGCGAGAAAATTTTTACGGATAGTACCAGGGCCTTGATGGTCTCCAACCCCAGCAACTCCACGGCTTGGGCCGGACTGGAAATATGCCGGCAATACCCAAAGAAGGCGGAGTTCACCAGTTGGAGAATCTTCGCGGTCATGCCGATGTCCTGGGATATGACTTCCCCGATTCGATGGATTGAGGCGTATTGGGACTCCAGTTCCTTCAGGATTTCCACATATAAAGCCGGCAGGCTGGGAAGGGAGTCTATCCGGGAAACCAACTGCTTGAGGGAATGGTCCGCCAGCAGGTCCCGCAATCCGCAAGAACGCTCTATAGAGGATTTTAGGATTTCATCGTTGCAGGGCTTGGTCAGGTACTGGTGGGCCGGCATCACGGACTTTAAAACCATTTCCTTATCCGATTGTCCGGATAAAACAATGCGCACTATCTCCGGATAGCGTTTTTTCACCTCACCCAATAATTGCGCGCCATCCATGCCGGGCATGCGCATGTCCGAGACCACCACATCGAAGGGCTGCCGGCTGAGGATGGCCAAGGCCTCAGGACCGCCGGCCGCGGTGGCGATCTCCCATTCCTGTCGCCTGCTGCGCATCATCCTCACCAGCCCCTGCAGCACCTGGGGGTCATCATCCACCAAAAGAATTTTTAATTTCATGCGCTTCCCCTTATTCCAGTTTGCCAGCCGCCACCGGCAGGCGAATGAGGAAAGTGGTTCCCTGGCCCGGCTCAGTTTCAAAGTCAATGGCCCCGCCGTGTTTGTCCACAATGACGGAATGGGAGATGGCCAATCCCTGGCCCGTGCCTTTGCCCACCTCCTTGGTGGTAAAGAAGGGATCGAAGATTCTGGATCTGATCTCTTCGGGAATACCCCCGCCGGTATCGCTGATGGAAATTTCCACCCAGTCCCCGTTTCTGCAGGTTTTGACGCCTATCGTTCCTTTCTCTGTGGGCTCCCGTCCCACTACCTCGGCAATGGCATGGGCGGCGTTCACTATGATATTTAGGATTACTTGATTGAATTCATCAGGGCGGCAGGGCACCAGGGGCAAGGAAGGGTCCAGGTCGGTGACCATCTGGGCCACATATTTCCATTCATTGCGGGCCACGGTGATGGTGTTTTCTATGGCTTTGTTGAGATCCACCGCTTGCTTTTCCGCAGTGCCCGGATGGGAAAAATCCTTCATGGCCCGCACTATTTTCGCCACCCGTTCCACCCCTTCCAGGGATTGGCTGATGGCTGTGGGGATTTCGTCCACCAAGTAGTCCAGGTCCGCCTCCCTAGCGGCGGTTTCCACCTGTTCCAGGAGATCTCCGGTCACTTCTCCAGATTTATTAGCCTCCAACAAATCCTTACACTTTTCCAAAAGGGTGAAGAGGTCTTTAAAGGCTTCATTGAGGAAACGGGTGTTATCACCCACGTACTGGATGGGAGTGTTGATCTCGTGGGCGATGCCCGCCGCCAGTTGGCCGATGGACTCCAGTTTCTGGGCCTGGGCCAACTGCATTTCCAGGGTCAGCTTTTCGGTAATATCCCTGCCCATCAGGATAAGGCCCGAAATCTCTCCCGATTCTGCTTTAATGGGACTGATGCTGATCCCTAAAAACCCGTCTTTGCCGTCCGGGCGCCGGAAGCGGAGGTTGTCCAGTCTGATGGGGACAAGCTTCTTCCGGCATGCCGCAATGGCTCCAGCTAATTTGGAAAAATCCCACTTTATGGGCAGAAGGTGCAGCTTTTGCCCTGAAGCTTCCACCGCCGCCAATCCAAGTTTTTTTTCCGCCTCCAGGTTCCAACGCCAGACTACGCCTTTAGGTGTTAAGCCTATCAGGATGGATGTGATGGAAGCGAAAAGCTGTTCGATTTCGGCATGGGCCCGGCGCAGTTCCTCTACGGCCTGTTTCCGGGCCGTAACATCCCGGGCAATCCCGCTGGTGCCGATAATCTCACCCTGGTCATTGTAGACGGGGGTCTTGATGGTTTCGATCCACGTCATTCTGCCGTCTTTACCTACAAAGGCTTCCTCCAGCAACTGCCGCTGCCCTGAGCGGATGACCTCGGCATCGTCCCGGCGATATTTTTCGGCCAGCTCCCGGGGCCAGAAATCCAGGTCCGTCTTGCCCACCAACTCCTCTCGGCTGAAGCCGCAGGACCGCGCAAAGGGCTCGTTGGCCGCGATGTACCGGCTCTCCCGGTCCTTCAGCCAGGCGATATCGGGAATGTTGTCCAGGATGGCCCTTTGCTGGCCTTGAATCTCTTTAAGGGTTTCTTCAGCCTGGCGGCGCTCGGTGATATCAAAAAACACCCCGCTGATATAATCCACCCGGCCGTCAGGATGGCACATAATCTGGCTTCTTTCCTGGATCCAGGTGTTTTTCCCCTCTTTGGTTTTTATCCTATATTCTCTGACATAGGACCGGCTGGTTTTGAGGGCTTCCAAAAATATCTGTCTCATATTCTCCAGATCTTCTTCTGCCACCACATCCAGCCATTTTAATCTTCTGTCGTTGAACTCTTCTTTCCGGTAACCGGTTATTCTCTCGATTTTGTCGTCAAAAAGATCAATCTCCCAGTTCCAATAACCTTTAAAGACTACAGCCGGGATATTACTTACCAACTGTCTATATCTTTCTTCACTCTCCCGCAGGTTCTTCTCGGCCGCCTCCTGGGCGTCCAAGACATATTTCTTTAAAGGTAAATAGATGCCTGTCATCAAGAGGCAGCCAATGACTCCGACGATCAGCGTTTCCCCGAGCAAGGGGCGCAGGGAACGGGCAATTTCCAACTTTCCCGCCACCTTGCCGGCGGCATGCAGATCGTGATCTCGAATAATGCAAGGATAGGTGACCTCACTGGGGCTCTGGGCGATAGTTTTACCTTTCAGGTCAAGAATACGGCGAAATTCCTTTTCGGTGGTGAGGGAGCTATGGGAGAGAAACTCTTGCAGCCTGGCCTGTTCAAAGGGCCAATAATCGGGGTTGGCGTTGATTATTTGGGAGGCAAATATGGCGTTGGCCTCCACTTCGGTCTTTAGGATAATGGCCAGTTTTTGATAGCCCATGCTAAAAACGCCCAAGGGCAGGAAGACGGCCGCGATGATGCTGATAGCCAGGGCTAAATGGCCGGCCTGGAGATAGCCTCCGGGTTTCATGGTCTCTTGCCCTCCCCCAGGATGCCGTTTTGGGAAAGTATTTCCCGGCCTGCGGCTGAGGTTAGAAATTCAATGAAGGCTTTGGCCAGAGGGGTGGGGGTTGCCCCAGTCACAACGGAGAAGGGTTTGGAGTAGGGATAAGCGCCTGACGCCAGGGTTTCCAGGCTCGGTTTGACGCCGTTGATCTGTAACAGGGTAAACGGCCTTTTTTCCGAAATAAGCTGGGTCAAAGTCATCCAGCTGAGGGCTCCCTTTATCTTCTCCATGGCGTTTGCATTATCCAGGTCAGTCGTCGCCACGATCATGCCCTCCCGGGCGTGGGCCTGCCGGACTGCCGCGGCTATCTCCGGAGAAAGACTCAATAAAAATTCCGTATCTGAATCCACCATGGGCCGCAGGATTAAGCGGATGGGGGCGCCGCCGGGATAGCTCTTTATTTCCCCGGCATAAAGGGAGGCAATCTCTTTGAGAGTGAAGTTGATTTCCGCTCCTTGGTGCGAGGTTACCAACATTATCGGAGTCCGGCCGAATTCCACCGCCACCGCGCCTTGGCTGACTTCCTCGGCCATGAGGGGGCGGGCGCTCATCCCCAAGTCCAGGGCCCCCGCCAGAACCGCTTTGACGCCGCCGGTGCTCCCGAGACTGGGAGTAAAATAAAAGCGCACCTGCGGGTGTTTCTTCTGAAACGCGGCCGCCACTTCCTTCATAACCCCATAGGCCCCCCCAGTGCCCCCTATCTTAATGGTCTCCTGATAATCCGCGGCCCGGGCGGGAATTCCTGCCCCGGTTAACGGTATAGAAATCATTAAGAAAAAAAGAACCGATTCTATTAGCCGAATTTTTTCTAAAGGCATGATTATTTGCTCCGCTCCCGGACAATAAAGAGGATTACCATGATATAGAGGGCAGCCAAAATCGAGGGATAATATCCTTTTGAAATTTCCTCGGCCCTCCGCCTTTTACCTAACTAAGAACATTTTCAATGGATAACCGGTTGTTGAAAAGCCGGAGGCAGGCATTGACCACATTTGCGTCATAGAGAATATCCTTCTTTTGCGAGACTTCTTCCAAGGCCATACTTAAAGGTAAGGCGGGCCGGTAGGGCCGGTGGGAGCTCATGGCTTCCACTGCATCAGCTACGCCCAGGATTCTCGCCTCCATTAGGCATTCCTCCCCCACCAGTCCCCGGGGATAACCGGAGCCATCCAATCTTTCGTGATGTTGCAGAACAATTTCGGCAATCGGCCAGGGAAATTCGATGTTTTTCAGGATATCGTAGCCTGCCTGAGCATGGGTTTTGATTATGCTCATCTCAATTTCAGTCAGTTTCCCGGGTTTAACCAAAATCTCGGCCGGAACGCTTATTTTGCCAATATCATGTACAAATGCTGCCAGCCGCAACACATTGGTCTTCTCCTCATCCACCCCCATTTCCTGGGCGATGGCTTCGGCCAATTTCCCTACTCGGCGTTGATGTCCAGCAGTGTAAGGGTCCCTTTTCTCCAAGGTGGAGGCTATGGCCCCCAAAAAGTCCTCGAACAAGTTTTCAAACCTGATCAAGGCCTTCTGCAGGTGCTGGTGGATTTTCTTCTCATAGAGGATACGGTTAATCTTGGTCTGCAATATTCTTAGGGGGAATGGCTTAGTGATGAAGTCAGCGGCGCCGGCATCAACGATCTGTTCAAAGGAATATTCTGGAGCGCAGCCAGTCATGATAATGAAGGGTATCTGGGGATAATCCTTATGGACCTCTTGCATCAATTCCAGCCCGTCTTTGCCAGGCATCTTGATGTCAGTAATAGCCAGATCAATCTTCTCCTGCTGGAGGATTTTCATAGTTCCGGAGGCGTTGGAGGCTTCTCTGGAGGAAAAACCCTCTCGTCTCAGATAATCTTGCAGCATTATCCTAAGATGGTCATCGTCATCCACTAATAGGATGGTTTTTGGCAGGGATGAATTCATGGTACTCAACACCGAAACACCTCCATAATCCAATCAGGTTGGAAAAAATGAAAGAATGTGGTTTGGCTCCCTGGCAATTCCATTCGTCCATGTGTGTTTGCGCTAACCAATCTAAGGAGTTTCCCTTAAAGCACGCTCTTTTTCTTATTTGGCATCATCCTCAGGGCTATTTATGCCGGGCAAGAAATCTCACCCGTGTCGGGGAAGACCATCCAACACTTCCCGCACCTTGCTCGCCAGAGAAATGAGTCTGAAAGGCTTTTGGATAAACGAGGTTTTATCCTCCAGGACCCCGTGCTGGATAATGGCGTCAGCCGTGTAGCCCGACATGAAAAGCACCTTAATTCCCGGTTGTAGAGTCCTAAGGCGCCCGGCCAATTCCCGGCCGCTCATCTGCGGCATCACCACATCGGTCAGCAGCAGATGTATTTGATCTTGCAGGCGCTCACCGAGCAACAGGGCCTCCTCCCCATTGGGGGCTTCAAGCACTTGATAACCGTACTTGCCAAGGACTTCGACGATCAGGCCCCGCAACATACCTTCATCTTCCACCACCAGGACGGTTTCGGAGCCCTTAGGCGGCGCCGCGGCTAGGGGGATTTCCTGGGGTTGGGGAGCCTCCGCCACTTGGGGGAGATAAATCTTGAAGGTGGCGCCCCATCCAGGTTGGCTGTAAACCTCGATATTGCCTCCGCTCTGTTTGACAATGCCGTAGACAGTGGACAGCCCTAATCCAGTGCCCTTGCCCTTCTCTTTAGTGGTATAAAAGGGCTCGAATAAATGGGGCAGAACCTCCGGGGCGATCCCCTCGCCGGTATCACTCAACACCAGCATGACATAGGGTCCTGGGACCACCTCTTCGTGCTTTTGGGCATAGATCTCGTCCAGATAGATGCTTCCAGTCTCAATAGTCAGCTTCCCGCCCTGGGGCATGGCGTCCTTGGCGTTCACCGCCAGGTTCATGATCACCTGTTCCATCTGCCCTTTATCGACTCTCACCGCAGCTATCTGCGGGTCCAGAGCCATTCTCAGCTCAATGTCTTCGCCGATGAGGCGTTGCAGCATCCCTTTAATATCGGTGACCACGGTGTTCAGATCGATCACCCGCTGTTCCAGGACTTGTTTGCGGCTGAAGGCCAGCAGTTGCCGGGTTAAAGACGCGGCCCGCTCCGCGGCTGACCTCACATCTTCCAGATTCTTATGGAGCTGGTCCTGTTCGCTCAGCTGGATTAAGGCCATTTCGGTATATCCGAGGATCACCCCCAGCATATTGTTAAAATCGTGGGCCACCCCTCCTGCCAAACGCCCCACCGCCTCCATCTTTTGCGCCTGGAGGAGCTGGTCGGCCACTTCCTTGTGATCGGTGACGTCGATACAATATCCCAGGACCGCCTTTTCCCCTCCATAAAGCGTCGGGGAGACAGATTCCATGATCCACCTGCGTTTGCCGCCCTTGGTAATAATTTGGAATTCATATGGGGAGGTTCTTTCCCCCCGAACCATTTTCAGGGTCTTATCACGGACTTGTTGTTTAAACTCGGGTGCCACTAAACATAAGGCGTCCTTGCCCACCAATTCATCTTCAGAGTAGCCGGTGATTTTCGGAAATGCCGCGTTAAGGAGCTGAAAACAGCCTTTCTGAACAATGAAAATGCCGATGGGCGCGTTATCCACCAAATTTCTAAAGGACTCCTCGGCTTGCCGGAGCTTAGTAATATCGTTGCCGATACAAAAGATTTCCCGGATTTTTCCCGAGTGGTCCCGGATGGCTTTGTTGGTCCAGGACACCCACACCCGCTCGCCGTTCCGCCGCATATTCTCATTGTCGGTGGCTAAATACAGTTCCGGATGTTGGGCCAAATCAAGAATCTTGGCCCTCAGGTCATGGCCGGACGAGTCGGTTTCCGGCACGATGGTGCCCACCGCGTTTTGGCCCAGGATCTCTTCTTCGGAGTAGCCGAAAAAGCTCTCGGCGAATTCATTGAAAAAAGTAACGCGGCCTTGGGGGTCCAGGCGCAAAATTATGCTGTTGGCGTTTTCCACCAGCTCCCGGTACTTTGCCTCGCTCTCTTTCAGGGCCTTGTCCACCTGCCGGCGCCCGGTGACATCGTTTAGGGACACCACCACCCCGCTGATCTTGTCGCCGCCGTTTTTAAGGGGCGCGGCATTGACGGACACCAGGGTGCGGGCGCCGTCCGGCAGGACCACGGCATACTCCAGGTCGTACACCGCATTACCGGTTCGAAGGGCTAAATTGCAAGGCAACTCCTCCAGTGGAACCGGTTGGCCGTCGATGCGGGTGAACCGCCAACCCGAATTCTGATAAGCCGTTTGGGGATCCTCACTACGCCGCAATCCCAGGATCTTCTCCGCCGCCGGGTTGGCAAAAGTAATGCTACCGCGGTCGTCGGTGATGGCAATGCCGCTGGGAACCGTCTCCACCAAGCGCTGCAGACGCTCCTCCCGGTCCTGCAAAGCCTCTTCCGCCCGGCGGCGCTTGGTAATGTCCCAAAAAGTCAACACCGCTCCTATTCTCTTGCCGCCTGCCATCAGGGGGATGCCGGCGTACTCCACCGGGAAATTTGTGCCGTCTTGCCGCCAGAAAACGCTGTCTTGGGCATGGAGAACCTCACCCGCCTGCAGAGCGACATGCAGCCCGCAGTCTTCATACATATGGGGGGTCCCGTCGGCTTTAGTATGATGCCAGGTGGAATGGCCGTGACGCCCCAGGAGTTTTTCAGCCTCATAGCCCAACATCCGCGCGGCCGCGGGATTGATAAAGGTGACGTTGCCGTTCAGGTCCAATTCTATGATGCCTTCCCAGGCGGAATTCAGGATGACTTCATAGCGGCTCCGCAGCCGCAAAGATGATTCATCCGGAGACCGGTGCCAGACCACCCCTTCACCCCGTTTGCCATCCGGAGAGTTATCCTCCTTGCCATATTCCGTTTGGCCAAAGCTGTTCCAGGCAGTCCAACCGGCAATCTCCAGGCGGTCGAATAGCCGGTTAATCAAGAAAGAACCATGATTTTTTTCATGGGGGGTGAGATGGGCTTGATGGATCAGATCCAGATAGCCCTGGCGGTAGAATTTCAGCAAGCCGAGAAATAGTCCTAAACCGCCTCCCCATTGCCGGTGCCTCTTCGCCTCCGCCGCGGCAAAATCGGCCAGGGGACCCTGGAGGTAATCGACCTCCGGCTCAACCCCCCGTATCCTTTCATGGCCGTTAAGGCAAGACAGTACGGCCAAAGACAGGAAGGCTATGGAGTGCCGCCACTCTTCCTTGGCAATGGAGGTGTGCTTCAAGTAGCCATGGGCGTCGGCATAATGATAAACGCGTTCCGTCAACCAGACTTCATGGCTTTCTATGAGATCGCTCAAAGGCTTCATTTCATTTTCCTTCAGGGGTAAACTCTTGCCTCTATGGCTTGCAGAGATGCCGGTACCTGAGTGGCTGGAACCGCCACAGATTTCCAAATCTGAAATAGCCCAGAACACGTTGGTGGGCCAGGATGGGTTCGGTTTGCATTTGCCATTTCCAGACATCGGCGCTACCCCTATCACTTAAATGTGGAAATCATCCGGTTACTTATGAATTCCAACTATTACGGGTCTTGTTGTGGGGACTCTGATAGAAATCGCATTCCATGCAGGTAAGCAGTTTAAGGGCAAAGATTCCCTGCACCTGCCCGCCACAAAGAGTCCCGGCCACCCGGGCGCATTCCGTGCCGTGATCAGGATAAGCCGGGCAGTCTTTTTCCCATCCGCACTTTTTAAATTCCCAGCAATTCATCCTTTGTTCCCTTTGCCGCCTAATGGGGGCCTGTTATTATACGGCCCAAGTTAATGGGGTTATCTCGCAAAACGCCGTAGAGTATCCCTTTACGGTAAGTTCAGGGGTTTCTGGAGACAGTCCTTAATTCCAAGAGGTAATGGGGGCTGCGGTAATAATCACAATGCATGCAGGTGGTCAGTTTCATGCCAAAAATTCCCTGCACCTTCCCCTCATAGAGAGTCCCCGTCACCCGGGCGCATTCCGTGCCGTGATCAGGATAAGCCGGGCAGTCTGTCTCCCGCCCGCATTTTTTAAATTCCCAGCAATTCATCCTTTGTTCCCTTTCCGCCATCTTTAGAAGCCGTATCTCATGGAGTTGGAGAGGCGCCGGCATAATAATAGGCGCGGTTCGTCACTTAAGTTTTTCCAGGTTTCGATTGGATCGCTCAACAGCTGCATTTCTTTCTTCCTTAAGGGCAAGTCGTATCTTTACCTGATTAAATCCCTGTACCCGCCCGGGTTGGGAAGGCTGAGACTTCATAGAGAAAGCAATTGCGCCACCACAGGCTGGAGTTCGGCCTGCATGCGCCACTTGGAGACATAGGCGCTGGCTCCGGCGTCGGCCGCCTGAAACCGGTAGGCTTCGTCGTCATAAACTGAAAGCATGACGACCAGGACATCCGGCCGGGAGGCTTTAATCTGGCGGGTGGCCTCAATGCCGTTTATCCCCGGAAGGCCCACGTCCATAATCACCAGGGCGGGATTGACGGACTGGGCCATGGTCACGGCTTCTTCGCCGCTGGCCGCTTCCACAAACCGGCACTGAGGGAAAGCCATTTCCAGCCAGCTCCGCAATGACAGACGCACCGCCCTGTGATCATCGACAATTAAAACAGTAAGGCTCATCGTTGCCTTTCTTTGGTGCCGAGATTCTCTTTTTGCATTTAGGTTAAACAAGACCACCTCCCTTGTCCGTCAGGGGACTTTGATTCTTTTTGTCAGGGAAGTTTACAAATTCAGCCTCCTCCCGGCTTCGGCCTTGGCATTGGCAAGCGGGGTTGGGCTCTACAGATTCATTGAGCCAGATATTCTCCAAGGCAGGCAGAAGGTCGGCATCCATCTTCCCTTTGGCCACGCAAGCGCCGGCCCCGGCCGTAGCCGCGGCGAGAGCATACATCTCATCTTCCCAGGGGATGAGAATTACCACCGGGAGCTTGGGCCTCACCGCCTTAAGACACTGGGCTACCTGGAGGCCGTTCAGGCCGGGCAGATGGAAGGCCGCAATCACCAGGGAGATGACTCTCACATAGGCCACCCTCACGGCTTCTTCGCCGTTGTCCGTTTCCAGCACGCGGCAGCCCGGATATGCTTCTTCCAAACGCCGCCGTAGCCACTCCCGCAGTCCTTCATGATTCTCGGCGATAACTATGGTTGGCTGCACAGGTTCTCCTTCTGCCAAAATGTTCAGCGCCATCAATCAGTGGCTGGCAGTGTAAATTTAAAGTTTCAGGGCGCCTGTGTCTGTCGGTGGATTTTGATAAATCTTGTGGGGGTTGCTTGATAAACGCGGAAAGCCCGAATATCGTGTTATTTCGGCCCCTGCGAAGACTCTCGCATACCAAGTCGCAATCTAATGGCGAGGAATAGTCGGGGCGCACCCGCGTGTGCGCCCTATTTAGGGCGGACACATGGGTTCGTCCGCTCACAAAGGGCGAATACAAGATTCGCCCCTACAAAAAAAATGCCGTTAGATTGCGACTTGGTATGACCGCACCCTTGCAGGCGGGTCAGAGGGGAGGGAGGGGTAGGATTGGTCGGCGGGGGAAGAGGCTCAGCCTATTTTATCGGCGTCAGCCCGTGCTGAATGGCGAACTTGACCAAACCTGGAATATCGTTGATCCCCAACTTCTGCATCAAGCGGCTGCGGTAGGTTTCCACCGTCTTGGTGGATAGGAACAAAATTTCGGCAATCTCGGCGCTGGACTTGCCCTCCACCACCAGTTGCAGGATTTCCCGCTCCCGGGCGCTGAGGCGCTCCAGGGGGCTTTCCTCCGTTTGCTCCTTGCCTGGCTTGAGAAATCCTTCGATCACCTGGTCGGAGATTGCGTCGCTCAGGTAACGGCGTCCGCCATGGACGCGGCGCACCGCCTTGACCACCTCCAGGCCGGCCGACTCTTTCAGGAGATAACCCCGGGCTCCGGCTTGCAAGGCCCGGTAGATATGTTCCGGGGTGGAATGCATGGACAAGATGACCACCTTGGTGCCGGGGGCGCTTTGCTGGAGCTGAGCGGTTATTTCGATGCCGTTTAAGCCGGGCATGGCGATATCCAGAATGGCCACGTCGGGGCGGAGCCGCCCCAGCTGTTTGAGCGCGGTCCGTCCGTCAGCCGCGTCTCCCACCACCTTGATGTCGGCTTGGGATTCCAATAATAACTTGAGCCCGTCCCGGACCACGGCGTGATCGTCAGCCAAAAAGACGGTGATATTCATCGGTTCACCTCCACCACTACTTTAGCGCCTTCCCCGGGAGAAGATTCGATGCGGCAGCGCCCCCCCACGGCCAGGGCCCGTTCCTGCATGGAGAGCAACCCCCAACCGTGCCCCCCCTTGGGCTTGCCGACGCTCTTTGGGTCGAAGCCCGCCCCATTGTCGGCAATGACCATTCTCACCGTGTCTCCAAGAGCTTCGAGGCTGACGACGGCCCGGGAGGCTTGGGCGTGTTTGGCCACATTCGTCAGGGCCTCCTGGGAAATACGAAAGAAGACGTTCTCCACGGTGGGGTCCAAGCGGGGGGTTAGTTCTTCTCCCTCCACCTCCACGGCAATGCCCGTCCAGGCGGTGAATTCACCGGCGTGCCAGCGCAAGGCCGCCAGCAGTCCGTAGTCGTCCAGCACCGGGGGGCGGAGTTCGGCCATCAGGTTGCGGATGGCCCTGCCGGTCTGTTGAATCAGGGCCATGGAGGTATCGAGACGGGAGCGGGCCGGAGCCATTGTCTTTTCGGGCAATTGGCCTTTAACGATGTCGAGGTTGATGCTGAGCACGGTGAGATTTTGGCCCACCTGGTCATGCAGCTCCCGGGCCAGCCTCTTCCGTTCCGCGTCTTCGGATTCCGCCAGCCTGGCCGCCAGCCCCCGCAATTGCTTGCTGGCCTCTTCCAGTTCCTGCTCCATCAGCTTCCGCCGGGTGATATCCAGGTGGGAGCCCATCATGCGCACCGGCCGTCCCGTTTCATCAAAGTAGAGGTCGGCTTTAGCTAGAATCCAGCGATAGGAGCCGTCTTTGTGCCGGAGCCGGAACTCTATCTCATAATCGGGCCAGGGATTTTCAATGTAGGCTTGCACGGTGGCCACCGCCCGGTCATGGTCCTCCGGGTGCAGGCGGCTCTCCCACTCTTCAAAACGGTTGGGAAGCTCAAGGTCTTCGTAACCGAGCTGTCTCTTCCACTCAGGGGAGAAATAGACCCGGTTGGTGCGCAGGTCCCAGTCCCAAAGGCCGGTGCCGGAGGCGGCCACGGCCAGGCGCAGGCGCTCTTCGCTTTGCCGCCGCGCCGCCTCCGCCTCCCGGCGGGCGGTGATGTCGATCCCCACCCCCAGCAGGTGCGGCTTACCGTTTATCATGGTCCGTAACCCGGTGAAATAATAAGGGATGTGATCCCTTTCCTTAGTCACAAAGAAGGCTTCGACCTCTCCTTCTCCCTCATTGAACACCTGCTCGATCCTCTGGGCCACGAGGTCCCGGTCCGGTCCCTCAAATAAATCCAGGGGAGACATGTTGGCGATCTCTGGGGCGGAGTAGCCTAGAACCTCTTCAAATTTCCGGTTCACCCGGAGAAAACGGAGCTGCTCATCATAGAGGTAAAAAACCCCCGGCAGGCTGTTGATGATGAAATCCGAGAGTTCCTTCTCATGGCGCAGGGCCTCTTCCGCCTGTTTGCGCTCGGTGATCACGTCAAATACGGCCACAAAGTATTCTTTTCCCGGGCTGTACACCGAGATGGCAAACCACATCTGCAAGGCTTCCAGATAGATTTCAAACCTCTCGGGTTGGCCGGTCAAAGCCACCCGGCCATAAGTTTCAAGTAATCCCGGATCAGACTCCCGGATTCCCGGAATGACTTCGGATACTTTTTTCCCCACCACGTCCTTCAAACCGGTCAAAGCCTCGAAGGATTGGTTGACGTCAAGGTAAATGAAGTCCCGGGGCTGGTTATTCTCAAAGAGCATCTTGCAGTAAGCAAAGCCGTTGAGCATGTTCTCGAACAGGGAACGGTAGAGTTCTTCGCTCTGCCGCAACGCCGCCTCTGCCTCTTTGCGTTCGGTCAGGTCGCGCACGATGGCCAGATAGTACTGGTCGGTGACCCTGCGGGCGCTGACTTCCCCCCAAAAAGTCGAGCCGTCTTTACGCAGATGTTCCCATTCAGCCAGGTGCAGCTGGCCGGCCATCATCAGCTTCGGCTCCACCTCCAGGCGGGGGCGTTCGGGGGGCACCAGGACATCGGCCACGTTCATCTGCAGGAGTTCATCCCGGGTGTGGCCCAGCATGGCGAGCCCTTGGGTATTGGCATCTAAATAATGGTTATCCGCGTTAATGACAAAAAAGCCGTCGCTGGCCTGTTCAAACAGGTTCCGGAAACGCGCCTCGCTTTCCTGCAGGGCCGCCTCCGCTTGTTTGCGGGCGGTGATGTCGATCCCCATTCCCAACACGCAGGTCGTGCCGCCGATCTCAACCCGCCGGCCGGTGAAGAGATACGGGGTTTGGCCGCCGTCCTTGGCGGCCAGCTCCGCTTCTATGGCAACTTCTCCCTTTTGCAGGGCCTCCTGGAAGGCCGCGGCCGTTCTCTCCCGTTCTGGCCCCCGGAAGAGATCCCAGGGAAGCATCCCGGCAAAATCGGCCCCGGTATAGCCGGTGACCTGCTCCAAATTGGCATTCCACCGCAGGTATTTCCCATCCGCGGAAAATAAATAGAACACTCCGGGCAGACTCTCGATGGCCATGTCCGAGAATTGTTTCTCCCGGAGCAGGGCTTCTGCGGCAAGCTTGCGCTCGGTGACGTCTCGGACCACGCAAAAGATCAAACCTTCTTCCTGCAAAGGGAACGAATTCCAGGAAAGCCAGCGATGTGTGCCGTCCCGGCATAGATAACGGTTCTCGAAAGCATAGACCGCCTCCCCGGCGATCAGTCGTTCCCCGGCGGCGATAGTGGCCTGACGGTCCTCAGGATGCACAAATTCCAGCCAGGGCTTGCTCAGCAGTTCCTCTTCGGTCCAGCCCAGGGTCTTGCTCCAGGCGGGATTAACTTGATTGAAGAACCCATTAAAGCCAGCGATACACAACATATCTATGGAGAGATTGAATAGACGGTCGCGTTCCGCTTCGGCCCGTCGCCGCGCCGAAATATCTCTGATAATCCCCACCAAATGGGTACGGCGCCCGGCTTCGTCCAGGATTTCCGTCACCGAATGTTCACAGGAGATGAGGCTGCCGTCTCGGCGCTTCATCTGAAACTCAAAAGCGACCCGGCCGTCCCGGTCCAGGGCGGGGAATAGCAGGCGGCCGAATTCCTCGTAAGCGGCCCGGTGCACATGAAGGAACTCGGTGTTGCGCCCGATAACCTCTTCCGGGCGGTAACCGAAGATGTCTTGTACCGCCTGATTGCAAGCGGTGATGGTGCGGGTTGCCGGATCCGTTACCAGCACCATCTCTCCCATGACGGCAAAGGTTTTCTCTAACCGGGTCTTGATAGCCGCCAGTTCCTCCTCCGCCTGCTTGCGTGCAGTGATGTCCTCCACTAAGGAGATAAAATATTGAGGCTGCCCCTGGGCATTACGAACCAGAGCGCTGGAAACGCGGGTCCAAACCACCCGGCCACTCTTGTGCAGGTGCCTTTTCTCGAAGGTGCCCGCGCTGATCTCCCCGGCCATGACCCGCTGAATGAAATCCCTACTAACAGCCAGGTCATCCGGATGGGTAGTTTCTTGGACGGACATTCCCAGAAGCTCTTCCTCCCGGAAGCCCACCATATTACACAGGGCAGGATTGACCTGCAGGTGGCGGCCATCCAGCCCAACCAGGGTCATGCCCACATTGGCGCTCTCAAAGGCCAGGCGGAACCGTTCCTCACTCTCCCGTATAGCCTCCTCCGCCTTTTTACTGTCAGTAATGTCAGCGATAATATGCACTGCACTGGTGACTTCCCCGGCCTCATCCAGAATGGGGTCTGCGGTTGCCAGGAACCAGCGTTCCCCCACAGCCAACTCCAGGGTTTCCCGGCGGCGGCTCCGCCACATGCGCACCAGGGGGCAATCCGCAATGGGGGCTTCAGTGCCGTGGACCAATTCCCAGCAGTGGCGGCCCTCCGCCTCTGCCGCCTCTTTCCCCACCAAGTCCAGAAAGGCCCGGTTGGCCTGAACTATGCGGCTCTCCCGGTTCAACAGGGCCACCCCGTCGCTGATGGCGTCAAAGGTGGTCTGCCAATTGCGGCTCGCGGCCCGCAAGGCCTCCTCCGCCTCCTTGCGCGCGGTGATGTCGATGCCCAGGACGGCCACCCTTCTCACCTTGCCGTCCGCGTCCAGGATAGGGTGGATCCGGTTGTCAATGAACCGGTCCCCCCGTTGGTCGTCAAAAATGAGGGGTGCGCCGGACGCAACAGCTTGAGCCACCATAGTTTTTCTCCTGGCGGCCGTGTCCGGGGGAAGAAATTGGTAGACGCAGGAGCCCACCAGTTCCTCCACGTCTTTTCCTAATCTGCGGGCAATGGTCTCGTTGGCTGCCAGTATGATCCCCTCGGAGTCCATAAGAAAGAGCCCTTCGGGGTTGGCGTTAATGAGGGTCCGCAGCGTCCCTTCGCTTTCCCGTAGCGCCTCTTCCGTCTGCTTGCGCGCGGTGATGTCCTGGATCACTCCGATCAGACCGGCAACCTGGCCGCTGGCGTCCGAGAAAGTGGCCTTGTTGAAGATCACCTCTTTTTCCGCCCCATCGGCGGCCATTACTTTCCATTCATACATTTGCTTGCCGGGCTGGTTAAACAAGGCCTGATCCATGGCCGCGTATTTACCGGCGATTTCCGGCGGCCCCATGTCGTAGACATCCTTGCCGACAATCTCTTCCCGGGGCTGGCCGAAGAATTCCTCGAAGGCCAGGTTGCAGCCCAGATAGCGGCCTGCGGCATCCTTGTAAAAGACCGGGGTAGGCATGGTCTCCAGAAGGGTGGTGACAAATTCCATCTGGTTTTTCAGTCTCGCCTCCGCTTCCCGCCGCTGCCTCTCCTGGCCCATGGCCTCCAGGGCGAAGGAGAGGTCGTCGGACAAGGCTGTGAGCAAGGCCACCTCTTCGGCGGTGAAAAAATCGGGGGTGCCGGCGTAAAGGGAGAGAACCGCAACCACCTGGTGGTCCAGGCGCAGGGGAAAGGCTGCGGAGGAGCGGTAGCCACGTTTTATGCCAGACTCCCTCCAGGGGGCCATCTGGAGATCCTGCTCCCAATCATTGAGAAAAACCATCCGGTCCTCCCGGACGGCGGTGCCGGTGGGCCCCCGGCCTTCCGGGACATCCAGGGTGGAAATGATGATGCCGTCGAGATAGTTGTCCACGTGGCCGCCTTGGGCCACCGGCATCACCCGGTGGGCTTTTTGGTTCACTTCCCCCACCCAGGCCATGCGGAACCCGCCCTCCTCCACGGCGATGCCCACCACCTGCTCATAAAGCCTTTGGGGATCACGGGTGCGCACCATGACGGCATTGATGCGGCTGCGCACCAGATACAGCCGGTTCAGGATCGCCACCCGGCTGGCGGCTTGGTCCCGCTCCGCCTCCCTCCTTTGCAAGCTATCCGCCATGCGGTCGAAAGCCCCGGCCAAGCGAGTCAGTTCATCCGGTCCGCCTCCCAAGTTAGTGCGTACGCTCAAGTCTCCGGAGGCCAATTGCGCCACAGTCCCGGCCAGGGCCTGCACCGGTTTCAGGACCAAGAGATTGCCGCCCCACCAGGCAAGGATGGAAATCAGGATTGTGATGAGGCCAATGACGGCAAGGTTGTCAACCAAGGTCCGGTTAACTGCGGCAAAGGCCATCTCCGTGGGAAGGCCAACGGCCACATACATGGCGACATCCGGCTCCGGCGGTCCTTCCTGACGATATACCGGCAGAAAGGCATAAAGCCGCGATACTCCATCCAGACCGGCCACCTGCGCCAAGCCTTGGCGCTGCTGTAAGATAGTCCCAATCAAAGGAGAACCTGGTGCCGGTTGTCCGGCCCACTTTACGGATTCTGCAGAGCGGGCTAATATGTTGCCCCGCCGGTCGGTGACCAGCAAGACTGCTCCAGGGGGGAGGTTGGCTTTAGCCGCCATTTCCCCGAGCCACTTTAAACTCAAGGACACCCCGGCCACCCCCACCAGTTCATCTTCCGGGTTAAGAACGGGATGGGCGAAGACCACGTCCCTTCTGCCCGGCACTACCCGGCTGGTTTGCAGGTCGCTTACAAAAAACCGCCGGGTTTGCACCACCTTTTTGAACCAGGGGCGGTCGGCGAAATTCATAGGTTGGTGGGGGGGCGCTGGAGGCGCGCTGCAAGCCAGGCTGCCGTCCATATTGACGACACCGAGGATATGATAATACGGGTACTGCTTGAGAAGTTTCGCCAGGAAGTCGGCCCTCTGGAATTCCGGCGTATCCTTGACCTGGGCTATCTGGGCCAGCGCCACGACCAACTGGCGCACGCCCCCTATCATCTGCTCCAGATGCAAGGCGTTCAGGTCCGCCAGGCGGACAGCCTCATCTTGCGCCTCCACCACCACCCTTTTTTGTTGTTCATAGGCATGGTGCAAAATAAATCCTAAAGCCGGGAGCAAGGCCAGGCCCACCAGTCCAAACAAGCGAAAACGCAAGCTGAGGAAAAAGGGGAACATAGGGCACGTCCACCATTTAATTTTTATATCTTAAGGGGTTGCTGGCCAGTGATGATTCCGGGTTACCAGGGTCCAAGGAAAAGGGGATATAATTATAATCCACAGGGCAACGCTTCAGGAGGAGGATGGGCGCCATGAAGATGCTGTATTTATCAGTGCCGGGGTTGCCACCATACCCGGTTATGGTATCGTCAGTAGGCAAGGCGACGCTACTCGCGGGAAGGAGATCGTACGGCATAATCCTCTCCTCGTTGGCCGAATTGCCCTTTCATTATAACAGGTTTCGATTATAGGGGGAATAATGGATCGGAGAAACAAGGATGACTCTTGGCGGGATAGGGGGCTCCCCGCTGGGCCGCTCCAACAGCATGGATGAAGCCCGGGAAGTCATGAACATGGCCCGGCGCCTGGCCGCCATTGTCCTGATGGAGCCCGCCTTGAACACCAGCTACCAGGCCATGAAAGAATCCTGCTACCCCTGGCCGCGGAGCTAATCACCTGACCATGCCCGGCCCCTGGTTTTTATATCTGGATGAAACCTAGATAATATAATTTATATAGAGAGATAATGGATTAAATAAAGAATATTATTAGATAAATAATCGTAAAATACCCCTACAACCCCCAGAAGAAAAATGAAGAAAAACCCCCTGTTTCCCTTGGGGGGAAATAGTTGATGAGGGTAGAAATCCTTGAAAGTTGCTCTATTGCTGCTTTTCCTGGCAGTAAAATGGAAGGGTGGACAGGAGAAAATAAGGGGTGGAGACATGGCAAAAAGATAGCAAAAGTCCGGAAATTTATTGAAAACAAAGAAAAATTAGCCAAAAGTTATTGAAATTAAGGCGTTATTAAAAATAGGAATTCACTCGTCCGCACCGTTAGCGATGAGCGGGGAGACCAGGTCCAAATCCAGGGCGATGGGGAATATGAATTTTCCGAACTCTGGATGCTGTTCCACTTCCACCTGAACCTCAAACCGATCCGTAATCAAAAACCCCCCATCGAACTGAGCCCGGCCCACCCGGAGAAATGGGAACCTTGGGCAGACGTAAATTTTCACCGCCCGGAGTGGGTTGACCTTGGCGGCCTGTCGTCTCCTCCAGGCTTTCTTGTACCGCCTTTGAAATTTTCGCCGTTTCTCAACATCCGCGTATGGCAATGATCACCTCCCGATGATAAAATTAACTTGCTTTGGCCCTGAGCGTTGGGGGTGCCCTGACCGGCCACATTTTCAGGATCACTCGCAAAGGGAAGCCATGGGCCGGCCATGGCTGAAACGGGTTCGCTCTTTTCCCGAAGCAGGTGGCCGCGGAGACGCCTCGGGCGTAAAGAGGGGGGACTTCTGGACTCTTTTAAGGAGTTCGGAAGGGACATCACTCGCCGCGGCCCCCGTTTTCTCCCTTGCCCTTTCCTTGGGCCACTCAAAAAACGCTCCCCCCAATCCCAACATCGTTTTCCATTGCCTGGGGTCCTGGAGCCTCATTTGGGGTCGAATTTTGACTCTGTACCCTTTGCGCCCGCCATTTTTTTAAGGCCGCCCTACCCGCTTTCCCGGCCTCCACCAATTTTGCCCGGTGCTCTGCTGAAAGCTGCCGCCGCTTCCGTCCACCGGCCATCTCCGCCACTATCTTTAAAAGTTCGGGGCCAAAGAAGATTAACGCTTCGCCGTCAAGAGCGAAATCAGCCCGGGTCCCAGGACGCTGCTCGATAGCGTTCCATATGTTTTTGGCGTTCTGGACCCTGTCTGTGTAAAGCATTAAGACCAGCGGGGCCTCTGAATGGAGCCCAATGAACGGACCTGATTGCCCTGGCCCGGGCCTAAACCCCTTGCAAGGTATTAGTTGGCAGAAACCCAGATGATCGGCCCCACGCTCAGACCCTTCTTCCAAGACAATCCTGAAGCGCTTGGTGAGATCAGAAAGAAAAACCGGCTTCTTCCTGCCATTAACAGTGTTTTCGTCTTTGCTGGTCATTGGCTTCGAAGCTCCTTATTGAAGAAGCTAAAAGATCAATCCCACATCCTGCCAAACATTTCCTCCAACCTTTCAGCGGACGTGGGCCTTATCCCGAATGCCTTCCGTTTCAAATCGCCGGAAGATGATCCACCTACAGGCCCAAGGACTTCAGGTTGCCTGGGCTTGATCCCGAAGGCCCGGAGAGCACCTCTCGGAGAGGGTGGTTGATTTTTCGGGGGTTCCTGGGCTACAGGGGTTTCCGGCTTTGGTTCCGGAGATGCAGGTGGCCGGCCAAAGATAACATTTTGGACGACCTGCCAAGGGGAGACTTTACCGGTTTCAGCGATATACTGGGGCAGTAATTCACCCCGGGCCTTAGCTATCTGATAATTCTGATCACCGCCGTAAATTTGATCATAGGCCGATGGAGGTGCTATGGCCCCATACAAATTCTTAACCACTCCTTCCGCCATGCCCTCTGCTTGGGGCCTAATAACTCTTTCCATTTCCGCCAGGTCCCTCGCCCGCCAAGCGGCTGGGCCATGCATGGCATGACCATGCAGCTCATGGACTGCGGTGGCGCCGGGGTCGGTATAAGGGCTAACAAGCGGGGCCAGTGTAATTGTGGGTCGTAGCGGGTCTTGATAGTTGATTTGTCCAGGTACCCCGAAAGGCAGGTCTTCCACCTTAATTTTGCTTTCCTGGATTAGGGGGTTACGCAAGGCCACCTCGCGTAAAGAAACCATGGGGCGGGAGCCTTCATCCTCGGTGACTCTTAACCTGCCCCCCATCGCCCCCACGCCCCTCAATCCCCCGGGACCGTAAGCTTTACCTGGCCCGGGGCCACCTAGTCCGAGGAACGGATTTAAAATTCTGCGTGGATTGCCTGGGCCCGCCAACCAGCGGCCTAGCCCCCGCGCTGTGGCTTGATGAATGGCGTCCCGGATTTGCAGCCATTTCCGGGCCACATCCGCTAAGCTAGACGTGGAGGGTTGATTTTCTTTTATTCCTTCAGGTGAAATTGGTTGTGGTTCTTGCACATCTTCAGGCATGGTCTGCCTCCCTAATAGAATAGACCCTCAGTGTTGACGGTAATCAATGCTTCACTCTCAAAGCTGGATAAAGGCGGGTTAGCTCCTGCCAATCACACGATAGGCACAAGGGCCGCCCCTCGTAATCCGGGCAGGTGGCCGCGCCGCCGCATCGGGGGCAGTAGTATTTGAGGAAGTGGCGCACCTCGTCTTTGTGAGCTTTAACCACGTCCAGGAGGGGGGAAACCTGGGCAGGGGCCGGGGCCCCCTGGCCTTCATGCCGCAAGCGAATGTTGTCGCCTTCCAGATGGGGTCGGTAGCCCATGGCTACCAGCTTCTTCACCGCCGCAATGCCGGGGTTCATCACAGTACCACCTCCTTAATGCACTCCTCCTGACCGTCTTTCTGTACTGGACATGTCAGAGTTCCGGTAACGCCTGCAACAGTGCAACGGTTGGCGATATCTCCAACACTTTCGGTAGGTTGTGAGTGTTGCGCGGTTTTTTGGGGTGAATGCAATGGTGCAACGGTTGCAGCAGTTAAAATCTCGGGGGCGGGCAAGCCTTGAGGCTCCGGTAGTGGTTCCCCTATCTCCAAGGCCCAAGGCAAACCCTGCCTAGTTTCCCGGTTGATTAACCACCTCATATTAATGGCCGATGTCACGCGGCGTGATGCAGTGCTTGGATGTATGCCCAGACGCACCGCAAGGGTGGTGGCTGTGACGCTTTCTTGTTTCTTCAGCATCTTTGCCACGGTCTCAACCGTGACCCGCAGTTCTTTTGTGGCCCCTGTCAAGGTGGCCTCGTACATCGGCCCCACCAATTTAAAAACTGTAGAGTAATCATCAATCTGAGCGATAATCCTCCCAGCGTCATCCCTCTGGCGATGTCGGTGACGGATGATTGCCACGGATTTAATCAAGGAAACGAGCCGGGCAAAGTCTCTCAAGATGCGGGTGGCCGTGGCCGTGCGTTTAATTTCGGCGGCAAGCTCCTTGGCAAATGGAACCACGACATTCCAGGGGGCCAGGGCTTGGAGATAACCTTGAAAGGCGATGAGTGCATTATGGGAAACCATGTCGCCCATGTCGCCCTTAAGTTCGAGTTCGGCTTGCGCCATAAGCGCCGCTCCAATCTTTTCCGGGGTATCCGCCACTGGTAAAGAGAAGACCCGCGTATCAAACTGATGTCCTAATCGCCTCGTGGAGGTAGTAATCAACACGGTAGGGCCAGGCTTGCGAATCTTCCTGACCATAAATTGGCCGGTTTCGGAATTTTTATCGGTCACGTCGTAATGAAGGCAGTGGTCTTGAAGCAAATTACGAACAGCACTGGCCCCCGCGTTATCTTCGCCAGCAGGTAAAGAATCGGCTTCCCCGAAAACAAGGACCCGGTGCTGCAAGTCAGCGTCGTCGTAAATGAGCGCCCGGGGGGAACCGGCGTCAATGGAATGGTATGCTTCACCAGGCAAAAGCTTTAAGATGACCATCAGCAGATAAGATTTCCCGGCAGTGGATTGAGCCACCAGCAACAGGTGTACCGGCATGGCTCCAATCCTCATCGCCAGGAGCCGCGACGTGGCCGCCAGATAGACGATGATGGGCTGCTTTACGTCGCCGCCATACCCTTGAGAGAGAACAGCTTGGCGCACATGGTCGAGAGGGTCCCGGGCGGACAGAATCGGCCAAGCAGCCTTTTCAAGTTCCTTGGCCTTGGCTGCCCGCTCTGCTTGGCGCAATGTCTCAGCCGGGACCGCAGCCGCCTTGAGTTTGTTCAGCAAAGCCGAGACATTTTCTCCCTTCAGGTGCGCCTCGTTCAGGTCCTTGAATCCCGGTGGGGACTGAATAACTTTCAGGTGAGGGATGTCTCGCAGGACCTTCCCGGGTAGTTCTGTCGCGTCCGGTTCCTGCCAGAGGTAGACCTTCAATCCCTTTAGGTGTTCGGCCCACTCCGGCCGCCAGGTGGTTTTTCCCGGCAACCCCAGAGCGGGAATACGCAAAAGCCAGCCGGTCCAGCAGTCGCTTTCCCCTTCCACCAGCAACACCCAACCGGCCTTCCTGACCTCTGACAGCCGCCAGAGACCATAAAGCAAGACCTTATTGCCCTTGCGCCAGGAGAAGCGCTGTCCTACCTCCAGGCAATGGCGATAGCGCACCGCTGCCACTTCACCGGCCTCGTTCATGTAGGGGATGACTACGCAAAGAGAATCCTGCACTTTTTTGTCGGTCAAACCCTGACCAGCCAGGAAATCAACTGGGAGCTTCTTTGCTTCGGCCAGTTCTGCTAGGCCAAGACCGGGAGATGCCGCAGGACTGTTGCCCGGTGTTGCAGTGGTGGATACAACACCCAACTTTCTTTTTTTATTAGCCTTTTGGGTGGGTGTTGCAGTGTTGCGCCCTTTACCGGAAGCCTTATTTTGCTTCTTTTTTTTATATTTATAATTTTTCCCTTTGACGGAAGAAGGCCAAAGCCCCATGCCTACAAGGGCAGAATGTACCTGGTCTTGGGAACAACCGTTAAAACAGTGAAACAGAATCTTGCCGGCCCCGCTTACGGAAAGGGAGAGGGAAGGGGTTTTATCAGTGCGCATCGGATCATGCGCTGGGCAATGGACATGCCCCCGGGGTTGCCCGCAGGCGCACCCAGGCTGCCCACAAGAAAGGGATAGGCGGATGGTATCAATGCTGGCCATGGTGCCTTCCCCTACCGGCCAACATGGTCGCCGTTTTGGTCAGCCCCTTCCCCCGCTACATTTGCTGAACATAACCGGGCCTCGGGGTCTACCCGATGTTTTTCCATAAACGAGATAATGTCACTCAACTTATAACGTATGCTCCTCCCTACCTTGTAATAGGGCACTCCAAGCCCGTTAAATCTCTCATTCGCCCAAGTTTGATATGCCCGCCCAGTAATTTGCACCACCTCTGCCGTTGTTAGATAACGATCCGTTTCCATGAAACTAAAACCTCCTGTATGTGCCTGATCTTTCTCAGGCATACCAGAAAATTCAGGTAATAATTTTTTTCTGCCAAAATGGTTGTGGTGCTTTTTTTACCGGAGAGTGTTGCTGTTAAAGGGCGAGAAAATTTTTGGGCTGTTCACAGTCCGGAAGGAGGGGGGGATCTCGGTGGAAATGAAGGTCAAGGAATGGGAGGAGGCTTTTTATTGACCTCTTTGAATGCCTCTTCCCAGGCTTTTTTAAATTTCATACGTAGCGCCTGCCAGGTTATTTTTTTGATAATTCTGTGCTTCATCAAAATCTGGCGAATCTGGGGCCATGACTTACCTTCTATTCTGTACTCTGCTATTTTTTCGAGATGATTTATAAACGAAAAGTCAGTTATCGTAAGAGGGCGTTGAACATCTGTTTCCCAACCTCGCTTTATTTTTCTTAAAATCTCCTTATCACCAAGTGCTTTATAGGTGTAAATGAACTCATGAACTAAATGATGCCAAAGTAGCCCAGCACGAACAGCTTCCTTCATCAATTCAAGGTATTCCTCTCTTAGCTCACAATATCGTTTATCGTCTTTTAATAGTTTACACGCTTTATGATTTAATCCATCGTATTCTTTAAGACTCTTATTAGTGTTATTTAGGAGTTTGATAATATCCTGCTGTTTAGTAGTTAAAGGCGCTGATATTGTTGAAGCAGAATTATCATGATCAAGAAACAGATAAAGGACTCCATTTTTTAACCCATTATTGATAATACTTAGCTGTTCAGGGGAAAGGTCTTCAGGTTCCGCTATTTTAATTTTGGGAACCTTAATAGAATACTTCTCTTTTGAAGCGTTGCGGGAGATTGAAATCTCTTTGAGGATATCGCCCATGGTGCGATGAGGCTTATCGTGGGGCATGTGAACCGCCTCCTGTCGCGGTCCTGGGGGGGAATCCGGGGAAGGCAGGGTCAGGAAATCCCCCCCTTGTCGGGTCGCGCTCCCTATCTTTGGAACTTTTTAAGTTAGTCTAAGCCGGAGATTCGGCCAGTTTATATAGTCTTGGTAATGGTGGGGCCTCTTTTGGTTTCAATTCGGCTTTATAGAATTCCCCCTCCCTATAGGATTTGCCATCAACTTGCATGACCTCGTTGCAAACCAAGATTTGAATATCTCCAATAGCATTAAAAATAAATACCCCTATTTTTTCAAGGGTTGCGTGCTGGCACTCTATGAGGGGCTTGAGAACCTGAAAAATTTGATCATATTCCTCACATTCCGGGCCGCCGATGTCGAGTATCTTGCAAAACGATTGAAGATTATGGGTGGTATCTAAGAGAAGATCCACGAGACCTATGGAGTAAGTGTTTTCCATAACAATCTTCTGCTTGATTGCTTCCTCCTGCTTCTTGATTTCTTCTTCCTTTTCCGCTCTCATCTGTATTTTTTCACAGACATAGCCGATTGTCTTGCCGGGCCGGGCTTTCATTTCCTCACCGCATTCTTCGCAGACCTGGGTTATGGCCTCAGCAGATGGGTCCTGAGGTTTATTCTCTTCAGAACCTGTGGTAAAATGTTCATCAGCCATGACATGAACCTCCTTTGCAGGTTTGTGTGGTGGTAGGGCCGGCCAGGTGGTGCTGCACCCAGGCTGGCCCGCTATCTTCTGGCCCCCAGGGGCCGGATAGCCGTGTTCACTGTCTCCGCCAAGGACAGAGACGCCTGTGCATATCAATTAGCCGTTGCATTTTTCTCAGGCAATCGAATCGCACCCAGAAAATCAGGCCGGCCCCGGCAAGAAAGCCGCCAGCCGCTGTCAGCCAATATTCCATGGCTTTCCTTATTCCCTTCCCGATCAGCTATCTTCTAGTCCCTTAGATTCAGATAGCCACTGGTTTGCCATACTTCCTCTTGGCAAAGGTCACTCAGGAAGCTCACAGGCCCCGGGCCTTTTCATACTCTTTCAGAGTAATCACCCGGCCCTGCCTGGCGTCTTCCTGACCCTCCCGGATGGCCCGCCATTCCTCTGGGGTAAGTTCCTCTTGTTCTTCATAAAGAAATTCCACGAACTTTCTCAAAGCATCCCGGTTGGGGCCTTGGTTAATAGCTTCGATCATGGCCAATAGGTCTTTGTCAATAAGCGGGGGGTCCATAAACCGCCTCCTCTATTTGTAGGCCGAACTCCGGGGCCGGATAGCCGCAATGTCCAGGGTTCCCGCCGCCTCGTTCACTCGGTAGATGATCCGCCAGTCTCCCACCCGGGAGTACCGGGCTTCTGGATCCGTCTCCATTTGGCGGGACAGGCGGGGATTGAAAGGGTCCTGGATCAGTTCGTCTATCTTGGCTTCGATGCGCCTGGCGGTAGTCCGGTCCAGTCGGTCAAGGGTCTTTTCCGCTTCCCGGTGAAGTTCTATCCGGTAGATCATAAGCCCCGCCTGGCTTTATATTCTTCCCAAGGGATGAATTGCGAACGATCCCCGCTCAGACTTGCTTTCATGCCTTCCTCAATGGCGGCCAAGTCTTCTGGGGAGAAATATTCTTCCTCCATCTCCTGCCCATAAAGCAAGTCAATGAATTTTTCCAACAGGTCGGCATTAGGGCCGTGGGCGATAGCCTTCACCTTCTCCACCAGGTTTTCCAGGTTTCCCGGTTCCATCTCTCTATTCCTCCAAGTTGGCGATTTTCCGCTGTTTGCCGTTGACCACCTGCCCTAACAGGTCCCCGGCCAGGTCCGAGGCCCGGCGCAGGGCGTCATCCCGCAGGTGGGCGTATCTCTGGGTCATGGCCGCGCTCTTGTGGGTCAGGAGCTTTTGCAGGGTGTAAAGGTCCACCTGGCCGGAAGAGGCCAGCATGGACGCGTAAACGTGCCGCAGGCCGTGGAGCGCCCGGAAGTCCCTAGGCAGACCCCCCGCCTCTTTAATGCGTGTCACCTGCTTATTGATGTCTGTGCGTTGCCGTCCCCCGCGCCCGGGGAAGACATAACGGCTGCCGTCAGTCCTGGGGTGCGCCTCCAGGAGTTCCCGGGCCGCTTGGTTCAAAGGTATCTTCTGATCCTGGCCGCCCTTAGGGGTGCGCAGATGAATAAAGCCCCGCTCAAAATCCACGTCCTGCCATTGCAGCCGGAAGAGTTCTCCCCGCCTCATGCCAGTGAACAGGGCCATTTTCATGAAATTGGCGGCCTGCAAATTAGGGTCCCGGTCCATGGCCTCCAGAAGGGCGGCCAGCTGATCCGGATTAAGGTCTTCAGTCTTCAGATTATTTACCTTGGGCATTTCGATAATGAAGGAAGGAACAGGGCAGAGGTGCTTCTTAGCGGCGAAATTCACCAGGCGGCGCAAGAGTTCCAGGACGTTTTTAACCGTGCCGGGCTTGCGGGTTTTGAGAAGTTTAAGGCGTAGCCGGTCCACGTCAAACGGGGTAAGAGTGTGGGGCTCCCTGTCCCCCAGGATAGGCTTGATGTGGTTTTGATAGCGGTTTTCATCGGTGATTAAGCCCTTGAGCCCTGGTCTTCGGTCCCGGTATTCCTGCCACAGGCGATTGATTGTCCATCGTGCGGCCTCTGCCTGTTTAGCCGCTTTCCGTTGCTCCCTGGCCTCTTGTCGGGTCGGTTTCTTTCCTTGCGCCCGCTCTCCCCGGATTAAGGAGGCCCGGGCTGGGGTCATGTCATCATCGAATTGCCGCCCCGCCTTTTCCTCAATCATCTTCCCGGCCTTGCGATAGCGGATATAAAAAATCTTCTCTGGCTTGCCTGTCGTCGGGGAGGTCCCCTCGATAAAGAACACGCCAGGGTAATTCGTCTTGAACCTCTTTAAACTTGGCATGGACAGGCCCTCCTTCCATTCCCCACACTATTCCCCACACCTGAGAGCAATATATAGGTAAAATTGAGTAAGTCAAGGAGAAAGAGAAGACGGAATTATGAAAGAACTTAATGGGGTTTATGATAGGCGGGTAAGGTGGGGTAAATATTTCCCTTAGTGCTCATAACCCGAAGGTCGTAGGTTCAAATCCTACCCCCGCTACCAAGTAATTGCCAGGGGCCGGAGAGATATCCGGCCCTTTTTTAGCTTTGGGCCCGGGATGGCAGTCGCAGGTCAGGCCTGCGGCCCTTAGCGCCCTCCTTTAGATAATTCCTTGATGATGCCCCTGATGGCCCCTTCCTGGGATTCGATGCTCGCGGCCAGCTGAAACTGCACCAGGGCCCGGGCCAGGTTATGTTCCGGCCCCTTCGCCTTGAAATAGACATTTCCCGCCAAATAATCGGTAAAGAAGCGCAGCCCCAGTTCCCAGGTCAGGAGACGGATGGCCTCATAGAGATAGTCATAGTCAGCGGCGGTGAAGAAGTCCCGGGCCCGGGAAAGGTAGCCCTGAAGGAGGGCCCGGCAGATGTCCAGAGCAAAGCGCACTTTCTGCCAATCATCGGTTTCTTCCCCCAGGGGGTTGCCCCCGGAGCGGAGGCAGTCCCCCAGATCATAGTGCACCAGGCCGGGTTTGACCGTGTCCAGGTCCACCAGGCCCACGGCCCGGCCGGTGGCCTGATCCAGCAGGACGTTGTTCACCTTGGGATCGCCGTGGATGGCCCGGAGGGGCAGCTTCCCCTGGGCCTTGGCCTCTTCCAGGACCCCGGCCCCACCCCGGCGCTCTTTGATAAAGCGGTGACAAAGGTCCGCTTCCGGGGACCTCTTGCCGGGGTTTTGGGCATTGACGCCATCATAGTGCCGCAAATATGAGGTGATGATATGAAACCCGGGGAGGGTGTCCGCCAGTCTTTCCGGGGACAGGTCGCTGAGAAGATGGTGGAACAGGCCCAGGGCATAGCCCACTTCCCGGGCGTGCTCCAGGTCCTGGATGGTGTCGTAAGACTGGGCGTGGTCAATAAAGCTGAGGGCCCGCCAGAAGGACCCCCCCGGATCAAGCCAATGGTCAGCCCCGTCCAGGGTCAGGAGCACTGCGGGCACTTCCCAGCGGCGGCCCGGGGGCAGAGGCTCCCTGGGCAGACGCCCATGCAGGTGCGCGGTAAAGACGCGCAGGTTCTGCATGATCAGTTCCGGGTGGGGAAAGACCCGGGTATTGAGGCGCTGCAGGATGAAATTTTTGGTATGCGCGCCCGCCAGGGTCACCAGGAAGGTGTCGTTGACATTGCCCTGGCCGTATTCCCGGACCTCCAGGACCCGGCCCTGGGGGGTGAATTGCTGGGCGGCGGGAAGAAAGTGGGACAAGGTTTGGTCTCTGAAGAATGTGGCCTCAGTCTTGAGCCTGAGCCTGATAGTGAATTGCTTTGTAAAGCTGGGATGGGCCTCTGAGCCCGCCAGAGATTATGGCTGCGGCAGCAAGGGCACGAGAATTACATGCACGCCGTGATCCACCAGCCATTCCAGGATAATTTTGATGAAGGCTTGTTCATGGAAACGAAACCAGGCCTCCTGCTCCAAAGGGTATTTGAGCAATACATCTTTGAAGCTGCGGACGGGCCTATTTTGCTGGAGCGCCTTATCTAACTCCCACCGGACCTTACTCTCCGGCAAGGTTGCCACGAAATCCGCCATAATATTATAGCCCATCCAAGAAGGAACCGGCTCAATAAGCAGATAGCGATCGGGGTCAGCCTCCAGCCTCTGTGCATCTTCTGCGTCCATCTCTTCTGGAAAGACGGTCAACACTTCGCCGGTCTGGCGGTCGAAGAAGCATATTATGGCGGGCCATGCCCGCCCTACATTAATCCTGCTGCGCCGCCCGGAGACGCCGGGCCACCTCTTCCTCCAGGTCCTTGGTAAGGACTTGCATATTGCGGCTGGCCGGGACCGGGCCGGAATCCCCCCAGCCCTTATTTAGGGCCTCCTGCTTCTTACGGCGGAATTCCTCCACGCTGGCGGCCAGGTCCCGCCAGAGCAACAATTTTTGGAGGATGTGGCGCTCCGGCCCGGAGAAATCTTTCTCCAGGTCGAAGGATTCGCCTTTTTGGGTGGTGTAGAGCATGGTTTCTTTTCTACCAGAAGCGCAGAGATGAGAAAATTATAGGCTAGTCCGAGGCATAAAGCAAAGTACTGTTATCGGGGCTTACCCAGGTCTGCGCCAGCCAAGGACGGACATAAGGAGGCGCCTCCAGCCAAAATTCTCTTTGACGGCAGCTTGAGAGCTCTTCCCAAAACCAGTATGTCATCCTGAACGAAGGTAAGGGCCTAGATTCTGCGGCCCCTGCGGGGCCTCAGAATGACAGTAAATGCAGATGAGTTCTTACTCCGAGTAATAACTGATACCAAGTCGCAATCTAACGGCAATTTTCTTGTAGGAGCGAACCTTGGGTTCGCCCGCCCGCACAGGGCGAATACAAGATTCGCCCCTACAGTTCAATGTCTTTTGATTGCGAAATGGTATGAAACCATAGACTTGAAGATGTCCAAGGAAAAGGAAAAGGCCGGGGCGGGATACCCGCCCTGGCCTCTCGGAGGTACAAAATCACGGTAAAGTCTGGACAGCAGGGAAAAGGAGCGGCTACAATTAACCAGAGTTAAGGGAAGCCGTCTTACTTGCCTTTCTTTTCGACTGGCACTTTCTCCATGGGAGGAGGGGTTGAGGGCACCGGCTTTTCGGGGGTGGCGGCGATTTTGGCCTTCAGCTTCGCCATATTCTCGGCCACCACTTTGGCAATGGCGCTCTCATTGCCCAACACTTTCACAGGTTTGACGCCCGTGCAGAGGCCGCCGGTAAAGCAGACTTCCTGGTACTTATCGAGATAATCTTTCGCATGGGCCTGCGCGTCCGTCAGGTAAGCCATGGCCTCTTTCAGCTTGCCTTCCTGAGTCTTGATGGCTGCCAGATTATTCAGGGCAAAGGGGTTATAGCGGTCCTTGCTCAAGGCCGATTTGAACTCGGCTTCAGCGGCAACATATTTGCCGTCCCGCATCAAATCATACCCTTTGGCTAGAGGGGTATAGACATCCTGCGACATAATCCGGGGTTGGGCAAAGGCTGAAGAGGTGATTACCAAAAAAACCGCTAAGACTGACAACGCCAGGACTGTAGACCATTTTGCGGTGCGTACCATTTATGGGCTCCTTTCGCTAAGCGCTTAGGTGGAAAGAAATACCGCACCTTTTCCCATTCATAAATTCTAGGACCTATTTTGTCCGTGTCAAGAATAAGTTGGGACTTTGATTTATTTTTGTCTTTAACTCAAACTACCCTTACCCTGGAGAATCAAGGCAGTAACAAGGAATTTCGGGGAAGAGGCAGGGGCCCCGGCCCCCGGCCCCTTCCCCTGCCCACGCCTTTTCCGGACCGGACTAAGGGGCCGTTGCGGGCTCCGGCTGCATCCGGCCCAGGGCCCGGGTCAGCTCCAGGAGGACCCCCAGCCCCCGGCGGCATTCCGGGCTCCGCATCTGCCAGAGCAGTCCCAAGGGCCCCCGGGGTTTGGCCTCCTCCAGACGCGCGGCCAGGGCCACCTCCGAAAGCCTGCCCATGAACTGGAGCATCTCCACCGAAAAGATCCTGGCAAAACTACTGAATACCCGCTGCTGCTCCAGGACATCCAACCGGTCGATCATCTTGGGCACCGCGACTTTCAACACCGGCTCCATATCGGCCCACCAGTCGATGAGGTTTTCCAACTGTTCCATGCCCCAGGTGAGGTATCTGAGACTGGGAAGGAGCCGTTTGAGGAGAGCAAAGAAGTCCTCCAACTGGAAGCCTATTTCCACTTCCACCAGTTCTTCGGTCAACCTCCTGGCGGCCGGGTCCATGAGGATGGAGAGATCCCGGCCCAGGTCACTCAGGGATTCCCAAGGTCTGGCCCACTCCTCAAGCTGCTGCTCCACCCGGGCGACCCCTTCCAGCCTTTCCTCGATGCGGGCCAGCCTTTCCAATAGCAGTTCCTCGTTGGTCATGGCCGTTTCCTCCTGAGGGGCATCTCGATATCCGGGGACAAAATACCCCGCACCTTCCCGGCCATGACAAACTGGGTTTCCAGGGGCAGATGGCTGCCCTTGAGCATCAGGTTGTAATAGACCCACCGGAACATCATCTTGGCGACATAATTGGCAAAGCTTTCCTTCAGGAGGTCCATGGGGCCGAGGCCCGGAAAGGGGAATTTCCCCGGCAGGGGCTCAATTTTGTAGTTGAAGTCGAGAAGGGACCCCTTCTCGTAACCGGTGACCACCAGTCAGGTGGCGTGGCCGTCGTAATCGGGCCGGGGCGGCTGGCCGTCGATCTCCCGCTGCAGGTTGGCGGCGATGGTGTCGGCCTCATAGTGGGCCACGGCCCCGGCCTTGGAAGTGGGAACGTTGGTGGCATCGCCAATCACATAGACATGGTCGTAGTTCTTGGCCTGCAAGGTGTGGTGGTCGGTATCCATGTAACCCATGGGGTCCCCCAGGCCGCTGTCGATGAGGCACTGGGCCCCGAAATTCGGAGGGATGGCCACCAGGAGATCATAAGGGACCTCCTCCCCCCCGTAGGAGACGATGGTTTTTTTGCCTGCATTCACCTGGGCGATCTGGTAGTTGGTGGTCACCTTGATATTTTTCTGCTCGCAGATATGGCCCAAGATCCCGGCGGCCACCGGTTTGGTGAAGGCCGCGCCCAGGGGGGTCACCAGCTCGATCTCGATATGGGGCCGCACCCCGTTGACCGTGAAATACCAGTCGGCCATAAAGGCGAATTCCAGGGGGGCTACCGGACACTTGAAGGGCAATTCGGCGATATTAATGACCACCCGGCCCTTCTCGAAGTATTTCAGTTTCTCATACAGGGCCACCGCGCCGTCCTGGGAATAAAAATTGTGGATATCCCGCCCCCAGCCTTCCATCATGCCCTCCACTTCTTCGGGGACGAGGCGGCAGCCGGTGGCAATCACCAGCCAATCATAGGGGTAGGTGTCCCTCTTGGTCTTTACCTGCTTTTGGGCCGGATCGATGGCGGTTATTTCATCCAGCACAAATTTGACCCCTGGCGGGATATATTTGACCTTGGGTTTGACGCAGTCCTGGGCGGTGTAAATACCAAAGGGAATGAAGAGCCATCCGGGTTGGTAGTGGTGCTGCCAGTCCCGGTCGATGATGGTGATTTCCCATTGGGTTTCGGATAATAATGCCCGCATCTTGGCGGCGATAATGGTGCCGCCGGTGCCGCTGCCCAAAATTACCAGTTTCTTCATGTCCCCTGCCCTTCCTTTTCCCTTAAATTTAATATCCCTTGGGAGAAAGTGCGTTAGTGAAAGCAAGGTAGGCATCACCGCACTGAATTTCAAGGAGAAGGACCCTAAAACCAAGCCCCGGAGTGGGATTTGGATAGTTAAAAATACTTGATCTCGGGCAGGGCCGGGGGCTGGGCTGGCGCAGGTCGGCAGGGCTGCGGTCGTGAGTTGCGGACTGCTCCAGGCAGTGCTGGCCTGGGGGCCATCGTCGGCCGCCTACTCGGGAAGGATAAGCTCGCAGGGGGATAGTGGGCCAATAACCTGGTAAAAGATACATTTTGAGGGGAATTTGTGCTATCTTAGACAATTTAAGATGATTTGGTCGAAACAGGAGAGACGTTCTTGGGATTGAACCTGGGCTGGAACGTCCAAAAACCTTTTCTTGGACATGGTGGCCGATACTGCTGCATAATCTCGGTTTTCCATAATCCTCGCCCAGTCCTTAATTTCTGGAGCACCAGGGTGACCTGCCGCTTTTATAAGAATAGATTATCTCTCTGACCGATAACTACCTGTAAAGTTTAATAAGGAAAGGCATCAATGGCTGAAGATATACAAACCACTCTGTTTGACTTGGTGATATGCCTGTCAAACGTAATTGATTTAGTGTCTCCGACGTTGGTGGACCATCACAAACGGGTGGCGTACATTGCCCTCAAGCTGGGAAAAGAGCTGGGCTTACCGGTGGAACAACAGAAGGCATTGGCGCTGGCGGGAGCCTTACACGATGTGGGGGCACTGTCGCTACAGGAGAGACTTTCCCTACTGGAATTTGAAAACAAACATCCCCACCTGCATGCAGCCATCGGCGATTCACTGCTCCAGACGTTTGCCCCGTTTTCTCCCATCGCCACTTACGTACGGTTCCATCATGTCCCCTGGGAGGAGGGCAGGGGGGCAGAGTTTCAAGGAGCGGAAGTGCCTTTAGGCAGCCACATCCTCCATCTGGCTGACCGAGTAGCGGTTCTTATTGATAAAGAACGGGAGATTTTAGGCCAGGTTCCAGAGATTCGCCAACGCATCGCCACCCAGTCAGGGAAGATGTTCATACCCAAGCTGGTAGAAGCTTTACAAGCCCTAATAAGTAAGGAGTATTTCTGGTTCGATGTAAATTCCTTGACTATTGGCTCTATCCTTTCCCGGGAGGTCGCTTTGGGGAGTGCGGAATTAGATACCAAGACCCTGACCGGCCTGGCCAAATTGTTTCATCGCATCATTGATTTTCGGAGTCCATATACTGCCACCCACTCCAGCGGGGTGGCGGCCACCGCTATTGGCATTGCCCGGTTGGCTGGCTTCTCCCAGAGGGAATGCCGGATGATGGAGGTCGCAGGTTTTTTGCATGATTTGGGCAAGTTGGTAGTGTCAAAGGAAATCCTGGAAAAGCCTTCGGCCTTATCTGGTGAAGAGTTCAACGTCATTCGCAGCCATCCTTTCTACTCATTCCGCTCACTCCAGAACCTCTCGGATTTCAGCACTATCAACACCTGGGCTGCTTTTCACCACGAGCGGCTAGATGGCAGCGGTTACCCTTTTCATCTCCAAGGCCAAGATCTGCCTTTGGGGGCCAGGATTATTGGGGTGGCTGATGTGTTCACGGCCCTCACCGAAGACAGACCATATCGGCGGGGTATGAGGGTCGACCAGGTGCTGAAAATTATTCTGGAGATGGCCGAAAAGCAGGCGTTGGATTACGAAATTGTTTCACTATTGCGAAGGAATGCCGAGGAAATTGATGCCCTGCGCCTGCAGGCACAGCAAGCAGCTGCGGTCGAATTCCGACAATTGCCGCTAGGTTCATGACTGCTAAACCGGACCAGCCGGGGTCTTCCATGAAGAGAAACGCCTAAGGCCCCCCTTCTCCAAAGGAAACCATAAAATCTAGGCAACATCGGGGACAGGCCCCAGAAAATCCAGACTCCCCTGGGCCTGGGAGAAGGCCTAGGCAATGTCCCGGTAGCCCCGGCTGGTGTGGCCCCGCTCATCTATGAGGCCCAGGGGTCCCCAATGGAGTTAAACCTCTTGAAGGCAGGGCGGGGTGGTCTCGGTCAGCTTGTCTGGCCAGCTGTAAGTGCAGAAATAATAGGAAGCGTCACAGAAACAGACCGTTGCCTGGTCTGCGGCCAGATAGAGGCAGCGGCCGCAACAGGGGGGCAGCTCGTCCCGGGAGGAGCCGGGGAGGCTAAACCTGCCGGCCCGGAACTGGTCCAGGTCAAGGGTCATGGTCTTCTTCCCCCAGCCACTGGCGGATAAAGGCGGCCCATTCGCTTTCGGGCTCCAGAAGCAGATATTGCCGCCAGTATTTCCCGGCCCTCTCGACGTCACCCCGTTTTTCCAGGACCCGGCCCAGGTGGAAACAAGCGTCCGCGAACTCCGGGTCCTCATGGAGGGCCTTACGGTAGAACAGGAGGGCGTTATCCAGGTCTCCCCGCTCCTCCAGGAGCCTGGCCAGCTGGTAGTTCGCCTCCGGATGATCCGGATTGAGGTACAAGGCCCGGCGGTAGGCCCATTCGGCTGCGGGGTGCATTTCCAAGCGGTACAGAAGGTGGCCCAGATTGACCAGGGCATCGGGATATTCGGGTTTGAGGTCCAGGGCGGCTTCATACTTCTCCCGGGCCTCCTCCAACTCCCCCATCTCCTCCCCGGCCAGCCCCTGGAAAAAGAGCTCCTCCGCCGGGTCCGCCGGCAAGGAGGGGGCAGCCCCCCCATCGGTCTCAAACTTGATGAGCAGCTGCCCTTCCGGAGTAAAGGTCTGGCTGTCTTTGCCAAAGATGATCTGGTCCCCCCGAATGGCCACCCGCACCTCGGAAAGGGGTTGTCCCAGTTCCGGGAGCCGCTGGCGCAACTGGGCCAGGCATTTTCTGATCTTCCGCAAGGAGGCCCCCCGATTCAGGAGTTCCTTGACCGTACGGAAGGCCACCAGGGCCTGGAAATCAAAGAACAACCTGCCTTTCCGGCGCTCCACGTGGGGAATGAGACCGACGCTGTCCCAATAGCGCACCTGGCTCTCGGAGATCCCTGCCAGTCTGGCGACCTGCTTCTGGTCAAAGAGTTCTTTCATGGCACCATGGGGGTGAAAACCGGCGCGTCCAAGTGACCCGGAGCCAGCTCCCCTGCAGCGGGCCATTTCCTATTTCCCCGGGGGGGTGTTCCTTCCTACGGCCCTGGAGTTGCGCCATTATGGCCTGTGGGACCCCATCCGTCAAGCCGTTCCCGGCCCGGCCCCAGCCATTCCTTCACCCGCCCAGCCCCAACGTTCATTTCAGCATCTGCAATAACTTCTCCACCGGCCAGGCGTTGATGATGTCCTCCTTTTCAGCCCAGCCGCGCCGGGCCTGGGCGATGCCGAACCGCATGAGCCTTAATTGGTCCACCTGGTGGGCATCGGTGTTGATCACCATCTTGATGCCCAGGTTTTTGCAGGTATGAATATTCAAGTCATTGAGGTCCAATCTCTCCGGATAGGAGTTGATTTCCAGGACCGTCCCGGTGGCCCTGGCCCCTTCCAAAATCTGATCCAGGGCCAGGTCATATTCGTCCCGCTTCTTCAATAGGCGCCCGGTGGGGTGGGAAATGATGTCCACATGGGGGTTGGCCATGGCGGTGAGCAGCCTCTGGGTCATCTCCTCCCGGGGCATCTTGAATTGGGAGTGCACCCCGGCAATGACGTAGTCCATTTCCGCCAACACCTCATCGGCGATATCAATGGAGCCGTCGGCCATGATATTGGCTTCACAGCCCTTGAGCACGGTGAAGTTGACCCCTGCTTGCCGCAGCTCCAGGTTGATGGCGTCAATCTCCCGGTTCCGCTGCCGCAGCCTCGCCTCGTCCAGCCCGTGTTCAATCTTCAGGAATTTCGTATGGTCGGAGATGCCCACGTATTCATAGCCCATCTCCCGGGCCGCAGCCGCGATCTCCCGGATGGGCTCCTTGCCGCCGTTCCAATTGCTGTGGACGTGCAAGTCTCCCTTGAGGTCCTGATAACCGATCAACTCCGGGAGTCGGCCATGCACAGCCGCGTCGATCTCCCCCCGGTCCTCCCGCAGTTCCGGGGGGATCCAGGCCAGGCCCAACTGGGCGTAGACTTCTTCTTCCCTCTCCGCGGCCGCCGGCGTGTCCCCCTGAAAAAGGCCGTATTCGCTGAGCTTATAGCCTTGGTCAATGGCAATCTTGCGGAGCGCGATGTTGTGCTCCTTGGAGCCGGTGAAATATTGCAGGGCCGCGCCGTAGCTGGCCGGGGGGATGACCCTGAGGTCCATGTCCAGGCCTTCTTTGAGGCGCACCGAGGACTTGGTGGACCCATGGCCCCAGACCTTGACGACGCCGGGCAGGGAGACGAAAAAGTCCATGACCTTCTCGGGCTGGCTGGAGATCACCAGAAGATCCACGTCGCCGATGGTTTCCTTCATCCGCCGCAAGGACCCGGCGACATCGATCTTTTCCACTTCCGGCAGACCCTGGAGTTTTTGGAGCACCCCCTGGGCGATGGGCAGGATGTCCCCTAAGAGAAACCTGCCTTTGCCGGTCTTCAAAAAGCCGATGCCCTGGAGGATATTCTCCTCGGTCCTGGGGCCGAAGCCGAAGAGGGGGGCGATTTTATGGGCCCTGGCGGCTTCCTCCAATTCTTCCAGGGTCTTGATGCCCAGTTGTTCGTAAAGGACCTTGGCCTTCTTGGGCCCCACCCCCTCCACGCCGATGATGTCCTCCAGATTGATGGGCATCTTCGCCTTAAAATTCTCATAGTACTGTATCTTCCCGGTGGTGAGATATTCCTCGATTTTTGCGGCCATGCTCTCGCCGATCCCGGGAATCTTCTTCAGGGCCTTGAGACCCCCCTGGCGATAAAGGTCCGCCACGTCATCCTTCAAGGTCCCCAGGGTCATGGCCGCCTTCTGATAGGCATAGGGCTTGAAGGCCACCCCCTCCATCTCCAGATACTCCGAAATTTCGTTGAAAATCTTGGCGACTTCCTTGTTTTTCATGGGCGGCCTTTCTGGAGTGAGCAGTAAGCAGTAAGCAGTGAGCAGTTAAAAGAATGGCCAATAGTTCTTGGTTTTTACTGCTCTCTGCTCACTTCTCCCTTGGCCCCTCAAAATATTTCAGGGGACCAGGATGATCTTACCATACGCCCCGGGTTCCAGGACTTTTTGATGGGCCTTAGGGGCTTCCGCCAGGGGCAGTTCCCGGCCGATGACCGGGCGCAGGGTGCCGTTTTCCAGGCCCGCGGTCAGGGCCGCGTGGATGCCGGCATACTCCTGGGGAGTGGCCCCGAAGATCAGGGCTCCCAGGATGGCTCCTTCCCGGCTCAAGGCGTCCCGGGGATCGATCTCCACCGGGCCCCGGGAGCCGATGACCACCACCCGCCCCCCCGGGGCCAGGACCTTCAAGTCCTTCCCCAGGTTGACGTTGGCCAGCATCTCCAGGATGATCTCCACTCCCCGGCCGCCAGTGAGCTTCAGGACTTCTTCCATGTAGGCCGGGGCGTGATGATCCAGGACCTGGTGCGCGCCTTGCTGGGCCGCCAGTTCCCGGCCCCGGGGGGTGCCCCCCGTGCCGATGACCCTCAGGCCCGCGGCCCGGGCCAACTGAATGGCAGCCGTGCCCACGCCGCCGCTGGCGCCGTGAACCAGGACGGTTTCCCCGGGCAGGGCCCGGGCCCGCTGAAACAGTGCCCGGTAGGCGATGCCGTAGGGTATGCCCAGGGACGCGCCCTGGGCCCAGGAGATCCCCAGGGGCAGGGGGTGGACCTGGGCCTCTTCGCAGAGGGTCTGTTGGGCATAGGCGCCGCTTAAGGTGCCCGCGGTATATACCTTCTGGCCCACGGCCACCCGGCTGACCCCCGGCCCCAGTTCCTCCACTTCCCCGGCCGCGTCGAACCCGGGGGTGAAAGGGAATGGGGGCGCGGCGTAAAGGCCCGCCCGGATGTAGGTATCCACCGGGTTGACGCCCGCGGCCTTCACCCGCACCACCACCTGTCCGGAACCGGGCTGCAAGCTTGGCATTTCCTCCAAACGCATTACCTCCGGGCCGCCGAAATTATGTACACATATGGCCTGCATCTCTCTTCTCCCCGAATCCGGCAGTCAGGCCAGGAGCCATCCTGCCAATTTTCCCAAACTTAAGCACTCCCGAAGTTTTTGTCCATTGGGCCCCGGGCCCAACTGAATCCTGAATCCTTTCCTTGCCGGCCTTTTATTTCCCTTGACCCCGACTGCCCAATAATTTAAATTTTTTCGGCAGGTTGTCTAAGAAGACCGGGGTCCCCACACCCCGGCCCATTCTTGGCGCCATATTTTAGCCGATGAGGATTAGTCCGGATGAGCAAGCTCTTGAGGAAGCAGGCGAAAAAGGCCGGCCTGCCCCCCGGGTCCCTGGTCTATACCGGGGAGAAGGTGGACGAAAAAGTCAGTATCTCCATCATTGAGTATGATGAACAGCATTTTCAGGAAAGGGAGATAGCCAGCTTTGACGAATGTCTGTTACTGAAGAACAAACCTGGCGTCACCTGGATCAAGGTGGACGGCATCCATGCGGTGGAGAACCTGCAAAAATTGGGGGATTGCTTCAAGTTGCACCCCCTGGTCTTGGAAGACATTCTCAACACCGACCAGCGTCCGAAGATAGAGGATTTTGACGACTATATCTATATTGTCCTGAGACTCATCAACTATGCGGCAGACAATGAACTAAGCAGTGAGCAGATCAGCCTGATTCTGGGGAGCAACTTTCTCATTTCCTTCCAGGAGAGCGACGGTGCGGTTTTTGCGCCCGTCCTGGAGCGCCTCCGGACCTCCAAGGGGCGTATCCGCAAAACCGGCGCGGATTATCTAGCCTACGCCCTGATGGATCTAATCGTGGACAACTATTTCGTGGTCCTGGAGAAATTCGGGGAGGCCATTGAGTACCTGGAGGAAGAAGTGGTGAAACAGCCCACGCCGGGTACACTCCGGGATATCCACCGCTTTAAATACGACATGATCTTGCTGCGCAAATCCGTGTGGCCCTTGAGGGAGGTAATCGCCCGCCTGGACCGGCGGGAATCGGACCTGATCCAAGAGGCCACCGGCATCTATTTCAAAGATGTCTATGACCATACCATCATCGCCATTGACAACATCGAGACCTACCGGGACATCCTCTCCGGCATGCTGGATATCTATCTCTCCAGCATCAGCAACCGGCTGAACGAAGTCATGAAGGTCCTGACGGTCATCGCCACCATCTTCATGCCCCTCACCTTCCTGGCGGGGGTGTGGGGCATGAACTTCAAATACATGCCGGAGCTGAACTGGATCTGGGGCTATCCCGCGGCCCTGAGCCTGATGATCGTCATCGCCCTCTGCATGGTCCGGTATTTCCGCAGGAAAAAATGGATCTGATAGTGATTCCAGGGGTCAGGGGCCAGAATAAAGCATTCCTTTCTTAACTGGCGCTTTTTGCCGCCCCCTGGCCCCTGGCCCCTATTCCTTTCCCTTGATATTCCGGGCCTGACAGGGTAAAAATGAGCCCATGAAAGTCTTCTTCACCTTTTTCCTGCGCCTCTTTTTCTGCTTTGTGGCCGCCAAGTTCCTCCTCCGGCTCCTGGGTCTGGATACCCAGGCCTACCTGATGGGCTTGACGATGGTCTTCCTGGGCAATCTCTATGGGTTTGACTACCTGGAATACCGGGACCGCATCGCTTTTCGACTGCGCCAAAGGAAACGGCCGCCCCCGGAGACGGCAACCCCGGGGGAAGAGGCCCCTTCTCCGGAAAAGGCTCCGGAAGCCTGATTTCACTACATCCCCGTAATACCCTTGATAATTTGCCTTTACCCATTTTTTTCTTGACACCTAAGTCCAATATGCTTAATTATCTGGAGGTTGAATTTGTGATGAAATTCACTTAAACAGCCCCAGCGTGTTTTGCAAAGACGCAGCCTACTTCCTTCCCAAACCGAAATTATGAAATTGGCAGATCTCTTAACACAGAAAAAATCTCAAATCGTGGCCCGGTGGATCAACCTGCTTTACGACAGCTATCCCCCGGAGACTGCCATCTTTTTGAAGAAAGAAAAGGATAAGTTCGACAACCCCATCGGCTACGGCATCTCCCGGGGTTTAAACGGACTCTTTGAGACCCTGGTCCAAGAAATGGAACGGGAGCAGATCCTCGCGGCCCTGGATGAAGTAATCCGCATCCGGGCTCTCCAGGATTGTTCCCCCTCCCAGGCCCTGGCCTTCATCTTTTTACTGAAGAACATCGTCCGGGAGGAACTGGCCGAGGAACTGGAACAACAGAATCTCATGGAGGAACTCCAGGAACTGGATGCCCGGATAGACGGCCTGTCCCTGTTGGGTTTTGATGTCTATACCCGGCGCCGGGAGAAACTCCAGGATATGCGGATTAACGAGGTGAAAAACCGGGTCAGCGGCTTTTTGCGCAAATCCGGCATGAGCATGAACGACATTTAGCAGGAAGGGCATGACCAACGGTCAACATGAAACGAGGTGACAGTAAATGGATTTTTTTAAACGTCATTTCTTAGTGGCCTTAGCTGCAGTGCTGGGACTGGTGGTGGTGGCCTACGTCGGCGCCCAGACCAAGTTACAGATCCTCTTCGGGGTCGTCGTCCCCTATCTGGCCGCTCTCATCTTTGTGGAGGGGCTGGTTTACCGCCTCATCCAGTGGGCCCGTTCCCCGGTACCTTTCCGTATTCCCACCACCGCCGGCCAGAACCGGACCCTGCCCTGGATCAAACGGGACCTGGACGATAAACTGGACAACCCCGACACCTTCAAGTACCTGCTGGGCCGCATGGCCCTGGAGATCCTGGCCTTCCGCAGCCTCTTTAGGAACCTGCGGACCGAGTTGCGCAAGGACCCGGACAATCCCGAAGGGGCCCGGTTGATCCACTGGTCCTACAAGTGGCTGTGGCTGGGGGCCATCGCCTTCCACTACGCTTTTCTGGTGGTTGTCCTGCGGCACCTGCGGTTCTTCACCGAGCCGGTGCCCATGCCCATCCAGTTACTGGAACACATGGACGGCTTCTTCCAGTTTTTCGTGCCCGCGGTCTACCTGAGCGGCGTGATTCTGGTGGTGGCCCTCTTCTATCTTCTGGCCCGGAGGATCACCAATCCCACTCTGCGCTATATCTCCCTGGCCGCGGATTACTTCCCCCTGTTCCTGATCCTGGGAATCGGCATTTCCGGCATCCTCATGCGCTATGTTTACAAGGTGGACATCGTGGCGGTGAAGCAACTGGCCCTGGGTCTGGTCACCCTCCACCCCGTGGTGCCTGCGGGCATTGGCCCCATCTTCTATGTGCATCTCTTCCTGGTGTGCGTCCTCTTCGCCTATTTCCCCTTCAGCAAACTGATGCACGCGCCGGGAGTATTCTTGAGCCCCAGCAGAAACATGGTGGCCAACAACCGTTGGGTCCTGCACGTCAACCCCTGGAACTATCCGGTGAAATTTACCCCGTATCTGGAATATGAAGACAAATTCAGGGAAGCCATGATCGAGGCCGACATCCCGGTCGAAAAGGAGTCATAATTTTATGGCTAAGGTTCCAAAACCCTCAGAACTACTGCCTGGAATCAGCTACCAGCCGCCGGCTAAAGGGTGGATGGACGTCAAACCGGATTTCCGGCCGGGCACTTATTGTAACCCCGCGGCCCCCAAGTGGATGGAGTGGATCGGCTACCCCTACCCTCAAGCCCGGTCGATTCCCGACAACGAGTGGGGTCTGCCTGACAATTGGCAGGAGATCGTCTTACAAGGCATGGAGGACCGGCTCGACCGCTTCCGTTCCCTGAAGCTCTTTTTCGATATCTGCGTGCGCTGCGGCGCCTGCGCGGATAAATGCCACTTCTTCCTGGGCACCGGGGATCCCAAGAACATGCCGGTGCTCCGGGCCGAACTGCTGAGATCGGTCTACCGCCGTTACTTCAAGAAGATCGGGCGGGTTCTGGGAGAGATCGCCGGGGCCCGGGACTTAAGCGAAGACGTCATTAAGGAATGGTTCTTTTATCTATACCAGTGCACCATTTGCCGGCGGTGTTCGCTGTTCTGTCCTTACGGCATCGACATGGCGGAGATGACGCTTTTGGGCCGGGAATTGCTGGCCTCCGTGGGCCTGAACATCGACTGGGCCATGGCTTCCGTGGCCCAATGCTACGACAAGGGCAGCCACATCGGCGCCACCCCCCAGGCCTTCAAGGACATGATCGACTTTTTGGCCGAGGAAAATGAGCGCATCACCGGCATCACCACCACCCCCTCTTATAACCGCAAAGGCGCGGAGGTCCTCTTTGTGACGCCTTCCGGCGACTACTTCGCGGACCCCGGCAGCTTCACCCTGATGGGCTACCTCCTCTTGTTCGAATATATCGGGCTGGACTACACCTTCAGCACCTACGCCGCGGAGGGGGGCAACTTCGGCTGGTTCATCTCCCACGAGATGGGCAAGCGTCTGAACTCCAAGATCTACGCGGAGGCCAAGCGCCTGGGAGTGAAGTGGATCCTGGGGGGCGAGTGCGGCCATATGTGGCGGGTGTGCAACCAGTACATGCCCACCTATTGGGGGGAGCCGGTGAACTTCCTGGAGGAGCCGGTATCCCCCATCACCGGCACCCGCTTTGAAAACGCCAAGATCCACAAAATGGTGCACATCTCCGAATTCACCGCGGACCTCATCAAGAACGGCAAACTCAACCTGGATCCCCAGCGCAACGCCCACATCAAACTGACCTTCCACGATTCCTGCAACACCGCCCGGGGGATGGGGATCTTCGAGGAGCCCCGCTACATTATCAACAACGTGTTGCCTGAGGGGCACTTTGTGGAAATGCCCCCCAACACCATCCGGGAAAAGACCTTCTGCTGCGGCAGCTCCAGCGGCATCAACGCCAGTGAAAACATGGAGCTGCGCATGCAAGGGGGCCTGCCCCGGGCCAATGCCGTGCGTTGGGTTTACGAACAATACGGGGTGAACCATCTGGGCTGCATCTGCGCCCTGGACCGGGCCACCCTGCCCACCCTGCTGGAATACTGGGTGCCGGAAATGCAGGTCACGGGCATCACCGAAATGGTGGGCAACGCCCTGATCTTCCCTGATGAGATAGAGCGCACCACCGATCTCCGCGATCGCGACCTGGAGGGATTCGGGGAAGCCGCGGAGGAAGATGCGGAGGAAGGCGAATAATATGGACGACAAATACAAAAATGAATTCGGGGCCTTTGCCCCGCGTCCCCAGGTGGAGAAGAAGTTCTACGACGGCAAATATATCCTCGCCGGGCTGATCATCTTCCTCGCCATGGTGGCCCTGCCTTTCTTGCCCAACGTGGGGAAAACCATTCCCCCGCCGGAGCGGCAGCTGGATACTCCGGTCATCAAGAAGATCGCGGAGAAAGACCGCAAGTGCATCATGCCCACGGAGTGGATGCGGGCCAACCACATGCAGATGCTCGTGGACTGGCGGGACAACGTGGTCCGCAGCGATGAAAAGGGCGCACCGGAAGTTCGGGAATTTGTTTCTCCTGATGGTAGAAAATTCCTTGCCAGCCTTACCAACACGTGCCTGGACTGCCACTCCAACAAGGAGAAATTCTGTGACCAATGTCACAACTATGTGGCGGTGGTGCCCAATTGTTTTGGTTGTCATCTCCAGGAAGGCAAAAAGCTGGCGGAGGCGAAGTGATGGGTATCGATAGAAGAGAATTCATCCGCATTTCTGGACTGGCGGCGTTATTGGGGCTGGGCGGCAAAGGGGCCTTTGAACTGCTGCGTCCGGGCCAGGTGGAAGCAGCCCTCAAGCCCGAAGCGGGAGCCCTGTCAGGCAAACGCTGGGCCATGGTGGTGAACATGCAGAAAATGGACGAAGCCACCGCCCAAAAATGCATCAACGCCTGCAACCGGGTTCATAATGTCCCGGACTTCAAGAACCCCAATGATCCTAAGAATAAACTTGATCCTGAGATCGCCAACCGTTATGAGGTCAAGTGGATCTGGACCGAGCATTACCATAACGCCTTTGTGGAAGACCAGACCAACCTGCCGGACAAGGTCAAACAGATGGCCTTTCTCCTGCTCTGCAATCATTGCGACAACCCTCCCTGTGTGCGGGTGTGCCCCACCAAGGCCACCTTCCGGCGAGATGACGGCATCGTCAATATGGACATGCACCGCTGCATCGGCTGCCGCTTCTGCATGGCGGGATGTCCCTTCGGCGCCCGGAGCTTCAACTGGAGAGACCCCAGACCTTACATCAAGGACACCTATCCGGGGTATCCCACCCGGGAAATCGGGGTGGTGGAAAAGTGCACCTTCTGCGCCGAGCGTCTGGCCCAGGGTCTGGCGCCCGCGTGTGCGGAGGCCTCCGGCGGGACCCTGATTTTCGGCGATCTGAATGATGAAAAGTCCCAAGTGAGGAGAATGTTGCAGAAATATTTCAGCATTCGCCGCAAAGTCCATCTCGGTACGAACCCGCAAGTCTACTATATCGTGTGAGGTAGGTCATGCTTGAGAAAGCACTAGTCGGCACCAAGAGATACTACACACTGCTGGCCGTCCTGGCAGGCATTTTCGCCTTGGGGTTTCTTTTCTACCTCCAGCAGCTGAAGGTCGGCCTGGGCATCACCGGCATGGGCCGGGACGTGTCCTGGGGTTTTTATATCGCCCAGTTCACCTATTTGGTCGGGGTCGCAGCCTCCGCGGTGATGGTGGTCCTGCCGTACTACCTGCATAATTACAAGGCCTTCGGCCGGGTCACCATCCTGGGTGAGTTTCTGGCCGTGGCCGCGGTGACCATGTGCGTCACCTTCGTGCTGGTGGACATGGGGCGGCCGGACCGGGTTATGAACGTTTTCAAGTACCCCACCCCCAACTCCGTCATGTTCTGGGATATCATCGTCCTCAACGGCTACCTGCTGCTGAACATCCTTATCGGCTGGAACGTGTTGGAGTGCGAGCGCCACTCGGTGCCTCCCCCCAAATGGGTCAAGTTCCTGAGTTACGTCTCCATCCCCTGGGCCGTATCCATTCACACGGTGACCGCGTTCCTGTACGCCGGTCTCCCGGGCCGGGGTTACTGGCTCACGGCCATCATGGCCCCCAGGTTTCTCTCCTCGGCCTTTGCCGCGGGCCCCTCGCTCCTGATATTGCTCTGTCTCCTGGTCCGCAAGTACACCAAGTTCGACCCGGGCCGGGAGCAGATTCAAAGCATCGCCAAGATCGTCACCTATGCCACTCTGATTAACGTGTTCTTCTTCTTCTGCGAAGTTTTCACCGTGTTCTACAGCCAGATTCCGGACCATATGCTGCACTTCAAGTATCTCTTTGCGGGGCTGGACGGCAAGGCCCGGCTGGTGCCCTTCATGTGGTTCTCCATCGTGGGCATGACCGTTACCGCCATCCTCCTCACCAACCCCAAGCTGCGGCAGAATGAAAATACCCTGGCGGCCCTGTGCGGCATGGTGATCCTCACCACCTGGATCGACAAGGGCCTGGGCTTGATGACCGGCGGCTTCGTGCCCAACCCCATGGAAAAAGTGACGGAATACGCCCCCACCATCCCCGAAGGCATCATCACCCTGGGAGTTTGGGCCCTGGGGTTCCTGGTTCTCACCCTCTTATATAAGGTGGCCGTATCCATCAAGGAAGAAATCAGATCCTGAGAAATGTGTCTTCCCCGGGGCCGTTTTCTGGTCCCCGGATAGAATATTTAAGAGTGCCAATCTAAGGGAGGTAAAGCTTAATGTCCTGGCGGGTAGAAGTCGACGATGACAAGTGCACCGGGGATGAAGAATGCGTTAATGTTTGTCCTACTGGCGTTTTCGAGATGCAGGACGGCAAAGCGGTCCCCGTTAACGAGGAAGAGTGCCTAGGTTGTGAGAGCTGCATAGAGGTTTGCCCCTCTGGCGCAATTACCGTAACCGAAACCTAAGGCGCTTATTACTCTTGACCGGCAACGCCGGCCTGGGGACAGGCCGGCGTTTTTTTCGGGGCGAATCTGGTATGCGTCCTGGATGGGGGCGAACCCCAGGGCTCGCCCCCCGTTTAATGCCTTACTTCTTCAAGGGATTCACCAGATGGACCGGCACCGGAGAATTGGCGATGACCTTCTTGGCCACGCTGCCGAATTCGGCGCTCACCTGGTCCACGTGCTCCGCGCCCCGGCCATGGGTGGTGATCACCACCATGTCCGCTTTTTCCTTCTTGATGGCCTTGATGATTTCCGTGGCTGCGTCCCCTTGGACCAACCGGACTTCTATAGTGGGGCAGGCCTTTAATTCCTTGGCGCAAACGCTCTCCAACTTTTTCCTGGCCTGCTCCGTCTCCCATTTCTGGAAGTGCTGCAGGTGTTCGGCGCTGGGCTCTCCGTAGGCACCGAAATGGGACTTTAAATCCACTCCCACATAGAGCAGGACGACTTTGGCTTTATACGTCTCCGCCAGTGAATCCACGTTCTTTGCGGCCTTGATGGAATTCTTGGACAGGTCTGTGGGCCACAGGATGGTGCGCACTTCCATGGGCAGGTTCCTCCTCGCTGAATGTGCCCATTATTATAAGCACCTCTCCGGGGGGAGGGAAGGGCTTTGGAATTTTCCTGTATCTTTTTCCCCAAAGGATTGACCAAAGCATGGGCCTAACCTTGGACTTTTGCCCCTGGAGGGCGCCATCATTGCCCTACCCGGGCCTGGGGAGAGGAAGTGGGACTCGCTGACTACGCAAAAGGTGGCCGCTGATGCCGGCGCCGGTGCGCACCGAACTTACCCTGCCCGCGGCCCCGGCCATGTTGCCCCTGGTGCAAGACCACGTGCGCAGCCTGGGGTCCATCGCCGGCCTCCCCGGCGACCAGGGGGAAGCGCTGGCCCTGGCGGTCCGGGAGGCGTGTAAGAATTCCTTGGACCGGGCCGGTGAAGAGGATGAAACCAGCGTCTTCAAGCTAACGGGGGAATTGACCCCCGCGGCCTTGACCCTCTCCCTTTTTGACCGGGGTCTGCCCTTCTCGGAGACCCTGGAGCCGGAGGCGCCCCTCCCTGATCCGGAGAGTGCTTCTACCCCTGCCTTTCCCGGCGGGAGTCTGGCCGCCATCCAGCACGGCGCGGACGAAGTGCGCTGGATCAACCACGGGGTGGAAGGCAACGAACTGCGTCTGACCAAATATCTCGCCGGGGTCTGCCGCCTGGAGTCGCCCGGGGATAAGCCCCCGGTCCCCCGACCCGGGACCATCCAGCCGGGCGCCGCCGGGGACTACGCCATCCGGCTCCTTTCCCCGGGGGACGCCAGGAGCATCGCCCAGTTAATGTACCGGGTCTACGGTTACACTTACTCCAACGTGGACTTCTATTATCCTGACCGTCTGGCCCACGACCTGGAAACCGGCAGGCATTTAGGGGTGGTGGCCGTGGCCGGCGATGGGGAAATCGTGGGCCATGTGGGGGTGGAGCGCCCCGATCTGGGGCCCCTGGCCGAACTGGGGCAATTGGCGGTGGCGCCGGCGCACCGGGGCCAGGGCTTGCGGAAACGCATGGGCGACCGGCTCCAGGCGGAGATCCGACGCCTGGGGTTGATCGGCCTCTTTGCCGAGGCGGTGACCATCCACACCGTCAGCCAGCAGGGCAGCGACAGCCGGGGCCTCTTCCCCACCGGCATCAAGCTCCTGGATTGGCAGGCCCATTTCAAGAGGCTGCAGTATCTTTACCAGGGGGATACCGGCACCGAAGAGGCCCCCCAGCGGGAGAGCCTGGTCTTCTATTTCCAGTATCTGTCCCACCCGGGCGCCAAGGCGGTCTGCGCCCCCTCCCGGCACCGGGAGATGCTGGGGAAAATTTATGGGAACCTGAAGGTGGAGTTGCATTTTCTGGAGCCCAGCGGCGCCACCGGTCCCGGCAGATTAGCGGTCCATTACGATCAGACCACCGGCGCCGGCAGCATCCAGGTCAACCGCATCGGCATCGACACCCTGCCCGCGATCTACCAGGCCCGCCGGGATTTATGCCACATGGCGGGGGCCAAGGTGGTGGGCCTCTATCTGCCCCTGGCCCAGGGAGGCACGCCTTTTCTCTGTGAGGCCGCGGAAGCAGAAGGCTTCTTTCTTTCCGGGGTGCAGCCGGAATTCGCGGGGGACGGGGACTTCCTGCGCCTCCAGTACCTCAACGCCCCCCTGGACCTGGAACGCCTCCATCTCTCTTCTCCCTTCGCCCGGGAGCTGCTGGAGTATATCCTCCAGGAAAGGGAGCGGCTAAACCAGGACCTGGTTAGAAGAGATGGGCAAGAGAAAGACAGCCAAGGTGGCTGAGGTGGCTACCCGTCCTCCCCCAAAGACCATCAACTTTGGTCCGGGAGACCGCAAACTTATTCAATGAAAATTATCTCTTTTGTTATTCCGAAATTTACATGATATATTGAAGAATAACAGGCTTCTCCCTTCAGTTCGGCCTGATTTCAGCTTCGCCTCCTTCATTTCTCAGGATAGGAAAGAAATGGGGAAGACTTGCTTTAAACGGCAGTCATCCACCTGGAGTGTCTCTAGATGTACGATAGAGATAAGAACAAAGAGCAACTTATCGAGGAATTGCGGGAATTACGCAAGCGATTGGTGGAATTGGAAGGAACTAAACTCCCCGAACCGCTGGAACTTATAGTCTTTAACGCTCCCATCGGTTTCTTCATCATTCAGAATGGGAAATTTAAACTGGTCAATCCAGAATTCCAGAAAATTACCGATTATAGCGAAGATGAGTTGCTGGGTAGGGATTGTATGAGTCTGGTTGCTCCTGAATTCAGAAAGAAGGTCAGGGCAAATACTATTAAAATGTTGAAGGAAAAGACTTCAATCCCATTTGATTTCAAATTTTTTCCCAAGAGTGGAGAGGCCAAGTGGTGTATGCAAAAAGTTATCTCCATGCAATACGAGGGGGAAAGAGCTATCTTGGGATATTTCATGGATATCACCGAAAAGAAGCAGGCAGAGGAGGCCTTGCGCCGCTCATACAACAATCTGGAGGAGCGAATTCAAGAAAGGACTGCGGAACTGATGGCAGCCAATCGGACTCTTGATGCCGTGATCCATGCCTCGCCAGAGCCTATCCTGGCCATTGATCCAGAAGGAAATATTCAATTATGGAATCCCGCGGCGGAGCGGGTCTTCGGCTGGCAAAAAGAAGAGGTTATGGGGCAAATGAACCCCATCATTCCTCCAGAAAAACAGGAGGAATTCCGGGTTCTGCGCGAACGGGAGCTGCGCGGCGAAGCTTTTCACGACCTGGAGATTCGCCGCTGTAAGAAAGACGGTTCGCCCATTGATCTGAGTCTTTCGTCAGCGCCCATTCGCGATGCTGAAGGGCGGATCACCGGCATTATGGGTATCCTTAGTGACATTACCGCGCGCAAGCAGATGGAGGAGGCGCTACGCCAGAGCGAGGAAAAGTATCGGTATATTTTTGAAACGGCGAACGAAGTCATTTGGGTTCTAAATGCCAAATTTGAGACTGTTTTGGTCAATCAAAAAGTAAGCGATCTGCTTGGATACACGCCTGCCGAGATGAACGGCCTCTCTCCGGGAGCGTTTATATTTCCGGAGGACCGGGAAAAATATCAGATCCTGGTCGACCGGCATCTTCAGGGGAGAGAAGAGCCTTTCGACTTCCGCTTAAGGCATAAGGACGGCTCTGTCAGGTGGGTGCATCTGAAAACCAAGCGAATCTTAGACGCAAATGGCTCCTTTGCTGGCTCCTTCGCCATGCTTGACGATATAACCGCGCGCAAATGCCTGGAGCAGGACTTAGTGCGCAGCAAAACCCTATTCGAATCTATTTTTAACTCCATAACGGATACCGCGATCTTTGCTGACACCAATCGTCGGATACTAATGGTAAATACTGCTGCGGAAGACACATTTGGCTACAGCCCTGAAGAAATGAAGGGAAAGACAACCGAGTTTCTTTACATTGATAAAGAAGCTTATGAAGAGCAAGGGATAAGACGCTTTCGTATTGGGGCGGATAAAAGTTTGCCTATATATGAAATAAATTACCGCCGCAAAGATGGCAGTGCCTTTCCTGCCGAGACTATGGGCACTTTTGTGGAAGATCCCCAGGGCAATATTTTGGGATTCATTGGCATCATCCGGGATATTAGTGAGAGAAAAATGGCTGAAGAGGAACGGGAGAGAATGATTAGCGAGCTTCAAAAGGCCCTGGCCCAAGTGAAAACTTTAAAAGGGCTTTTGCCAATTTGTGCGTACTGCAAAAGAATTCGGGACGATGAAGGTTATTGGAATAGTGTGGAGAAATATATCCATGATCGCTCCGAAGTAGAATTCTCCCACGGTATTTGTCCTGATTGCTTGAAGGAACATCATCCTTCTTTTAAAGAAGCAAAACTCCCTTTTGAGAAAGAAAAATTTACTGAAATTAGCAGAGGCAAGGGGCGGATTTTGGTAATGGATGATGAGGAAACGGTTAGAGAAGTGGTGAGCAAGTTCCTGGAAAAGCTCGGCTATGAAGTGATTGGCGCCCGGAATGGAATAGAGGCTATAGATTTATATAAACAAGCTAAAGACTCCAATCAACCTTTTGCCGCAGTAATTTTGGATTTAACCGTTCCCGATAAACTGGGAGGCAAAGAGACCATAGAACAACTGATAGTGGTCGACCCGCAGATTAAAGCTATAGTTACCAGCGGATATCTAGATGACCAAATAATGTTCGACTTTAAAAAATATGGCTTCAGCGGTGCTATTGCCAAGCCTTATAGAATTTTTGAGCTGAACAAAGTATTACAACGAGTTATGAATGAATAAAAATTCTTCAAACTGAGCCGCTACGGATCAAGCAGCTTTTTCATTCCCAGGGACCTCCTGGAAGGCCAAAGCCGCGGTGGGAAAACAGGTCACGCAGAGGCTGCATTTGCCGCAGGCCCCCTGGTGGGCCCTGTGGACTTCCTGCTCCTGGACCTCTTCCTGTCAAGCACCAAAGCCAGAAATTGTTCACGCCACCGGCTCGGTCACCAGGTAGATATAAAAATTTTCCACGGGCACCAGGCTGTGGGTGAATTCCTCTAAAGGGATTACGGTAAACCCGCCCGGCGGCAGTCCCTAGTTCAATAGCCACGGTGTATCTTGTTGGCACTGGCGGGTCAGCTCTTCGGCTTGGGACACCAAATCTCCGGGTTAAGGTGCAAAATAAGCAGCGGGCCATTCTTTTTTCGCTGGTTACTGCTCACTGCCAACTATTCACTTCAATCAACTGCCTGCGGCCTGGAGGCCGGGCTGGTAAAATTTCTGGGAATATTCCTTGACCATGCGCCGGGCGCTGAATCGGGGGCCGATATTGCGCATGGCCTCCTTCATCTTCTTAACCCAGCCCAGGGGCACCCCCCCATCATTCACCTGGTAGTAGAGGGGGATGACTTCCTTCTCCAACAGGTCATAAATGGCTGCGGCGTCCCTGGCGTCCCTATCCCCCTCGGCCGCGCCGGTGAAGGCCCAGCCGTTCTGGCCGTTGAAACCTTCCAGCCACCAGCCGTCCAGGATGCTCAGATGCAGGACGCCGTTGATGGCGGCCTTCATGCCGCTGGTGCCGCAGGCCTCCAGGGGCGGCAGGGGATTGTTGAGCCAGACGTCCACGCCGTGGACCAGGTATTGGGCCACCTGCTCCCCGTAGTCCTCCACAAAGGCGATCCTGCCCCCCAGGTCCGGGTCCCGGGCCAGATTAAAGATGCGTTGCAGGATTCGCTTGCCGGGATCATCCGCGGGATGGGCCTTGCCGGCAAATATGATCTGCAGGGGCCGCAAGTCGTCATTGAGGAGTCTTTTCAGGCGCTCCAGATCATGAAGAATCAGGTCCGCGCGCTTGTAGGCGGTGAAGCGCCGGGCAAACCCCAGGGTCAAGACCGCAGGGTCTAACAAAGCCCCTCCCACCACCACGTTTCCTAAGCCCACGTGGTTCGTGACCCAACGCTGCCGGGTCCGCTCCCGGAGGTAGTTGATCAGCTTGATCTTTTTCCGATAATGCAGGGCCCAAAATTCCCCCGCCGGAATATCTTCCACCTCCCCCCAGACCGCGGGGTCATCATGTTCCGCCAGCCAGAAGGGGCCCAGGCACTCCACGCAGCGGAGTTCGATTTTGGGATCGATCCAGGTGGGCACATGGACGCCGTTGGTAATGTGATCGATGGGCACCTGCTCCACCGGCAGATGGGGCCATAAGGGCTGCCACATGCTCCGGGCCACCTCCCCGTGCCTCCGGCTGACCGCGTTGTGATATTGGGACAGACGCAGGGCAAAGGCGGTCATGTTAAAGCCGGCATTGGGAGAATCCGTGGGCGAGGTCCCCAGGCGGAAGAAATCCTCCCGGGTCAGGTTCAGCAACGGATAACAATGGCAGATATATTTGTCCATGAGGTCAAAGGGAAAGACGTCATGGCCCGCGGCCACCGGCGTGTGGGTGGTGAAGATGGAAGTGGCCCGGACCTGCTGCACCGCGTCCTCATAAGCCATGCCGCCTTCCACCCGCTCCCTGATCCTTTCCAGCAGAGCCAAGGCCGGATGGCCCTCGTTCAGATGGAGGACGGAGTGCTGGATGCCCATGGTGGCCAGCACCTGGCTGCCGCCGATCCCCAGGACGATCTCCTGGAGCAGGCGCTGTTCCATATCGCCGATATAGAGATGGTCAGAGATGCGCCGGTGCGCGGGGTCATTGGTCTCCAGGTCGGTATCCATCAGGTACAGGGGGATGCGGCCCACCATCACCTGCCAGACGGCCACATGAATGGGGGGGGTGGTAAAGGGCACCTGGACGATGAGTTGGCCTCCCTGACCGTCCAGGACCCGGGTGATGGGAGCCGCGTCCCGATCCAGGACCTCGTCCACGCTTTCCTGCCAGCCGTGGGCATCGATCTGCTGGCGCACATACCCCCCCGGATACATAAAGCCCACGGCCACCATGGGAATGCCCAGATCGCTGGATTCCTTGAGGTGGTCCCCGGCCAAAAAACCCAGGCCTCCGGCATAAAAGGGCAGGGAGTGGTGCAGGCCGTACTCCAGGGAAAAATAGGCGATGGGCAGGCACTCCCCGGGGATGATATTCTCCGTGAACCAGCAGACCTGGGTCTGGGTCTGCTGCCGGAAATCGGCCAGCACCGCGTCGTAGCGGCGCAAATAGTCCGGGTCTGCGGCTGCGGCCTCCAGGGAGGCCCGGGGGAGCACCCGGAGCAGCTTCACCGGATTATGACCGGTGGCCTTCCAGGCCATGCGGTTCAATCTCTTAAACAACATCCGGGCTTCGGGGTGCCAGCTCCACCAGAGATTGTAGGCCAACTCTCCCAAACCCGCGATTCTGGCGGGCAGCGGGGGAAACCGGTCCAGGAGGTCATCCATCGTCATATCCTTTGAGAAGTTCAAGGTTTAAGGTTTAAAAAAAAGCCTGTCTCCCACTAACCCGGATTGTTGCCGGCACTTACTTCAAAATAACACCTAACCACGGCAACGCAAGTGCAGATATCTTTGAGGCCGCGGGCAGTATCCCCAGGGATTGTCCAGCCACGCTTGGGACATCGGATTGACATCCCCTTTCCGGTGTTTAAGTTATGGTCAGCCAGGGGGAGCAGTTACCCCTGACTGGGGGTATTCCCCAACGCCGGGGAAGATACGGCGATTTCACCAGGGTGGCCCCGAGGCCCCCTAACCTTGAACTTTGAACCATGAACTTTGAACCCTGGATGACAGAGGAAGGAACATGCAAGTATTAGTGGTGTATTATTCCATGTACGGCCACGTGTTGCAAATGGCCCAGGCGGTGGTGGAGGGAGTCAAGTCGGTTAAAGGAGTGGAGCCGGTCTGGCGGCGGGTCCGGGAATTTGAGGAGGTTGAACGGGATATTCCCCAGCATGAGCACGCCCTGGCGGTCTGGAAGCGCCAGCAGGAGATTCCCGTCTGCACCCTGGAGGACCTGAAGGACGCGGACGGCATTGTCTTCGGCACCCCCACCCGCTACGGCAACATGGCCGCGCAGATGAAACGGCTCTTCGACTCCACCGCGTCCTTGTGGCTGGAAGGGGCCTTTGAGGGTAAGCCCGCGGGGGTCTTCACCTCCACGGCCACCGCCCACGGGGGCCAGGAGACCACCCCCTTCACCATGATGGCCCCCTTGCTGCACCTGGGCATGGTCATCGTTGGCGTGCCCTATTCCACCCCGGGGATGCTGCACACCGAAGGCCGGGGGGGCACCCCTTACGGCGCCTCCACCCTGGCGGGCTCCCGCAATGAACTGAACCCGGCCCCGGAAGATTTGGCCATCGCCCAGGCCCTGGGCCGCCGGGTGGCGGAGATGGCGAAGAAGCTGCGGGGTTGAGGAGAGTAAGCAGCGAGCAGTGAGCAGAAAACCAGGCCCATCGGCCTTCTTTTGCCTCTTACTGCCTTGAAAAAGTTCAGTGTTCCAGGTGCAAAGTTACGACTTTGATACCCTATAATATGCGGGTGTGCCAACGGATTAGCAAAGCGGGCGGGGACGCCCGCCGCTACGGGTCTGCATAATTCAGGCGGGGGCCGAAGGCCCATGAGTAACTGCTTACTGCTCACTGCTCACTGCTCAATCAACTTAAGGAGACGGCCATGGATAGAATGGAGCAATTAAAGGCAGAAGCCAGGGGGACGGCAAAATTGAGGGGCCATCAGCTGGGGAAATTTATGGATTCGGTAATTACCTCCGGGTCCCACCAAGAAAGGCCGGCGCAGGTGGCGGTCTGCAGGGTTTGCGCGGCCATAGTGGTGGTGGACCCCGCGCCTCCTCCCGGGGAACCATCAATCCTGGGCCAGGCCGTGGATATGGATTGTCATGCCATTGAGCGGGAGACCCATGAGTCGGCCTAACATGGCCTTCTAACTGCAAAATTTCCATGATTTGCCACTTTTTCCTGCCAGGGGCCGGGGACCAAAGGGTAGATATTCCATTCTTCCCCCTTTTTTCCCCCGCGCCTCAGACCTGGCCTGGAACGACTGCCTCCCCCTTTTCTGCCCAGGCTGCATCTGAAGAAACATTATTTTCCCCTGAAAAATCTGCTACCATACTGAGAGGCTGCCACGGGTCCCGAAACTACTCTTTGACCTCGATGGTCCAGTCTGGCCCTGATCTCCGCAAATTCCAGGAGGAGCGATGAAAAAGACCGCCATTTTCCGGAACCTGGTCCAGGCTCCCGAAATCCTCCAATTGCCCTGCTGCCATGACGGCCTTGCCGCCAAGGTCCTGGAACAGGCAGGATTCAAGGCCATCGGCGCGGCGGGCTACGGCCTCTCAGGCAGCCTTTTGGGTATGCCTGATATCTCCGTATTGATGGGGTCCGAAATGATCACCCAGTACCGGAACATCTGCAATACTGTGAGTCTTCCCGTCTTAGTGGATATCGATACCGGCTTTGGCGGGGTGAACAGCGTCATCCGCACCGTCAAAGACTGCGAGAAGGCCGGGGCAGTGGGCGTTATTATCGAGGACCAGACTTATCCCAAACGCTGCGGCCACATGGCCGGAAAAGACGTCATCCCGGTGGAGGAATACCTGCCGAAGCTCAAGGCCGCCCTCTGGGCCCGGGAAGACCCGGATTTGGTGATCATGGCCCGCACGGACTCCTGCGCGGTCCATGGTATCGAGGAGGCCGTAAGGAGAGCCAAGATCTACGCCCAAACCGGGGCGGACATGGTCTTTGTGGAGGCGGTGCAGGCGGTGGAGGACATGAAACGGGTGAACCAGGCCCTGGCAGAGTCCAATACGCCCAGCATGGCGAACATGATCGAAGGAGGGAAGACCCCTTTGCTCAGGGCCCAAGAGCTCCAAGATTTGGGATACAGCGTGGTGGCCTATCCTTGCGGGTCCGTATTTACCGCAGTCAAGGCCTTGCAGGGCTGGGCCCGGCACCTGAAAGAAAAAGGCAGCACCAAAGATTATCAAGAGCACATGCTGACCTTCGATGAGTACTTCGAGTTTATCGGCGCCCGGGCCATCAGGGAGCGGGAAAAACAGTTCCTCTAAGGCGACCCGGCTGACAGGGGAAAAAGAGGGAAGGTTAGGCGGCGGTTTAGTCCCAGAAGCGAGGAGGGCGGTCATGGAATCGCAGAAACCAACAAGGGGCGGGGTAACAGGGAAGGAAGCGGGCTCTAACCGGTACCGGGCCTTATGCCCGGGTAAAATTGCGGCCTTGGCCGCCCTGGCCCTATTGCTCCTGGCCGGGGCCTGGAGCAGACCGGCGGCCGAGACCAAGGCCCCGTTTGATCCCGCCAAGCATTTCACCATGGAGAAGATTGAACCCAACCCCGCCAAAGAAGAGATCAGGGTGACTTTCAGCCACCCCCTCACCCTGGGATTTCTGCGCCAGCATCTCCGCCTCCTGCCCCGGAGCAAGGTGGATTGGGCCAACTCCACCATGAGCGACGACCAAAAGGTCCTGACCCTTAAGGGCAACTTTGTTTATGGCGCCAAGTACCTGCTGTCCCTCCCCGAGGATGTGAAGGTCCAGGACCGGACCTATAGCCCCACGGTTAGGACCTTCCCCATGCCCGACCGGCCGCCCAAGGTGGAGTATGTGGGGGCCAAGAGCGTCATCGAGCTGGACAGCCGCCAACTCCTGCATGTGCGCACCCAAAACGTGGGCAATCTGCTGGTGGAAGGGGTGAAAGTGCCCCCCGTCCTCCTGCCCATGGCCCTGGCCGCGGAGAAAGACCCGGCGGCCTGGGAGAAGCAACTGGAACTCCTGAAGACGGCCGCGGCCCAGGCGGAGAAGCTGGTGCCGGGGCAAAAGGCCCTGGCCCCCTTCTGGGGCAAGCTGCAGCCGGAAAAACAGCTCTTTGCCGCCCCGGCGGAGAAGAACAAAGTCCAGGCCGTGTCCCTGCCCCTCACCTTCCGGCCCGAGCCCAAGGAGGGGGCGTTCTCCCTCATCCGGGTGCGGGACCCCCAGGACCCCAAGATCGGCACCGGGCCCCGGGTCTTCCGAGTCACCAACCTGGGCCTGACCTACAAACTGGGGAGCAACGGGGTGCTGCTCTGGGTCACTTCTCTGAAGACCGGCGCGCCCCTGGCCGGGGTGCAGGTGGCGGCCATCAGCAAGGACCTGGAAATCTTTCCTTTGGGGACCACCGACAAGGACGGCATCCTCATCTGGCAGGAAAAAGAGTTGGAAGGGGTATCCCTCCAGCACCTGGGCCAGTTCGGGACGGTGAAGCGGCTGGTGGCCCGGGAGGGCCTCAGGTTTCTTTTGGCCGGGACCGGCAATGACGTCTCTTTCATCGAAATCAAGCCCCAGGGGGGCTTGAAGCCCGTGGGCGTCTGGCAGGCGGAAGGGGGCGAAAAGCCCCGGGCCCTGACCGGCCAGGTGTTCACGGAGCGGGGGGTGTACCGCCCCGGCGAGAAGGTGTTTTACAAGGGCACGGTCCGGGAGTATGCCGGGGGGAAAATTTCGCCTCCCGCGGGCGGGGCCGTGACTTTTGAAGTGCGCAACTCCAAGCAGGAACAAGTTTTTACCGCCAACGCCAAGCTCTCGGACTTCGGCACCGCGGCCGGCGACTTCAAAGTGGAGCCCCACTGGCCCCTGGGGGCCTATACCCTCACCCTCAAGTTCGGCGGCAAGGCTGCCAAGGAAAAAGCGGGGGAGTCCCAGGAGGGAGAAACAGAGGACACGGACGTCGAAGATGAGGATTCCTCCCAGCCCAGCCGGGGGGAGCGGACCAAGGTGGAGTGCACCTTCGAGGTGCAGGAGTTCAAACCTCCCCGGCACTATGCCGAGGTGGCCTTCCAGCGGTTCACCAAGCCCGGGCAGGACCAAGCCCCGGGGGCCGGGCCCCGGGAATTTGTGCGCATTATCATCAGCGGACTATACTACGCGGGGGGGCCGGTGAAGAACGGCCAGGTCAAGTGGAAGATTCACCAGACCAGGACCAGCTACCAGGTCCCCGGCCAGGAGGGGTTCACCTTCGGCTGCGCGGGTGAAGAGAAGGGGGAACTCCTGGAAGGGGGCCAGGCCGTCCTGGACCAGAAGGGCCAGGTGGCCATAGAGTTTCCCCTGGACCGCCAGATGCTCTCCGGCCAGTACGGCCTGCTGGTAGTGGCCACGGTGGTGGACTTCGACGGCCGGCCCGCCACCGCCACCAAGACCATGCAGGCGGACCCGGAAATTCTGGTGGGCATCAGCACCCACCCAGGGAGGGTCAAGGCCAACCAGGACCTGGCCCTGCGGCTGCGTCTGGCCCGGCCCGACGGCAAACTCCTCACCCAGGGCAAAATCCAGGCGGAGATCATGGAGCAGCGCTGGGGCTACGTGGCCAAGCGCAATGAGCAGGGGGACGTCTTCTGGCAGGACCAGGAGGTGTGGCGCCGCACCCGCACCGCGGACTTGAACCTCAAGAATGGGGAAGCTGATTTCCGCTTCGACTTCAGCCACGGGGGGCGCTATCTGCTGGCCTTCGCCTTCCAGGACGACAAGGGGCGGCGTTTCCTTTCCTCCACTTACTACGAGGTTTCGGGCAATATCTTCTGGGACACCGAGCCCCGGAGGGGGCGGCCCTTCCCCACCGTGGCCCTGGCCGCGGACCAAACCGCCTACAAGCCGGGCCAGACGGCCCAGGTGACCATCAGCCCGCCCCAGCGGGTGGCCTATTACCTGGTAACCCTGGAACAAAACGGCGTCCTCTGGCACCAGGTGCTCGCCGCCCCACAAGAGTCGCAGGCCTTGAAGCTGCCCATCAAAAAGGAATACGCCCCCAACTTCTACGTGTCGGTCCTGGGCTTGACACCCCGGGGGGATTTCCCGGTCCTGCCCGGCCGCTATGACACCGAGGCCCCGGGATTCGTCTGGGGCAATCTCAATCTGCCGGTGCGCCTGGAGGTGGACCCCCTGGTGGTAAAAATCAGCCCGGGTAAGAAGGACCTCAAGGCCGAGCCCGGAGACAAGGTGGCCCTGGATTTCCTGGTGCAGACCCCGGACGGCAAAGGGGTGGAGGCGGAACTGGCGGTGGCGGTGGTGGATGAGGCGGTCCTGGCCCTCACCGGCTTCAAGACCCCCACCCTGGACCGCTTGGTGCGCTTCGATCAGCCCCTGGCGGTGTATACCGGGGAGTTGCGGGCCTTACTGGTGCACCAGACCCCCTTCTACCTGGCCCGCAGCGAATCCCTGACCGGCGGCGGCGGCATGGACGAGTCGGCCCTGGCCCAACTCCGGAAGCGCTTCGAACCCGTGGCCTATTTCAACCCCGCGCTGCGCACCGATGCCGGGGGCAAGGCCGCAGTCTCCTTCACCCTGCCGGACAATATGACCACCTACCGCATCTACGTGGTGGCCCTGGACCGGGGCAGCCGCTTCGCCAGCCCGGAGCGGCCGCTTTTGGCCACCAAGGATTTCTATATCGAGCCCGGCCTGCCCGGCTTCTTCACCAAGGGGGACCGCTTCCAGTTCCTGGTGGCGGCCTTCAACTCCAGCGGGGCCAGCGGCCCGGTGAATTTCACCGCCGCCGGGAGTGCAGGGCTCACCCTCAAGGCCCTGGACCCCGCGATGAATCTGCCGGCCAAGGACAGTCTCAAGTTGCGGGTAGGGGGGGAGGCCACCCAGGCCGGGCCCGCCACCGCCCGTTTCAACGGGGAATTCCAGCAGCAGACGGATGCGGTGGAGCTACCGGTTAAAGTCAACTCCGGCTACCTGCGGGAGACAACCGTGACCTTCGGGACCTTTGCCGGGCACACCGCGTTCAAGGCCCCCCTACCCTCCTATCTGGCGGCCAAGAGTGGCAAAGAGGTGAATCCCCAGGAAATCAAGGCCCTTCTGACCGTGGCCGGTTCCCCCTTTATCAAGATGTCCCGGGCCATCCAGTACCTGCTGCATTATCCCTACGGCTGCGTGGAGCAGACCAGCTCCGGGGTGTTGGCCCTGGCCAGCCTCCGGGGCCTGGTCAAGAACGGCCTGGTGTCCGGGGTGACCCTGGAGGAGGTGGACAAATATCTGGCCAAGGGCGTCTCCCGCCTCCTGAATATGCAGGTGAGCGGCGGGGGGTTTCCCTATTGGCCGGGTCAGTTGGAGCCGCATCCCTGGGGCAGCGTTTACGCCACGGCCGCCCTCCTCCAGGCCAAGGCCCAGGGTTTGCCGCTATCAGACAATGCCCTGAGGGAGGCCGTCAGCTACCTGCGCAACAAACTCTATGGCGAACGGCGCTCCCCCTCTTTTGAAGGTTTTGTGATTTATCTCCTGGCCCTCAACCAGGGCCTGGACCGGAGCGCCTACAACAAGGTGGCCCGGGACTACCCGCGTTTCCCCCGGGAAGCCAAGCTGCTGACGCTGCTGGCGGCCCGGTTGGGAAATCTCAAGACAGACAAGGAATTGACCGCGATGTTGAAGCCGCTCCTGGAAGGGCGGCCCGAGGCGGATCTGGCCGAGGACGAGTTCATGGCCCGCTACCGGGCCCCGGCCCTGGCGCTGTTGGCTGGCGACGCCATCATGCCCGAGAGTCCTCTGACCGGGAAGGCGGCTGCGGCCCTCTTGGGCGGCCTGGACCAGCAGGGCATCTGGACCTCCACCAGCGACACGGGTTGGGCCCTCCTGGCCCTGGGCCAGCACTTTAAGAAGGCCAAGTTCGGGGGCGCACCCGGGATGATTACCGTGGGCCAGACTGGGGCTGGCACTTACGAACTTACCTTGGACCCCAAGCGGTCCCAGACGCTCACCCTGGACGCCGAGGCCCTGCTCAGCCATCCTTTCATTGACCTGCGGGGGGAGCCAGGCCGCACCTGGCTCTACCAGTTGACCCTCACCTATCCGCGCCTTGATCTAGCACCCACGGGCGCGGCCCAGGGCTTCAAGGTCAGCCGCACCATCGCCAATACTGACGGGTCCAAGGAGATTAAAGTAGGCGACTTGGTGAAAGTGACGGTGCAGTTGGAACCCACGGCCCAGAGCACCCGCTATGTGGTGATCGACGATCCCCTGCCCGCGGGCCTGGTGGCGGTGAACCCGGTCTTTAAGACGGAGGAGCCCGGACCGGAGGACGAGGACCGGTTCGACTACTTCTCCCCGGAGGGCCTGATGCGCTTCCGGCCCAGCCACCTGGAGATGCGGGAGGACCGGGTCCTGGCCTTCCGGGACTGGGTCTACCATGGCCCCCAGGTGTTCGAATACTACGCCCGGGCGGTGTGCGAGGGCACCTTTGTGGCCCCGGCCACCAAGGTCTCGGCCATGTATTCGCCCCAGGTGTACGGCTGCACGGCCAAGGGGGAAATCACCATCAAGGCCCAGGACGTGAAGAAGTCGCTAAAGTTGGTGCTCTGATTGGCAGAGTTCAAGGTTCAAGGTTCAAGGTTCAAAGTTCTGGAATTTGCCAATAGTTCTTTGCTCTTATTCCCTCTCCCCCGGTGGGGGGTTAGGGTGAGGGGGGCACTCCTGGCAACAAGAATAAGGGCCAAATGCCGATATTCTTTCCCCCCCTTTCTAAAGGGGGGTCAGGGGGGGATTAGATAAGCGCTCGATAATCCCCCTAAATCCCCCTTTAGGAAAGGGGGACTTAAAATGAGGGTGCGGACAAGCCCGGCAGGATAATTACCATGCAATCCTTAAAAATTAGATGGGCGCTGGTGGTAGTGATGGTCCTGGCGGTGGCTTTAGCCGCGGGGGGCATCCTGTGGGTACGCCTCACCCCGGTGGACCTGGCCGCGTTGGACCCCAGACCGGGGCCCCTGGTCCTGGACCGCCAGGACCGCCTCCTCTTTCTGGGGACCGGGCCCGGTGGCAGCCGAATGGTGAAGCTGCCCCCGGGGCCCCTGCCGCCGCTGGTGAGCGCGGCCTTCGTGGCCGCGGAGGACCAGCGCTTCTGGGAGCACCCCGGGGTCGACCCGGCGGCGGTGGTCAGGGCCGCGCTCAGCAATATCAAGGCCGGCAGGGTGGTCTCCGGCGCGTCCACCATCACCCAGCAACTGGCCCGCCTCACCTCTCCCGGACCCCGCACCTGGTCCCGGAAGGTGGTGGAAATGGGCCGGAGCCTCAGCATCGAAGCGGCCCTGTCCAAAGAGGAAATACTCAGGCGGTATCTCGACCGGGTCCCCCAGGGGAATAACCTGACGGGGGTGGAGACCGGAGCCAGGGCCTATTTCGGCAGGAGAGCGGCCAACCTTTCCCCCGCCGAGGCCGCGGTCCTGGCCTCCCTGGCCAAGGCCCCGGGACGGCTCAATCCCCTGGGTCGCCACCGCCGGCGGCTGCTGGCCCGGCGGGATTGGGTCCTGGGCCGCATGGCCGCCCTGGGCTTCCTGAGCCCCAAGGAACTGCAAACGGCCCGGAGCGAGCCCCTGGTTCTCTCGGGGATGGCGGGCCGGGGGGCCAGGTTTCCCTTTCTGGCCCCCCACTTCGTGAACCTGGTGCTGGCCGGGGAGAAGGGGAGCAAAACAGGAGTGGCGCGCACCACCTTGAACCTCACCCTACAGCGGCAGGTGGAGCAGATCCTCCTTTCCCACGCCGGGCGCCTTAGGGCCGGGGGCGCCCGCCAGGCTGCGGCGGTGATCCTGGACAACCGGGGGCCGGAGGTCTTGGCCCTGGCGGGGTCGCTTAACTATGGCCCTCAAGACGGCGGCTACAACAACGGGGCCGCGGCCTGGCGCTCCCCCGGCTCGGCCCTGAAGCCGTTTCTCTATGCCCTGGCCCTGGACCGGGGCTTCACCTCCGCGTCCATCATCGAGGACGTGGAGCGGCGCTACCGCATCCCCGGGGGGGAGTTCCACCCGGCCAACTTCGACCGGGTGGCCCACGGCCCCATCTCCTTCCGGGAGGCCCTGGGCAATTCCCTGAACCTGGCCGCGGTGCGCCTCCTCAACCTGGCGGGCCAGGAGCATTATTATGAAACCTTGAACCGCCTGCGCCTCATCAACCACCGGGAGCGGGGGCCGGAATATTACGGCCTGGGGCTAGTGGTGGGCAACCCGGAAGTGAGCCTCCTGCAATTGGCCGGGGCCTACGCCTGCCTGGCCAACGGCGGCGTCTACCGGACGGTGCGCCTGCGCCGGGACCAGCCTCCCGGAGAGGAAGTGGCGGTCTTTTCCGAGCAGGCCGCGTTCATCGTCAGCGATATCCTGGCCGATCCTTTGGCCCGGTCCCGGGCCTTCGGGGGCTCGCCGGCCATGAACCCGCCCTTCCGCCTGGCCATCAAGACCGGGACCAGCACCCGCTACCGGGACTGCTGGACCGTGGCCTACTCCCCCCGCTACACCCTGGCCGTGTGGGTGGGAAATTTTGACGGCCGCCCCACGGCCCAGCAAAGCGGAGCCACGGCCGCAGCCCCCATGGTGGCGGCAATGGCCGCGGCCCTCTTCAGGGCTGCCCCCCCGGAACCCTTCCCGCGGCCCGAGGGGGTCACCCGGGCCCGGGTCTGCGCCTTTTCCGGGATGCGCCCCGGCCCGGGGTGCGCCTTCCAGGTGGAGGAATTTTTTGTCAGCGGCACCGAACCCGCCCGGGAATGCACCTATCATCAGCCACATTCCCCCTGGCACCGCCTGGATACTGCTTACGCCGGGTGGCTGCAACAGCGCTATGAGAAGAGCGCTGCGGGCAGATTTCGCCTGGCGGGCTTCGACCCGGACCTGCAGCGGGTCTTCCGGGGGGAAAGCGCCGCGGCCCCAGCCGTGGCCTGGACCTTGCCGTCGGCCCGGGACTACCGGGAAGGGGCCCGGGTCAGCATTGTCTATCCCCTGCCCGGCGACCGCTTCCTCCTGGCCCCCCGGGACGAAGACCTGGAAGTGACCTTGAAGGCCAGGTGCCGCCACCATATGCGCCAGGTGAGCTGGTTCGTGGACGGCCGGGAAGTGGGAACCGTGGGCCCGCCCTACCAACTGACGGTGTCCCTGGCCCGGGGCCGGCACCGCCTCACCGCCCTGGGCCAGGATGGGATGGGGGACAGCATCGAGGTGTCCGTGCAATGACATAAGTACCACATTTAATAAATTTGGTGACGTATTTTAAATAGATAGCGCAAGAGTTACCCCCCTCACCCTAACCCTCTCCCCCCTGCGGGGGGAGAGGGCTGGGGTGAGAGGAGATGAACACATTGCTACGATTATGGAATCTTGTACTAAGTAACGTCGGTAGTTCTGGGCCCAGGGCAGCGCCTCCAACCACCGCCTGCCCCAAGGAGGAAAAATGTCTGGAAACAGGCGTATTTTAATAAACGGGCTGATCCTGGTAATCTTGATCTTCGGCCTCCTCCAGCCGGCCTGGAGCCAGGGGCCCTCACCCCGGCAGCCCAAGCCGGCCATTCTGGAGTTCAGCCGCACAGCCTGCCCTATCTGCAAGAGGATGGAGGATGTCCTCCTCCAGGTCAAAAAGGCCTACGGTTCCCAGGTGGAGATACGGATCCTCCATGTGGAGACCGCAGAGCCCCAGTACCGCTATTACCAGATCGTCATTATTCCCACCCAGGTCTTTCTAGACGCGTCCGGCAAAGAGGTTTTCCGCCACGAAGGGGAGATTTCCCAGGAGAGTCTGGTTAAGAAGTTGAAGGAACTCAAATTTATTAAATGAAAATTGCCTGGCAATAATGGCCTGAGGTTTTCGGGGATATTTCCGGGAGGGGGAGACCCTTGATGGCTAAAGAGCGGATCTTGGTGGTGGAAGATGACGAGGACATCCTGCAATTGCTCAAGTATAACCTGACCAAGGAGGGTTACCAGATCACCGGCGCGGCTTCGGGGGAAGAAGCCCTAAAAATCATCAAACCAGACTTGCCGGATTTGGTATTATTGGACTTGATGCTGCCGGGCATGGACGGATTGGAGGTCTGCCGCCTCCTCAAACAGGAGGCCAAAACCAGCCGGATCCCCATCATCATGCTCACCGCCAAGGGGGAAGAGGCGGATATTGTCACCGGCCTGGAGTTGGGGGCCGACGACTACATCACCAAGCCCTTCAGTCCCCGGGTGATGCTGGCCCGGTTGCGTTCAGTGCTGCGCCGGCGGCAGGCGGAGCCTCCGGCCCCGGGAGCCACTATTAAGAGGCACGAGCTGGTCATGGATCCGGGCCGCCATGAAGTCCTGGTTAATGACCAGCCCCTGGACCTCACCCTCACGGAATTCCGGCTCCTGCAACTGTTGGCCAGCCGCCCGGGATGGGTCTTTACCCGGGACCAGATCGTCAAAGGGGTCCATGGGGACGACTATCCGGCTTCCGACCGGTCGGTGGACGTCCAGGTGGTGAGCTTGCGGAAGAAACTGGGCCCTTGCGGCAAATATCTGGAAACGGTGCGGGGAGTGGGCTACCGCTTCAAAGGATGACTTATGGGCCGGAAAAAACTGCTCTGGCATCTCTTCCCTTTTTTCCTCCTGGTCACCCTGGTCACCCTGGTGGCGGTCTCCTGGTATTCCGCCCGCTCCTGGCGGTTGTTCTTCCTGGAGCAAACGGCCAAGGACCTGGAGACCCGGGCCCATCTGGTGGAAGGCCGTATAGGCGGGCAAGCCGCGCTGGCGAACGGCCCCTGGGTGGACAAGCTTTGCAAGGATTTGGGAAAAATTACCGCCACCCGCCTGACGGTGATTCTCCCTTCCGGAAAAGTCCTGGGGGATACGGAAGAAGACCCGGCCAAAATGGATAACCATGGGGACCGCCCGGAATTTCGGCAAGCCATCGGAGGCCGGGTGGGGATGTCCACCCGGTTCAGTTACACCATGGGACATGAGCAGATGTACGTGGCCGTCCCCTTGAAGGACCAGGGCCGCATCATTGGCGTGGTGCGGGCGTCTCTGGCCATGACCGCCATCGGCCAGGCCCTGCGGGTCTTCTATTTTAAGACCATCCTGGGGGGGCTGGCCATTGCCCTGCTGGTGGCTCTCCTCAGCTTTTTCATCTCCCGGCGTCTCAGCGATCCCCTGGAGAACCTCAAACGGGGAGCCCTGCGTTTTGCCCAGGGTGACCTGAGCCGGAAGCTGCCCATTCCCCAAACCGACGAACTGGCCAGCCTGGCCGAGGTCTTAAATGACATGGCCGCCAAACTGGAGGACCGCATCAATGCCCTGATCAGGCAGGGACAGATGCAGGCGGCGGTGCTCTCCAGCATGATTGAGGGGGTCCTGGCCATTGACGCGGAGCAGCGCCTGATTGCCTTGAACCGGGCGGGGGCCCGCCTTTTGGGAGTAGATCCCCAAGCCTCCTTAGATCAAAATATTCAGGAGGTGGTGCAGGATTCCGGGCTGCGGTGGTTTATCAACCGGGCCCTGGTGGCCAGAGACCCCATTGAAGAAGAGGTGGCCATCAGTGAGGGCCAGCGGGTGCTGCAAGCTCACGGCACCTCCCTGAGGGACGCGTCCGGGACCAATATCGGCGTCCTCATCGTCCTCCACGACGTGACCCACCTGCGGCAGTTGGAACATCTGCGCCGGGATTTTGTGGCCAACGTCTCCCATGAACTGAAGACCCCCATCACCTCCATCAAGGGTTTTGTGGAGACCCTGTTGACGGGGGCGCTTAAAGAGCCGGAAAACGCGGAAAACTTTCTCCGCATCATCGCCAAGCAGGTTGACCGCCTCAATGAAATTATCGATGATCTTTTGAGCCTCTCCCGCCTGGAGCAGGACGCGGAACGGGGGCGGATCTTCCTCACCACCCAGAAGATCCAAGGGGTGCTGGAAACGGCCATCCAGGTGTGCGGGCCCAAGGCCCAGGCCAAGGGGATCGCCGTCCACCTGGTTTGCCCGGGGGATCTCCGGGCCCGCGTCAACGCGCCCCTGCTGGAGCAGGCCCTGGTGAACCTGGTGGACAACGCCATCAAATACAGTGAGGCGAACCGGGAGATCCGGGTGGAGGCGGAACGTGCCGGGCCGGAAGTAGTCATCCGGGTCAAGGATCAGGGCAGTGGCATCAAACCGGAGCACCTGCCCCGGCTCTTTGAGCGCTTCTACCGGGTGGACTCCGGCCGCAGCCGCGCCTCCGGAGGCACCGGTTTAGGGCTGGCCATCGTCAAGCACATCGCCCAGGCCCACTTGGGAAAGGTGACGGTGGTGAGCACCCCGGGGCAGGGAAGCATTTTTTCTCTGCACCTCCTGCCGGACTAACCTGGGCCGCCCATGGAAAGCGCCACCGCCCCGGAGCAAATCCTCGCCGCGCACGGCCTGGAAAGCAAGGTCGCCACCCGTCATCTCGATTTCTTCTATGGGGAAACCCAGGCCCTGTTCGACAACCACCTGGACATCGCCGAAAACGGGGTGACGGCCATTATCGGCCCTTCCGGCTGCGGCAAATCCACCCATATCCGCGTCTACAACCGGGTCTATGAACTATATCCGGACCAACGGGCAGAAGGCGAGGTGCTCTTGGATGGGGAGAATATCCTGGACCCCGCCTTTAATGTCATGGAATTGCGCCGCCGGGTGGGCATGATCTTTCAGAAGCCCACGCCCTTTCCCATGTCCGTGTTCGACAACGTGGCCTATGGCCTGAAGATGCACTACGCGCTCAGCAAAAGCGCCATCGCCGACCGGGTGGAAGAAGCCCTGCAGAAGGCGGCCCTGTGGGAGGAGATCAAGGACGAATTGCGCCGCCCGGGCACCTCCCTGTCCGGGGGCCAGCAGCAGCGCCTCTGCATCGCCCGGGCCCTGGTGGTGGAGCCGGAAGTGCTGCTGATGGATGAGCCCTGTTCCGCCGTCGACCCCATCGGCACCGCCAAGATCGAGGAATTGATCCAGGAGTTGAAGTCCCATTACACCATGGTCATCGTCACCCACAACATGCAGCAGGCGGCCCGGGTCTCCGATTTCACCGCGTTTTTCTACCAGGGCCGGATCATCGAGTTCGGCCCCACTTCCCAAATCTTCACCAACCCCACCCAGAAAAAGACGGAAGAATATATCACCGGCCGTTTCGGCTGAAGACTGGAGGCCGCCAGGGAAAAGGCCAGGAAGAAAACGGGCAAAGACTAATTTATCACTGCTTGGGAAGACTGGAGGAGTTGGCCGGGGCAAGGTTATCCCCAACTTTTTTCTGCCGCCCTCCCCTTTTTTGCGCAATATCGGCGAGACTGGAACTGTGGAGCGTTGCAAACATCATGGATAAGCTGCTAATCTAGCCCCTGGGAGAGATTGGCCAACCAAGGGGGCCTGGGCGATGCCCTTCGGTCTTTGGAGATGCACTGCGATCTTGATGCTGGCCTGGCTGTGGGTCTGGACGCCATTCGGGGTCCCGGCAGCCGCCGGGGAGGAGGAAGAGGAGGCCCCCATCACCAGGCAGACCTCCACCCGGGTGACCAGCGGTCCCATTATCACCGACACCGCCATTCCCCAACCCCTGGGGACCTTCACCCTGGAGATTCCCACCTTTCTCTCCCTTACCGGCGGCAACTTCAGTGCGAATTGGCGCCGGGTGAGCGCGGGCGGCAACTTTCAAACCCTCATCACTCCGGCCCAATTATATTACGGCCTGGCCCCCCGGACGGAAGTATATATAGTAGTCCCTTATATCCATAACTGGGCCGGGAACGTCAATCAACCGGGACCCAACGGTCAAAAGTGCGCCAGCTTCGGGGGCCTCGGGGATATCAACCTCACCGGCAAGTATTTACTCCTGGAGGAAGGGGAAAGATTTCCCGCGGTAGCCGGCATCTTTTCCACCACTTTTCCCAGCGGCCACCACCGCCGCCTGAACCCCGGGAACCTGGGAACCGACCAGTTGGGCCAGGGAGCTTATATGTTTACCCCGGGACTGAATTTTTTTAAGAAGGCCCAGCCCTTCCTGCTTTATGGCAATCTCTGGTATAGTATGTCCACCGATGCCACTGTCGCCGGCGTCAGTACCCATTACCGGGATTGGGTGACGGTGAACCTGGCCGCAGAATATCCACTGCCGGGACCGTGGGTTTTCCTGGGAGAACTTGTCAGCGCCTATAGCGCCGGGCGTATCTTAGGGCCCCGGCCCAACCAGCCTCCCAAAGCCCTGATCAGCATTATGCCCGCGCTGGAATTTATCGCCAGCGATGACCTCTACCTGGTGGCCGGAGTGCTGATTGATCTCTGGGGCAAAAACACAACGTATAACTACACCCCCAACTTTTCCGTTTTTTATAACTTTTAGCCTGGACAAGCCTCACCTCCACCCTGCATGATGGGGATAGGCGGCGGGGAAACAGCCGATGCGGCCCCCCTATTGCGGGGGGGCCTAGCAATCCTTAATTTCTTCATAATCCCCGGGGCAGACCCAGCGGCAGGGGCGATGGCCTGGGGCAAGATACATCCATTTAGCAATCCCCCAGTAATTACCGTGACTTAGCTGGAGGTGGCAAATGTTTGGCCGCAGTTACAAACTCTTTAAGCTTTTCGGCTTTGAAGTAAGTATCGACCTGAGCTGGCTGATCATCGCCGTCCTGGTTTCCTGGTCCCTGGCCGCCGGGCTCTTTCCGTACCTTTACAAAAACCTCTCCCAGCAGACCTATTGGCTGATGGGGATAATCGGGGCCCTGGGCCTGTTCCTGTCCGTGATCTTCCATGAGTTCAGCCATTCCCTGGTGGCCCGCCGTCTGGGGTTGCCCATGAAGGGCATCACCCTCTTTATCTTCGGGGGCGTGGCCGAGATGGGGGACGAACCGCCCAGCGCCAGAGTGGAATTTTTCATGGCCATTGCCGGTCCCATATCCAGCCTTGTCCTGGCCGGAGTATTTTATCTGATCTATGTTCAGGGTCTGGCAGCCAAGTGGCCGCTACCGGTGAATGGGGTCATCCGCTACCTGGCCTATATCAACGTCCTGCTGGCCGTGTTCAACCTCCTGCCGGCCTTCCCCTTGGACGGGGGCCGGGTCCTCAGATCGATTCTCTGGGGGACCTGGAATGATCTGCGCCGGGCCACCCGGGTTTCCGCGGTCATCGGCTCCGCGTTCGGCATCGGCCTCATTGCCCTGGGGATCCTGCAGATGGTCAGCGGTGGTTTCATTGCCGGCCTGTGGTGGTTTTTGATCGGCTTGTTCATCCGGGGCGCGGCCCAGGCCTCCTATCAACAGGTCCTGGTGCGCAACGCCCTGCAGGGGGAACCGGTGCGGCGCTTCATGAACCCCCACCCCGTGACCGCGCCCAGCACCATTACGGTGGAGCAACTGGTGGAGGACTACGTCTATAAGTATCATTTTAAGATGTTCCCGGTGCTGGATGACGGCCGGCTCCTGGGGTGCGTCACCACCCGCCAGATTAAGGAGGTGCCCCGGGAGGAATGGAACCGGGTAACCATCGGCGCACTGGCCACCCAGGGGACGCCTGAAAATATCATTTCCCCGGATACCGATGCCGTTCACGCCCTGGCCCAGATGCATCAAACCGAGAACAGCCGGCTGTTGGTGATGGAGGGCGCTAAGCTGGTGGGCATCCTGACCTTAAAGGACCTGATGAAATTCCTCTCCCTGAAAGTGGAGCTGGAGACACAGTGACTGGGGGGGCCTCGGCAACTCCCAGGAGGCCGCTAAAGTTGATTAAATGGCAATAATTGGCGCGGCAGGAGGGATTTGACTCCCCGGACCAGGAACACGTATTTCTGGCCGGGGGCTCTCCCGGGATATTTAGGGATAGCTACAGATATTTGTTATTTTGCCTTCCTACCTCCACCTCCCCCGGGTCGGGGTCCCGGGGGCAAGCCGGCCTGCTGCCGGGCAGAAGCAATCCGCTGGTTGCTGCCCCGGGACCGCTCCCGGAGAATTTCCTCCCGGCCAGATGGGTCAACTTGGTGAAATTCTCGCAGCTTGCCTCAAGCCTATGTCAAAACCTATTCTGAGGCTGCAGATAGATTATCAATGAGCAGAAGGGCGGGAGGATGACGCTGGAAGTCCCCCTTTTCCAAAGGGGGATTTAGGGGGATTATCAGGCGCTTATATAATCCCCCCTGCCCCAGTTTAGAAAAGGTGGGAGAGCCTTCTGCCAACTTTACCCTCTGGGGAAGCAAAAACGGCGGCAAAAACCGGTTTGAAAAAGATTCTAATCCAGGTCATGGGGAGCAGGCCAAAGGGGCTTAGGTCCTGCAGGGAGAAACCGGAAATGGAGAGGCCATCAAGGTGAACTCCTCTTGGCATTAATAAAATATAGACAAGGCTCCCGCATTTAGTAAATAATCCTGCAAAACCTTGGCATGATGTCCAATAACCGATAAATTGCTCTAGACTGGAAATATTTAGTTAGGGGCTGGAAGCCGATGGCGGCCATCGGTCCAGCCGCAATGCGGCTGCATCAAGGGATTTCCCTCAAGGGGACCATTGACCAAGCCGGCGGCGGAGCTGTATGAGCTACAAGACCTTCAGCATATTTTCACTGGTCCTTCTCCTCCTGGCTTCCGGGTGCCTGAAGGTGGGACCGGACTTCGCCAAACCCGAGGCCAAGGTCATGCCCAAGTGGCTGGAGGCGGAGGGTTATAAGCAGATATCCACGAAGGCTGAGGATTACCGGGACTGGTGGCGCTCCTTCAACGACCCCGCGCTGGAGAAGCTCATCCAGACCGCGTACCGGGACAACCTGTCCTTGCGCCTGGCCGGGGTGCGGGTCCTGGCGGCCCGGGCCCAACTGGGCGTGGCCGTGGGCTCCCTCTATCCCCAAAGCCAGCAAGGGACCGGCGCGGCCACCAAAACCCGGGTCAGTGAAACCAGCCCTTTAGCCAGTCCGGGCAGCCCGGTGGGTTTATGGTCGTCCCAGCTCGGCCTGACCGCGAGTTGGGAAATCGACTTCTGGGGCAAATTCCGCCGGGCCGTGGAGTCCGCGGATGCCAGCCTGATGGCGGCCATGGCCGATTATGACCAGGCTCTAGTCAGCCTCACCGCGGACGTAGCCACTAACTACGTCTCCCTGCGGACCCTGGAAAAGCGCCTGGCCATTGCCCGCCAGAACGTGGAGGTCCAGAAGAAGAGCCTGCAGATCGCCACGGCCCGATGGCAGGGGGGCACCACTTCCAAGCGGGACGTGGAACAGGCCCTGACGGTGTTGAACAGCACCGAGGCCAGCATCCCCACCCTGGAGGCCCGGTGGCGCCAGACCCAAAACGTCCTCAGCGTCCTCATGGGCCTGCCCCCCAGTGACCTGCAAGAGTTCCTGGGCGCGAAATCAGCGATTCCCCTGCCGCCCCCCACGGTGGCCGTGGGCATCCCCGCGGATTTGCTGCGGCGCCGGCCGGACATCCAGAGCGCCGAGTGGCGGGCCGCGGCCCAATGCGCCCAGATCGGCGTGGCCAAGGCCAACCTCTACCCCGCCTTTTCCCTGAGCGGCACCTTCGGCCTCCAGGCCAGTGACGTGCCGCCCTTCGTCCTGGCCAATATGTTCGACTGGCGGAGCCGGGCCGGCAGCATCGGCCCCTCCTTCCAGTGGAATCTGTTCAATTACGGCCAGATCACCAACCAGGTGCGGTTTCAGGACGCCCGCTTCCAGGAGTTGCTCATCTCCTATCAAAATACGGTGCTCCAGGCCCAACAGGAAGTGGAGAACGCCCTCATCGGCTTCCTCAAGGCCCAGCAACGGGCCCAAAAGCTGGTGGGGGCCACCGCCGCGGCCCAGGCGTCGGTGGATCTGGCCATCCTGCAATACCGGGAGGGCATCACGGATTTCACCACCGTCCTGACCGCGGAGCAGAATCTTCTGACCCAGCAGGACAGCCTGGCCAGCACCATGGGGGAGATCGCCGGCAACCTGGTGGGGGTGTACCGGGCCATGGGCGGCGGCTGGCAGATTCGGGACGGCAAGGATTTCGTGCCGGAGTCCGTGAAAGAGGCCATGGCCCGGCGCACCAACTGGGGAAATTTACTGAAGCCCGCGGCCTTGCCGCAGCCGGGGCATCCGCCTAAATACGATGTCCGGCTGCCGGATTGGTAAGGTTGGGGACTATTGAATCATCAAAACATCGAACAATTAATTTTTGGCAACATAACGTAAATTTTTTAAAATTGACCATGGAGCCTATTGCAGAAGTCTTGTCAACGTACAAAGCAAAGAATCGGTCAAGTCCCCTCCCCCTTGAGGGGGGAGGGTTAGGGAGGGGGTGGCGTCTTTTCTTTAGAAATCAACCCCTTACCACCAAAGACGCCCCCCTCCCCCTAACCCCCTCCCCCCGTGGGGAGGGGGGACTGAACCCGGTTCGCCAAGCCATGACTTTTGCAAGAGCCTTCATGGTTAGAAGTTTGAATTATTTTTTGCATCTCAGCCTGAATATTTGGCATGGAGTAATTCATGGAATGTATTAAAGAGCATAAACACCTCAAGTCCAGAGAACCAGGCAAGCCAAAGGTATATTCGGTATCTAATGTCATTCAATTCATTGAGGTAGTCATCTCTTTAGAAAACAGGGTTTTTAGAGGACAGACCAAGGAAGAGGGATGGCCTTTGGTGCCTTCTGCAGGACGCAATTTAAATAGATCTCTTGTTTTGAAGAAGGAAAAAGAGATTCTGGAGGAGTTCAAGCGCGAGTCGATTCCATATATCGATTTTGTTCCGAAAAACAACTGGCAATGGTTGGCACTAGCACAACATAACAGGTTGCCAACCCGTCTTCTTGATTGGACAAAGAATCCCTTGGCGGCTCTCTGGTTTGCTGTAAAAGACTCTGCGATTGAAAAAAATCCAGGAATAGTATGGGTATATCGTTACGAGGAGAGCGAGGCTATCCGCGATACGTCAGCTCCTGGCATAGAAGACCCCTTTTTGATTGACCAGACTTATTTATACTTTCCAGAGCATGTTTTCCCTTCCATTCAAGCCCAGTCAAGTGTCTTCACCGTGCATTACCGAGAGAGGAAAGATTCAGATACGTTTCCTCCATTTGAACAAATAAAAAATGCAGATTTGCGTCTATCTAAGATCGAAATAGAGCCTGGAGAGCCTGCTTTATTCCGTTCTATACAGTATGAACTGTTCCGAATTGGTATTAGTCCTGCTTCATTGTTTCCTGGGTTAGAAGGAATTGCGGAAAGGATAAGCTATGACAATATACTTTATGAAGATGAATTCAAGGTCGAAACAGGGAATTAGGTAAATGAATAGCAAAAGGCAAATTTTATCGGTGACATCCACAAATCTTTGCCGTGATAACTCTCGAACGATCTAGAAATTATAAATGATGAATGGTCGACGATTATGACCTAGAAGTGAGTCTCAACCGGATAACAGACGACAAAGGAATATGCAAGGAACTGAGCCAAAGGAACGCAATACCATGATTGAGGGAAAGAGAAGCCCCAAACGGAGACCCGGCCAGGCCCTGGCGCTGGGAGTGGCGCTGACGCTTTTGGCCCTGGCCTGTGGCGAGCGCAACACCTACGTGCCGCCGCCGCCCCCCAAAGTGACGGTGAGTCAGCCCCTCAAAAGGCCGGTAACCGATTATCTGGATTTCACCGGCAACGCCGTCGCCTACAACACCGTGCCCCTTAGGGCCCGGGTGGAGGGTTTTCTGGAAAAGATCTACTTCCAGGACGGGCAAACCGTGAAAAAGGGGGCGCCCCTCTTTCTCATCCAACAAGAACAATATCAGGCCCAGCTCCAGAAGGCGGAAGCCTCGGTCCTGGCCGAAAAGGCCCAACTGGAGCATGCCCAAACCGAATTTGACCGCTACTCCAAGCTGGTCAAGCAGGATGCCGCGGCCCAGACGGATGTGGACCGCTGGCACTACGAACGGGACTCCCGGCGGGCCGCGCTCCTGGCCGCCCAGGCCCAGGTGGTCCTGGCGAAACTCAATCTCAGCTATACCAAGATCAACGCCCCCTTTAAAGGCCGCATGGGCCGCCATCTCAAAGACCCGGGCACCCTGGTGGGGGCCGGGGAAAAGACCCTGTTGGCCGAAATCAACCAGATCGACCCCATTTACATCTATTTCAACATCAATGAACAGGAATTACTCCGGGTCAGGGGGAAAAAACCGGAGCCCATGGAGGAGACCGAAAAAAAGACATTCCCCGTGGACGTGGGTCTCGCGGATGAGACGGGTTATCCCCATAAAGGTTACCTGGATTTTGCCGCCATCTCTTTGAATCCCACCACCGGCAGCCTGCAACTGCGGGCTATTCTTAATAATCCGGACGGCGTCATCCTGCCGGGATTGTTCGCCCGGGTGCGGGCCCCCATCGCTGAAGTCAAAGGGGCCCTGGTAGTGCCGGAAACGGCCATCAGTTACGACCAGTCGGGCCCCTTTGTCCGGGTGGTGAACGACAAGAACATGGTGGAGCGCCGCCAGGTCAAACTGGGCGTCCAGGACGATACCTACCGGGTAGTCTCCGAAGGTTTGACCGGGAAGGAGTGGGTGGTGGTCAAGGGCCTGCTGCGGGCCATTCCCGGCCGGCCGGTGACGCCGGTGAAGGGCGAGGCTAAGGCTGGAGCAGACGGCCCCAAAGGCAATACGCCCCATCCTCCCTCCAAGTAGGCCGCCCCATGATCTCCACTTTTTTCATTAACCGGCCCATCTTCGCCAACGTCATCGCCATTGTCATCATCATCCTGGGCGCAGTCTGCCTCTTTAACCTGCCGGTGTCCCAGTATCCCAATATTGTCCCCCCCACCATTCAGGTGTCCACCAGTTACCCGGGGGCCAGCGCCGAGGTCGTGGCCACCACCGTGGGCATCCCCCTGGAGCAGGCGGTCAACGGGGTGAAAAACTCCATCTACATGTCCTCCACCAGCGGCAGTGACGGGACATACATCTTGACCATCACCTTCGCGGTGGGCACCGATCTCGATACCTCCCTGGCCCTGGTGCAGAACTTCGTCAACGGGGTCATGTCCCAACTGCCCCAAACCGTCCAGGCCCTGGGGGTGACGGTGAGGCAGGTCTCCACCAATATCCTGCAGGTGGTGAGTCTCTATGCGGAGGACAACCGCTATGACGAGACTTTTCTGGCCAACTACGGCCTGATCAATCTGCAGTACCCCCTGGCCCGCCTTCCCGGGATCGCCCAGGTCAAGATCGTTGGTGCGGGGTCCTATTCCATGCGGGTGTGGCTGGACCCCAAGAAGCTGCAATACTACCATCTCACCACCATGGACGTGGTGAATGCCATCCAGCAACAGAACATCCAGGTGGTGGCGGGGCAGCTGGGGGGGCCGCCGGTGCCCAACAACCAAGCCTTTCAGTTCACCATCAACGCCCTGGGCAGACTGGAAGACGCCTCCCAGTTCGAAAACATCATCGTCAAGATCATGCGGACCGAAGAAGCCGCGCAGATCGTCCGGGTCAAGGACCTGGCCAAGGTGGAACTGAGCCAGCAGACCTTCGCCAATTTTTCCGGCCTGAGCGGGCATCCGGCCGCGCATATCGTCATCTATTCCCTGCCGGAGGCCAACGCCATCAATGTGGGCAAGGAAGTGCGCAAGTCCATGGGGGAGATGAGCAAAGAGTTCCCGGCAGGCCTGAAGTATGCCATCTATTACGACACCACCAAGTTCATCAGCCAGGCCATCGACGCGGTCTATGAGACCCTGTATGAAGCCGGCATCCTGGTGCTCATCGTCATCATGATCTTCCTCCAGAACTGGCGGGCCACCCTGGTGCCCGCCACCACCGTGCCGGTGACCATCATCGGCGCATTTACCGCCATCGCCATGCTGGGCTTCACGGTCAATCTGATGACCCTGTTTGCCCTGATTCTGGCCATCGGCATCGTCGTGGACGACGCCATCGTCATTGTGGAGAACTCGTCCCACTATGTGGAGCAGGGGCTTACGCCCCACGACGCCGCGGTCAAGGCCATGAGCGAATTGACCGGCCCGGTGATGGGCATCACCCTAGTGCTGGCCGCGGTCTTTCTGCCCGCGGCCTTTATGCCGGGGATCACCGGCCAGCTCTTCCGCCAGTTCGCCCTGGTGATCGCCTCCACCGCCATCATCAGCGCCTTGAACGCCTTGACCCTGAAGCCGGCCCAGTGCGCCCTCTACCTGCGCCCCCCGGACCCCCGCAAAAAGCCCAACGCCTTTTACCGGGCCTTCAACCGCGCCTATGGGGTGGTGGAAACCCTCTATGTGGACCTGGTGCGGTGGATGGTGCAGCGCCCCGGGCTCATGGCCCTGGTCTTTTTTATCATGGTGGGCCTGGGCGGCCTGCTCTTCGCCCTGCACCCCACCGGCTTTCTCCCCGAGGAAGACCAGGGGTACGCCATTGTCGTGGGCATGCTCCCGGAGGGGGCCTCACAGCCCCGGGTCAGGGAGGTGTCCCACCAGGTGGACGAAGTTCTGAAAAAGGCCCCGGGGGTTTCTTCCTGGGTGACCATGGGCGGCTTTTCCATCCTGGACGCCGCCAATGTCTCCAACATCTTCACCACCTTTGTCATCTACGAGGATTGGGATAAACGGGGCTCCGCCCTAAGCCAGGGGAAGATTGTCGCCGGGTTGCAGCAGCGCCTGGGCGGCCTGGAAGAGGCGGAGTTTGCCGTGCTGGTGCCGCCGCCCATCAGCGGCTTGGGACAGTCCGGCGGTTTTCAGATGATGTTGGAGGACCGGAAAAGCCTGGGCATGGAAGGGATGACGGAAGCCACCATGGAGATCATCCGGGCGGCCCGGGCCCAGTCCGGCCTGACGGGCCTCACCACCACCTTCAATCCCCGGAGTCCCCAGCTATTCCTGGATATCGACCGCACCAAAGTGGAATCCCTGGAAATTCCCATGAGCAACGTCTTCAACACCCTCCAGGCTTACCTGGGCTCGGCCTATGTGAACCTCTTCAACAAGTTCAACCAGACCTACCAGGTCTACGTGCAGGCCGCGGCCCCTTACCGTTTGACCCCGGAGGACATCAAGGACCTTTTCGTCCGCAACAACAAGGGGGAAATGGTGCCCCTGGGCACCCTCATGACCGTCAAACGGACTTTGGGTTCCGAACTGCTCACCCGCTACAACCTCTATCCCGCGGTGCCCGTCTACGGCTCGGCCGCCCCGGGCTTCAGCTCCGGCCAGGCCCTCAACCTCATGGAGCAGGTGGCTAAGAACAATCTGCCCCAGGGCGCGTCTTATGACTGGACGGCCACCGCCTACCAGGAAAAGCAGGTGGGCAACCAGGCCTACTTTATCTACGCCCTGGCCATTATCCTGGTGTTCCTGGTCCTGGCCGCCCAATACGAGAGCTGGTACAGCCCCGCGGCGGTGATCCTGGTGGTGCCCATCGCCCTGGTGGGGGTGATCCTGGCCCTCATCTCCCGGAGCCTGGACAACAACCTGTACACCCAGGTGGGTCTGGTGCTGATGATCGCCCTGGCCAGCAAGAACGCCATCCTGGTGGTGGAGTTCGCCCGGGAACTGCGGGAGGAAGGCATGTCCATCACCGAGGCCGCGGTGGAGGCCACCCGCCGCCGCTTCCGGCCCATCGTCATGACCTCCTTCGCCTTCATTTTAGGGGTGGTGCCCCTGATGAAGGCCGGAGGCGCGGGGGCCGCCAGCCAGCAGGCCATCGGCACCGTGGTTTTTGGGGGCATGCTCTCCTCCACTCTCCTGGCCATCCCCTTTGTGCCGGTCTTCTATGTCCTCACCCAGCGCCTGAGCGAATGGCACCATCCGGCAAAATCCCCAGGGACACCAAAAGGAGATCATGCCCCCTAAACTGGAAGATTATACTGGTTGCCAAAAGTTTTTTCCGCCCCCCCT
>JAGVAH010000106.1 GCA_020060385.1 Syntrophobacterales bacterium | reverse complement strand
TGGGTATAGGCGTGGGCCATGAGTTCGTCCGCCCGTTTGGTGGCGGCATAGAGGCTGATGGGCGTGTCCACCCGCTGTTCCTCCGAGAAAGGCGGTGACGCCAGCCCTCCATAGACACTGGAGCTGGAGGCGTACACGAACCGCTCCACGCCGGCCCGTTTGGCCACTTCCAGGAGATTGAGGAAGCCTTCCAGATTGGCTCTCTGGTAGGAGAAGGGGTTGATAAGGGAGTAACGCACCCCGGCCTGGGCCGCCAGGTGGCAGATCTTTTGGGGCCCATGCCCGGTAAACAGACGCTCCAGCCCGGCCAGATCCACGAGATCCCCCTCGATGGAGGTGAACCGGGGGAAACTCCTTAATTCCCGGTCCCGGTCCCGTTTTAAGGGCTGGGAATAATAGTCGTTAAAGTTGTCCAGGCCCACCACCCGGGCGCCCGCGGCCAGCAAGGACCGGGACAGGTGAAAACCGATGAAACCGGCGCTGCCGGTGACCAGGAAGGTGTAATCCTTGATTTGGGAGGTCCAGGGCGACATGGCCCCAATTATAGTAAATGCCCGGGGCAATCACAATCGGCAAATGCCTGGGAGATTAGAGGCATCACCAATTGCCAGGGAACCGGAGAGTGATTATCTTACGAGCAAAAACTTACGGAAGGGAGGCCCATCATGTCCACGCTGCTTACCTTCAAGGAAAACGTGGCAGACCTTGATCCGGTCATCACCCAACTGGTGGCCGGCACCGGGGCAGCCCGAGACGCGTTTAACCGCCATAGCCGCTCAAGCATGGAGGAAATGAGAAATCTGGCCCGGACCGCAGCCCAGGAGATTGAGGCCGCGCTGCAGAAACTGGAAGGGGAGAAGGCCCGGACCGCGGCCCGGCAGCAAACGGTCTTTGCGGGGCTCTCCGGTATTTTCACGCATCTTAAGATCATCTCCCAGAAATTGGGCGCCCTGGCGGACCCCATCCAAAAAAAGATCCAAGACGGGGTGCTCTTTTCCGATAAGGCGGTCTCCCAAACAAACTACCTGTTTGATACGCAAGCAGGATTGCTGCGTTCCCTGTTGGATATCGTCAAGACCAACAACGATTTTCTGAAAAGATACACGGAAACGGAAGCCCGGAACCTGATCCAGGCTTGCAACAATTTTGCCACGGAACACGAAACCCGCTTGATTGAAGGGCTGTGCCTGCCCCAGGCCGCGCCCCTGTTCCTGGCGATCCTCGAGAGCATGCGGACCATGGGGCAGCAGGAGATGGAAATCGTCCAACTCCTTACCTGAGGCTAAAGGGGCGGGGTGACAACCCGCCCCCAGGCATCCTGCCCGCTAGATAACCTCCTACTTCTCCACCACGGTGGCCTTGATGATGGTCACCGGTTCCACCGGCACGTTCTGGTACATACCCTGGTTGGCGGTGGCCACGGCCTTGATCTTGTCCACCACCTCCCGGCCCTTGATGACCTTGCCGAACACGGCATAACCCCATCCCGGGATGGTCTGGTCCCGGTGATTGAGCATCTTGTTGTCCGCCACATTGATGAAAAACTGGGCGGTGGCCGAATGGGGGTCCTGGGTCCTGGCCATGGCGATTGTGTAAGGGGCGTTGGCCAGCCCGTTATTGGCTTCATTTTTGATGGGCTCCCGGGTGGTCTTCTGTTGCATCTGGGCGTCAAAGCCGCCCCCCTGGATCATGAAACCGTTTTTAACCCGGTGAAAAATGGTGCCGTTGTAAAAACCGTCCTTGACGTATTGGAGGAAATTGGCCACCGTGGCCGGCGCCATCTTCGGGTTGAGTTCCAGGACGATATCCCCCATGCTGGTTTCCAGTTTGACCAAAGGCTTGCTCCTTTTAGCCCCCGCAGCCGATCCCGCCGCGGGGATAAAGATGAGAAAGAGGCTGACCGCCAGAATCAGATTAAAGACAAACCGCGTTTGCCAACGCACCATCCTTTCCTCCTGAATCTGCAAGTTAGGGTTCATCCGGCCCCTCCTCAAAGCTTCCGCCCTTGGGGAGAGGGGGGCCGGAGGGGATTGGGTGGGCCTTGATAATTCATCCTCCATCCCCCTTTCACCAGGGGGGACACCGAGCCGTCTGCCGGCATAAGCCGCGACTAGCCGGCAGGTTGTCTTCCTGCTGACCCCCAAATTTTAAGCCCCTGCCGGCCCACTGTCAAGAAAGCGCTCCCCCGGGGGCCGAGGAAGCCACCGCCTGGCCGCTTGACAGCGCCCTGTGGGGTCTTATTTTAAAGGGGTCTGGCATAGGGATTGGGCCGTTCAATTGGGGACATCTCCCCGGGAGGAAATTTTCTGGACGCCCTCTGGCGCAGCTGCGCCCCGGGAACTGGGGGTCTAGGTCCGCTAGCCTCAGGTGGGGGTGTTCAAGACGGCTACGGCCGGCGGTCATCAAACCCAACCTCTCCCAACCAAGAAAAGGAGGCGCCATGGTCATGTCACTGCCGGAGGAGATGGCCAAGTTAAAAAAGATTGCCGCCTTAATCCGTTATTATATCCTGGCGGCCACCACCGAGGCCGGCTCCGGCCATCCCACCTCCTCCTTGTCGGCCACGGAACTGATGACCGCGCTCTGTTTCGGGGGCTTCTTCCGGTTCGACGTAAACCGCCCGGAACATCCCAACAACGACCGCCTGATCTTTTCCAAGGGGCACGCCTCGCCCCTCTTTTATGCCCTCTGGGTGGCGGCCGGGAGACTGTCGGGGGAAGAGCTGATTCACACCTACCGGCAGTTTGGCAGCCCTTTAGAAGGCCACCCCAGCGTCAGCTTCCCCTATACCGAGGCGGCCACCGGCTCCCTGGGCCAGGGGTTGTCCATCGGCTTGGGCATGGCCTTAAACGCCAAGTACCTGGATAAGCTCCCCTACCTCACTTACATCCTCCTGGGGGACAGCGAGATGGCGGAGGGCTCCCAATGGGAGGCCCTGCAACTGGCCGCGCACTACGAGCTGGACAATCTCATCGGCATCCTGGACGTCAACCGCCTGGGCCAGCGGGGGGAAACCATGTACGGCCACGACCTCCAGGCCTACGAGCAGCGCATCGCCGCGTTCGGCTGGGAGACCATCCTGGTGGACGGCCACTCCTTCGAGGAGATCCTGCCCGCGTATCAGCAGGCCGCGCTGGTGAGCGGCAAACCGGTGATGATCATCGCCAAAACCATCAAAGGCAAGGGCGTCTCCTTCCTGGAGGATAAAAACGGCTGGCACGGCAAGGCCCTGAGCCGGGAAGAATTCCAGCGGGCCCTCCCGGAGTTGGGGGCCATTGACCTGTCCGTCAAGGGGGAAATCCCCAGGCCCCACGACCAGAAGCCCTTGACGCCCCAGGTCCAAAAAGCTGGACCAATTTCCTATCCTCCGGACAAACCCGTGGCCACCCGGGTTGCCTATGGGAATGCCCTGAAGCGGATTTACCCGGAATTTCCCTGGATAGTCAGCCTGGACGGGGAGGTGAGCAACTCCACCATGGCCGAGATCTTCAAAAAAGCTTATCCCGAGCGGTTTTTTGAAGTTTATATTGCCGAGCAGAACATGGTGGGTATGGGTCTGGGCCTGGCCCGGCGGGGGAAGATTCCTTTCATGTCCACCTTTGCGGCCTTCTTCAGCCGGGCCTTTGACCAGGTCCGCATGAGCCAGTATTCCGATCCCCATCTCAAATTCGCGGGATCCCACGCGGGGGTGTCCATCGGCGAAGACGGCCCCTCCCAGATGGGTCTGGAGGACCTGGCCATGTTCCGGGCGGTGTTGCCTAGCGTGGTCCTCTACCCCTGCGACGCGGTCTCCACGGAAAAGTTGGTGGAGGCCGCGGCCCGACAGCCTGGCATCGTCTATCTCCGCACCACCCGGCAAGCCACTCCCATCCTTTACGGGCCGGAGGAGGACTTCCTCATCGGTGGCAGCAAGGTCCTGCGCCGCGGCGATGGGGACCGGGCCACGGTCGTAACCGCGGGCATCACCGTCTTTGAGGCGCTAACCGCATACGAGGAACTGCGGAAAGAAGGGATTTCCCTAAGAGTCATTGACCTTTACAGCATTAAACCCCTGGACCTGGCGGCCCTCCAGGACGCGGCCCGGGAGACCAAAGTCCTCATCACCGTGGAAGATCATTACCCGGAAGGGGGCCTGGGGGAGGCGGTTCTCAGCGCCCTGGCCACCTCCCCCACCCCGGTCCATACCCTGGCGGTGCGCCGGAAACCCAAAAGCGGCAAGCCCGGAGAGCTCCTGGACTTTGAGGAAATCTCGGCCGCGGCCATCATCCGCCAGGTTAGGGGGCTCTTGTAAGGCCTCTTTAGTGCAGGGGCGAACACAAGGTTCGCCCCTACAGGCTGCTGTTTTTCGAAAGAAAAGATCAGGGAGAAGGCTATGCGTCTGGGGGTCGCCGCCGACCATGGCGGCTTCGAGCTCAAGGAGCAGCTGCTGGAGGAACTCCGGGACCAGGGACATGAGGTGGTGGATTTCGGGGCCCTGGAATATGATCCTCAGGACGACTACCCCGATTACATCGTGCCCCTGGCCCGGGCCGTTGCCAAAGGCGAGGTGGAGCGGGGTCTGGCCATCTGCGGCAGCGGCGTGGGGGCCTGCGTGGCCGCCAACAAGGTGCCCGGAGTGCGGGCCGCGTTGATCACCGACGTCTTTACCGCCCACCAGGGGGTGGAGGATGACCACATGAACGTTATGTGCCTGGGGGGAAGGGTAACCTGCTATGCCCTGGCCTGGGACCTGGTGCAGATCTTCTTGAAGGCCCGGTTCAAGGGAGGGGAGCGTTTCCAGCGCCGCCTGGACAAAGTGGCCCGCCTGGAAAAATTGCAGGAACAGGACTGGTAGTGCCCCCTTGAAAAGTATTTAAATTGCTAGCCTCCCCATCTACAATGCCGGTGATCCTCACCATCGGCCACTCCACCCATCCCCTGGAGACCTTTATCTGGCTGCTTAAAGCCCAGGGAGTGACCCTGGTGGCGGATGTGCGCACCGTGCCCCGCTCCCGCCACAACCCCCAGTTCAACCGGGAGACCCTGCCGGAGCAACTTCAGGGCGCAGGCATGGGTTACCTGCACCTGCCGGGGTTGGGGGGCCTGCGCCGTCCCCGGCCCGACTCCCCCAACCAGGGCTGGCGCAATGAAGGCTTCCGTGGTTTCGCCGACTACATGCAGACCCCGGAGTTCGCCGGGCATCTGGAGGCCCTCATCCGGCTGGCGCAGAAGGAGCGCCTCGCCCTGATGTGCGCGGAAGCCGTGCCCTGGCGCTGCCACCGCTCTTTGATCGCCGACGCCCTGTACGTCCGGGGCCTGGCGGTGGAACATATTATGGGCTTAAGGGGCCGCCAGCCCCACCGGCTCACCGGCTTTGCCCGGGTCCAAGACACTGTGCTCATATACCCGGAGGAAGAAAGTTGACTGGATAGTAACCGGGGGTGCGGTTCATTAATTAAATTATTTCCCACAAAAGGATAAGTTTTAAAAAGCGGCACGCATTTCCCCCCTTTCCTAAAGGGGGGGAGGGGGGATTAAATAAGCGCCTGATAATCCCCCTAAATCCCCCTTTAGGAAAGGGGGACTTACGAGCCTGTTGCTCGGGGTGTTAGGATAATTCTTAAATCATCCATTTCCTAGTTCAATCCAAGGTTAACCGTCCTGATAATCAAAATTTCCTGCCTGATCAGGCCAAAATTGGTAGAATGAAGCCAAATTCAAACAGGACTCCTGCTAGATGACCCCAACCCCTGCCCATGACTGCCCGGATGCCGGGGAGACCGCGTATTTAGGCTACCGCCGGGTGGCGGCCGCGGATAAGGGCCTCCTGGTGGCCCGCCATTTCAATACCGTGGCCGCGCGCTACGACCTGATGAACACCCTCCTGAGCTTCGGCCTCCACCACCTGTGGAAACGTACCGCGGTGAAGATGCTGGGGCTCAAGGAAGGGGATAGGGTTTTGGATGTGTGCGGGGGGACCGGGGACCTGGCCCTCCTGGCAGCCCGGGTGGTGGGCCCCCGGGGCCGGGTCTGCATTTATGACATCAACCGGGCCATGCTGGAGGCGGGCCGCCCCAAAATAGCCCGCTCGGACCTGGCCGGGAGAATCCTTTATCTCCAGGGAGACGCAGAGCGCCTCTCCTCCCCCGACCAGGCCTTTGACGGGGCCATGGTGGGTTTCGGCATCCGCAATTTGACCCATCCGCAAATTGGTTTTCAGGAAATGCACCGGGTCCTGAAGCCCGGGGGCCGGCTCATGTGCCTGGAGTTCTCCCAGCCCACCTGGGCCTGGTTCCGCTGTCTCTATGACCTCTATTCTTTTTATGGCCTGCCCCTGGCCGGACGGGTCATGGTGGGGTCCGGGCAGGCCTACACCTATCTGCCCGAGTCCATCCGCATGTTCGCCCGGCCCCAGGAAGTGAGCGCCATCCTGGAGGAAACCGGCTTTTCCCAGGTGCGGTTCCGCCGCCTCACCAACGGCATCGCCGCGGTGCATGTGGGGGTCAAGACCCCCTGAGGCTCAACCGGGCCGAACGCCTGGCGGTTAATAGTCCGATACGGGTATTGGCGCAGCCCCTCCCGATCCGCGGGTTCAGGACCAAAACCTTCCTGGAACCCGGGGCCAAGATCCTGGAGGTGGGCTGGGGCTGGGGCCCGCCCTGATCATCCCTGACCTCCTTCTCCCCCGGCAGGCCAACTTGCCTCCTTGCTTAGAGATTTTTCCCTGCCCTATGGACGTCCCGGGGAGTAGGTCCTATATTTTAGGGAGTCCCAGGCCAGATACCCCATAAATACGGCCACCAGGGAGGAGGATTTATGGCTACCCCGGCTACCCCTGAGCCCACGGTTTTCGTGATTTTCGGAGCAGGCGGCGACCTGGCCTGGCGCAAACTGATACCCGCGCTCTATAACCTCTTCCTGGACCGCTGGCTGCCGGAGAAATTCCTGATCCTGGGCCAGGGCCACCGGCAGAAGCGCGATGATGAATTCAATCAGCACCTGCGCCAGGGGGTGGATAAGTTCTCCCGCCGGGGGCAGACCGATGACGAAAAATGGCGCCTCTTTTCCTCCCACCTGTCTTTCATAACCTGCGAACTGGACGATTCCCAGGCTTACGGGCAGCTCGCCAAGCGGCTGGCCTCCCAGGATAAGGAGTGGCAGGCCCGGGCCAACCGCATCTTTTACCTGGCGGTGCCGCCCCCCCTCGTCGGCGTCATTACCCGGGAATTGGCCCGGACCCGCCTCCATCTGGAGCGGCAGCGTTCCCGGTTGGTGGTGGAGAAGCCTTTCGGCAGTGACCTGGCTTCCGCCCGGGAACTAAACCTCACCATGGCCGCGGCCTTTGACGAGTCCCAGGTGTTTCGCATCGACCATTACCTGGGCAAGGAGACGGTGCAGAACATCCTGGCTTTCCGCTTTGCCAACACCCTCTTTGAGCCGGTGTGGAACCGGCGTTACATCGATCACGTGCAGATCACCGTGGCCGAACAGGTGGGCGTGGAAAACCGGGGAAATTACTACGAAAAGTCCGGGGCTCTCCGGGATATGATCCAAAATCACCTCCTCCAGATTCTCTGTCTCATGGCCATGGAGCCACCCATTTCCTTCAATGCCGATGAAGTGCGCAACAAAAAGGTGGAGGTGCTCCGGGCCATCCGCCCCATCCTCCCGGAAGAAGTGCACCGCTTCGCGGTGCGCGGCCAATACGGCGGGGGTTGGATGGGGAGCCAACAGGTCCCGGGTTACCGGGGGGAGCCCAAGGTGGCCCCGGACTCCCCGGTGGAGACCTTTGCTGCGGTCAAGCTGCTGGTGGACAATTGGCGCTGGCAAGGGGTGCCCTTTTATCTGCGCACCGGCAAACGCCTGCAGGCCCGGATCTCGGAGGTATCCATCCAGTTCCAGCCCGTGCCCCACCAGTCCTTCCCGGCCAGCGCGGTTCTGGATTGGCGGCCCAACCGTCTGATCATCGCCATTCAACCGGAAGAGGGCATCTTGCTGCGCTTTGAGGCCAAGTACCCGGGCCCCGCCATGCGCCTGTCCCCGGTGATCATGCAGTTCTACTACCGGGAGGCCTTTCGCACCATTCCTCCGGAAGCCTATGAAACCCTGCTCCTGGATGTGATGCGGGGAGATGCCACCCTCTTTATGCGGTCCGACCAGGACGAGGCGGCCTGGGCGGCCATCGCCCCCGTGTTGGAGACCTGGGAGAATATCCGGCCCACCGATTTCCCCAACTATCAGGCCGGCACCTGGGGGCCGGAGGCCGCGGACCTGCTGGTGGCCCAGGATGGGCGCAGTTGGGTGATGCCCACTTTCCTGCAATGCCAGGAAGACCTGGCGGTCTGCCGGGTCACCATGGCGCCTGCGTCCTAAGGCACGTTGTTTGGGGGAGGGCCAGGGACTTAAGGCGGACGGGGACGCCCGCCCTGCGGCTCCCTGCCCTGCCCCCGAAGCCAGCCCCCCTGATCCGGGGTGCGCCAAGTCGCAAGTCCAGCCGCGGACCCAGGCGGTCGTCCAGTGGACTATTGTCCCGCACGCCCCCCTACTGGTTGCTGCCATTAAACCCACAATTGTCCCTTCTTTTTACACTTTGTCAAAATAACTGACATTTGTTTTTAGAGCACAAAGAGTGTAAGTAGAAAATGGGCTTTCCATTATCTGGTACACATATTGCTATTTAGATAGTTAGGTTTAAAAATGGTAGGTCTCCTCATTGCTTAGCGTTAATTATCATATAATTTAATACGTTGTTGGAAATTAATGAGATTGTATTTAAATTTATCAAATTATGGGGTTAATCTTTACAAATTTTTAATTAAATTAACAACCGCTTTAACTTCAAACCAGGATTCACTGGCAGAGGGGAACCGACATGTTCCGGAATATGAAACTGAACACCAAGATCCTCAGCTTGGTTGGCGGATTTGCCCTGGTCCTGCTATTTATCGCGGCTGTCGGCTGGATCAGTATGCAAGGGATTATCGAGTGCTTTGCGAAGGTTGAGGATACGGAAAATATCTATAAAGATCTCTTGCAGGCCCGCCGCCACGAAAAGAATTTCCTGATACGGCGCGATAAGCAATGGTTGGACCAAGTGTTCAAGTCCACCGGTGAGATCAAATCCCAAGTTGGGAATATCAAGACGCGGCTGGATGATCCTCGCAGTGAGCAGCAGATCGATGCGGTCCTGGGGGCCCTTGACGGGTATGAAAAGGCGATGGAACATCTGGCGGCATGGGTGGCCAAGAAAAAGGCCGCGGCAGAACCAGAGCAGGATAAGGAAATGGGGGCCATAGATCAGGAGCTGTTAAAGACGGGCAGGGGCGTGGGCAAGCATCTTAACGCCATTATCTCCGACCAAAAGGAGATGATGAGATCCCAAATAACTCGAATCAACAGGACCTTGGTCATTGTTCCCCTGGTCAGCATTTCCTTGGGATTATTAATGGGATTTTTAATCGCCAGGAGTATCACCAGGCCCATTGGCCGGGTTATTGAAAATCTCTCTGAAGGAGCGGATGAGGTCGCCGCGGCCTCTTCCCAGGTTGCTTCCTCCAGTCATTATCTGGCCCAAGGGGCCACGGAGCAGGCTGCGAACCTGGAGGAGACCTCGGCCTCATTAGCCCAGATGTCTTCTTCCAGCCGCAAGAGCGCGGACAATGCCCATGAAGCCAATGTTTTGGTCAGCGAAGGCCACCAGGTGGTGGAGCGCTCCAACCAGGCCATGACTAATCTCATCCAGGCCATGAAGGAAATCGTCCAGGCCTGTGAGGAAACCGGCAAGATTAACAAGACCATCGATGAAATTGCCTTCCAGACCAATCTCTTGGCGCTGAATGCCGCGGTGGAGGCGGCCCGGGCGGGAGAGGCAGGCGCAGGCTTTGCCGTGGTGGCTGACGAGGTGCGGTCTTTAGCCATGCGGGCCGGAGAGGCTTCCCAAAATACCACCGACTTGATTGAAAGGACCATCATTAAAGCCAAAGAGGGCTCAGATTTGGTGAGTAAAACGGCCGAGTCCTTCTCCTTGGTGGCCCAAAGCAGCAGCAAGATCAGAGACCTGGTGGCGGAGATCGCCGCTGCCTCCCATGAGCAGTCCCAAGGGGTGGATCAAATCAACCAGGCGGTCGCGGAAATGGATCAAGTGGTGCAGAAGAATGCCGCCGTGGCTGAGGAAGGGGCCAGTGCTTCCGAGGAGCTCACCGCCCAGTCCCGGCAGATGAAGGACATGGTCAGCGAATTGGTGGCCCTGGTGGGGAACCGGGGCAAAGGTGCAGGCAAGCCTGGAGAGGCCATGGTGCTCAGTGATACCAGGTCCCTGGCGCCAGCTATTGGGAATCCTAGGGGCAAGAAGATGCTGGGTTCCCCAGCGGCGCAGCCCGTCTCAACTCCCCATCTCCCTTTCATGGAGGAAGAATTTAAGGAATTCTGAATCAGTTGATCAACCTTCTCCAAGTTATCCATTCTCGAATCAAGTGAGCTTATGGCGCCCCTGCGAACCGCGAGACCATATTGCACCCTGGGGGAACATTCACCCAACGCCATCGTGGCCCTGGACCTCAAAGGCCAGATCATCGCCGCCAATAATCGGGCGGCGTTATTGACCGGCTATCAAACAGAAGAAATCATCAACCGCCAGGCCCTGGTTTTTTTTCCCTTGGAGGAACGACTGGCAGCGCTATACACCTGGCGGGAAATCAGGGAAACCAGGAGCGTGAGCCATCGCCACTTCACCTTGCAGAGAAAAGACGGCGCCCTTTTGCCGGTGGAGGTAAGCGCCGCCTTGATCTTGGATGCCCAGGGGCGGCCCCAGTCCGTGAAGGCGATAGTTAAAGACATCACCCCTCGTTTGCAAGCGGAGCAAGCCTTAAGGGACAGCCAGGAGAAATATCAGCTGCTGGTCAAGCAGATTCCGGCGGTGGTGTATAAGGCCTATGCCGACTGTACGATAGATTTCTTCGATCATCAAGTTGAGGCCTTGACCGGTTATCCCAAAGAAGACTTCGATGCCCGCAGGATTCTCTGGAAGGACCTGATCCTGCAGGAAGACCTCCCGGAAGCCAAGAGAAAATTTATTCACGCCTTAAAGACCAGCAGGGCCTATGTGCGGGAATATCGCATCCGCAGGAAAGATGGAGAGGTCCGCTGGATCCACAATCGGGGGAACATCTTCTGTGATGCTGCGGGCAAGATTGACTATGTCAGCGGCGTTCTCTTCGACATCACGGTCCGCAAAGAGGCGGAGGAAAAGCTCTATCGGGTCAGCCGGGCGCTCCGGGCCTTGGGGGAATGCAATCAGGCCCTGGTGCACGCCCAGGAAGAATCGGCCTTCCTCCAGGATGTCTGCCGGATCATCGTGGAAGTGACCGGCTATCGACTGGCCTGGGTAGGTGTGCCCCAGCACGACCCCGGGAAGACCATCCTGCCGGTAGCCCAAGTGGGTTTTCAGGGTGAGAGCGCCAACTGGATTAAGAGTTCCTGGGAGGCTAAGAATATTAGAGGACGGGGTCCTGGCGGTAAGGCCTTGCGTACGGGGAAAACCCAGGTCGTCCTGGACATTCTCCAAGACCCGGCCCTGGCCCCCTGGCATGAAGAGGCGCGGCAACGCCATTATAACTCTGACATTGTTCTGCCCCTAACCATAGAAGGAGAAACCAGCGCCATCCTGGAGATCGTTTCCGAAGAAGTCAACCCCTTTGACGCCGAGGAAATCCAACTTCTGGAGGAATTGGCCAAAAATGTCAGCCAGGGCATGGTCATCCTCCGAGAGCGGGCCCAGCGCCGGCAGGCGATGGCGGAAAAGGCCAAGCTGGAGATGCAACTCCGTCAGGCCCAAAAGATGGAAGCCATAGGCACCCTGGCCGGAGGCATTGCCCATGATTTCAACAATATTCTTTCAGCCATCAATGGTTATGCGGAATTAATCTTGATGAACCTGGACCAGAAGCAAGACCTCCACTTTATCGGCAACCACATACTGGGAGTGCTGCAAGCAGGCAAGCGGGCCAAGGCTCTGGTTCAGCAAATTCTCACCTTCAGCCGCAGGCAGGAACAGGGCCAACAAGCGGTGCAGGTAAGCCTGATCATTTTGGAAGTGGTGAACCTGCTGCGGGCCTCCCTGCCCGCCACCATTGAGATTCACGCCAGCATCGACCCCCGGTGCGGGGCGGTCTTGGCCGACCCCACCCAGATTCATCAAATCATGATGAACCTGGGCACCAATTCCTACCATGCCATGCGGGAAAACGGGGGAATTTTAGAGATAAGCCTGGACCCGGTGGAGGTAGACCCAGTCTTGGCCAACACCCATCCCCACCTGCACCCCGGCTCTTACCTGCGGCTAAGCGTCCAGGATACCGGTCACGGCATGGAACCGGAAGTCTTGGAACGCATTTTCGAGCCCTACTTTACCACCAAGGGGCAGGCCGAAGGCACCGGCCTGGGCCTGGCCGTGGTGCACGGCCTCGTCTCCGGCCTGGGCGGGGCCATCCTGGTGGACAGCCAGGTGGGGGAGGGAACTACCTTCCAGGTCTATTTCCCCAGTCTGGAAGGCGGCGTCCAGGGAGAAATCCCGGAAGCAACCTTGGGAGCGCCGATTCCCTCCTCCCGCAGGGGAGAACATATCCTCTTCATTGACGATGAACCGGTGCTCGCCCATATCGGGGAAAAGATCCTCAGACACCTGGGCTACCGCGTCACCGTCAAGACCAGCAGCCTGGAGGCCCTGGAATTGTTCGCCGCTCAGCCTGATAATTTTGATCTGGTCATCTCCGACCAGACCATGCCCCAATTAACCGGCAGCCAATTGGCCCAGGAAATTTTCCGCCTGCGGCCGGAAATGCCCTTCATCCTCTGTACCGGTTCCTGCCAAACCGTCATGGCCTTAAAAGCCAACAATAATGCGATCCGGGAGTATCTGCTTAAGCCTTTCAATGTGGGCGATCTGGCCAAGACCATTCAGCGGGCGCTGCATCCCGGGGAAGACGTATCCTCCCCAAAGGCCCGGGGGGTAGCCTGCTGAGCTGCCTTTACTCCAGGTATCTCCTGGTTGCCTCTTCACCTCCTCCTGAGAACTCCCGTTAGCCTGATTCCTGGCAGATCCGGGGAAAAATTCTCAGAAAAATGTTCCGAGAAAAAAATAGAGGCTGTTGTAAAATCCCAACTTCACATAGAATGTCATATCAAGGGAACTTTCCTGCCCCTAAGGGGACAACCGACTAGAACCTATTGCAAAACCTCCTATTCTACAAAATTGTTCTTCTGAACGAACTATTTTGACACGCAGGTCACAAGGAAAGGTGGAAATACTCCCTGGTCTCTCTGGCAGCGCCGGCTTCAGCCTGAGCAAGCTGAAGCTTGGGGCTAGCCAAGACCGCCTGTCTGGTCATTAAAGGGCTATCTTCATATAAAGGGAAGGCAATGACAGAAAAAGAAACGGACCAGAGTCAAGGGACGCAGGTATTCCGGCCCTGCGGCCGGGCCTTTTTTGTCTACTACGTGGCCATGGCCATCTGCTTTTTCGGGCCCCAGATCAATCCCGCGGCGGGGTTGCCCGCATGGCTGGGCCTGGTCCTGGGTCTCATCCTGGTGGCCGCGGTGGTCTATATGCGCTGGGGCCAGGAGTATCGCCTTACTCCCCGGGGGGTGAGCAAGGTCTGGCCCTGGACCGGCAGGGAGGTGGAGATCCCCTGGGAAAACCTGGGGGAGGTGACGGTGCGCCGGGGCCTGACCCAGACCCTCCTGCGGGTGGGGAACCTCAGCATCCAGGATAAATCCGGAGGGCCGGGGTTGTTCTGGTTCGGGCTGTCCGACCCCAAGGCGGTTCAAGAAGTAATCCAGCGGAGAGGCCGGTGACGGACCAGGAAGGGATAGGACCGGAAGCCCCAGCCGCCCCCCCCCAGGAGCCAGAGGCTCCCCTTCCGGCCCCCAGTGCCGTTCCCTGGGAGGATGCCGGGCTGAGCCGACTGCAGGGCCTGGTCCGGACCCTGGGGCGAGTGCTCTTCCACCCCCGGGATTTTTTCCAGAATCTGCCCCGGGAAGGCGGGGCCGAGGCCCTGGCCTTCGGCCTGATCGTGGGGACCGCCGGAGTTCTGGCCTGCCTTTACTGGCAGCTGCTCTTTTATCTGGGCCTCAGCCGCAGCCTGGGGGAGATGCCGGCCATGGCCGGGCAGTGGCTCAGCCTGGGGGCAGGGGCGATCATGGCCACGATGCTCCTGACTCCTTTGGTGATGCTGGTTAATTTGGGCATCAACAGCCTGGGGTTGTGGGCCGCGGCGGGGCTGACCGGAGGGTCCTGGCCGCCATTTGTCCCGGTTTGGCGACTCACCTGCTATGCCCAGGGGGCCCTGGCGGCGGGCTTCCTGCCTATCCTGGGGGGACCGGTGGCTGGTGTCTGGAACCTGGTCCTCACCTACCAGGGATTGCGGGGGGTCTTGGGGCTCAGTCCTTGGCGGGCCCTGGGGACCTTGTGCCTCTCTCTGGGTCTCCAGGTCTTGCTGTTACTCTTGCTCCTGGGAAGCCTGGCGGGATTCTGCTTTTTCGGCGGCTAAGGCCGCGGCCTTCTTCTGCCTTTTCACCTTGAGGAGATGCACCAGCCAACCGCTGAGGAAGCCGATACCGAGACTGCCATAAACGATTACGAAAATGGGCAGTTTCCCCAATTCAAACTTAAAGAGTTTGAAGACCGGAGAAGGAAGTGCGTTCTCCAGGGCAAAATCCACCAGGAGCGCCCCCAGCAGCAGGAAGAATAAACCCTTGAGTTTAGTCATGCCCCCCCCTGAAGTATCTCATTCTTTCAGATAACGTTTGACCGCGGCTTTCAAGTCCTCCAGATCGGAGGATTTGACCAGATATTCATCAGAGGCCCAGGTGGCAAAGTCCTGCCGGTATTCCCCATAAGCAGTGCTGAGGAGCACTGGCAGGTCCGGCTGCTTTTCCTTGATCTGCCTCAGGGCTTCAATACCATCCATTTCCGGCATCTTGATATCCAGGATAACCAGATCCAGGGGGACCTTGTCCACGATTTCCAGGGCTTCCCGACCGTTGGCGGCCAGGTAGACCTCGTAGCCTTCCTCTTTAAGTTCTTCGCTATAAAGGAGGCGAATGCTCATTTCGTCGTCTGCCACCAGGATCTTCTTCATCAACCTCCTCCTTTGGGAGCTTTCAACGTGCTGGCCAGGGCTGCCACTTGGCCAGTCTCCTTCACCAGACAATATTTGGCCACCGGCAAAGAGACGATAAAGGTCACCCCTTTACCCAATTCGTTGTTCACCTCCACCTGTCCATAGTGGCGGGAGACGATGCGTTGGGCAATGGCCAGCCCCAGGCCGGTGCCGTAATCTTTGGTGGAGAAAAACGGGTTGAAGATATTGTGCAAGACCTCCAGGGGGATGCCGCCGCCGGTATCGGTGATGGCCACCGCCTCATAGAGGCCGTCCTCCCTTTCCACCGGATAAGAGCGGATGGCGAGGGTGCCTCCCAAGGGCATGGCCTGGCAGGCGTTTTGAAACAGGTTGTAAAAGACCTGCTTGACCTGGCGATCGTCGCAGTGGAGCCGGGGCATGGAGGCGAGTTCTTTGACCACCTTGATCTGACAGGCATCCAGATCCCGCTGCACCAGAAGCAGGGTGTCATCGATGAGTTTGTTCAGGTCGTGGTCGCCGTAAAAACTGAGGTTTTCTCCAGTAAAGTCCAGGATTTCCCGGAGAAGCTTTTCCAGGCGGGTCACCTCTTCCTGGATTACCTCCACATAGCCCCGCAAGGGGGATTTTTCATCCACCAACTTGGCGATGCGCCGGGCAAAACCGCCGATGGACACCAGGGGGTTGCGGATTTCGTGGGCCATTCCTGAGGCCAGGCTGCTCAAGGCGGCCAGACGGTCGGATTCCAGCATCCTCTCCCGGATGAGCAGCAGTTCCCGGTTGTTGGCTTCGATGGTGGAATAGAGGTGGGCGTTTTCCACCACCAACCCGGTCTGGGTGGAAAACATCCGCAGGACGTGGAGGGGTTCTTCCTCCAGGGGACGGCCGCTGGCCTGGTTATCCACCAGGATGGCGCCGATGGCCCGGTCTTTGGCCACCAGGGGCGCCACAAAGAACTCCGGGGGGGAGAATTCCGGGGGTGCAACCGGGGAGCGGCCTCCTTCCTGGGCAGGCTCCCGGACATGGTAGGGGCGCTTCTGGAGCACCGTTTGGGCCAGGGCCCCCTGGTCCGACCGCAGGGGAACCTGCCATTCCTCCACTTTCACCTCCCCGGCCAAAGGTGACAGCAGGGCCTCGAACAGGGGCATATCCTTGAGTTCCGCAGAACGCTGCGCGCCTTTAACGCCCTGCAAAACCTGGTTGGTTTCATCCACCAAAAACACCACCCCCCGGTCAAACCCCAATCCCTGGTCCAGAGTGAGACCCTGGAGGATGATTTCCAGCAGCCGCTCTTCCTGGACGGTGGTCAACAAGGCCCGGGATAACACCTGGACCACGGTGAGATTCCGCACCATGCGCTCGTTTCTGGCCGCCAAAGACTCCACCTGCTTAAAGGTGAGGGCATTTTCAATGGCATTGACGATCAATCCGGCCATGGTGTACAGGAGTTGGCGGTTTTCCGGGTCAAAGGGCAGGTACTGGCCCTCCGCGGCAAACTTATCATAGACGCAGATGGTCCCCTGCAACTGACCTTTAAAGGTGAGGGGCACGGCCAGAAAATAGTGGGTCTGGCCGGCGGCGTTGGTCTCCTGACCCTGTTTATGGGGCAGATCCCCGGCAGGAGGAGTGTTGGCCAGGATATCCCCGGGGGAGGGGCAAGCAAGGGGGATTTCCCCATATTTCGAAGAGATGCGCACCTCTCGGGTGTTGCCATCGATGATCTGCAAAGCTGCGCCCCGGGCGGTGATCACCTTGGCGGTGGTGGTGACCACCCTTTCCAGCAGCTCATTCAAGTCCACCGTGACGCTGAGGGCCTTGCCCACCTCAAAGAGCACGGAGAGCTCGGCGATGCGCTTTTTGGCCTCTTCCTGGAGGAGCGCCTGGCGCAGGGTGCCGGCCAGCATCAGGGTGGCCAGATGCACGTTCTGGCGTTCCGCCGGGGTTAATTGCCGCTCTTGCCGGTCCACCAGGATCAGGACGCCGTAGAGGAAGTTATCGTCAGCCACCGGAAAGCCCGCCAGGGTGGCAAACGCGGGATGGAGCTTTTCCAGGGCCCGGTTGGCGGCCAACACCCCCGGCTGGGAACGTTTGACGATTTTGGCTTTACGGGCGCTGGCCACCTCTCCCACCAACCCCTGGCCCAGGGCGAACTCCACCCGCATATGGGCGGGCACGTGCCCCCGGCTGCTGAGATTGAGAATGAGGGTCTCCTTGGCCTTGTCCAATCCGAAATAAAGGGCGAGATCCACCTTCAGGTACCGGGCCAGAAGATGGACCATGTTGTTGAGGCGCTCCCCGAAGCTGATGGTGGAGGTGAGGACCTCCACCATTTGCGTCAGGAAAGCGATGCGCTCCGTGGCCATTAACGCTCATCCCCCAGTAGGCTCAGCCTCTTGGCCTGGGCCGCCTGGTATAGTTCCACATATTTAGGGGCCACGGTGTCCCAGGAAAAATCCAGAGCCATGTTTTGGCGCATCAGATCCTGCCACAGGGCCTGGTTCTGATAGACCGCCAGAGAGCGTTGCACCGCGCCCAATAGTTCCACCGGGGTATAGCCTGCAAACTTGAAGCCGTTGCCCTGGCCGGTGTTGGGGTTAAATTCCTGGATGGTTTCATCCAGGCCGCCGGTGGCCCGCACCACGGGCAGCGTCCCGTAACGCAGGCAGTAAAGCTGGTCGAGGCCGCAAGGCTCATAGCGGGAGGGCATCAGAAACATATCGGCGCCGGCGATGATCTGGTGGGCCAATTCATCCGTGTAACCGACGCTCAGACCCAGGCGCGAGGAGTGGCGCTGGGCGATCTCCTGGAGCAGATATTGGTGGCGCTCCTCCCCGGTGCCCTGGAGCACGAAACCTACCCCCAGCCCCATCAGGTCATCCAGGCTGTTCTCCAACAGGTCGATGCCCTTGCGTTCAAAAAAGCGGGTGGTGAGGCCGATGAGGGGGCTTTCCAGGGACAGGTTTAAGCCGAAACGGCGGATGAGCTGGGCCTTGCATTCCTTTTTGCCCTCCAGGCGGTCCGGACCGTAGGCAGCCGGCAGATAGGGGTCATGGGACGGATCCCAGCGGTTATAATCCACTCCCTCCAGGATGCCGTACAACTCCTTAGCCCTTTCCTGGAAGAGTCCCTCCAGGCCGAAGCCATACTCCGGAGTCAGGATCTCTTCCCGGTACTTGGCGCTCACCGTGCTGAGGAGATCCGCATAGACCAGGCCGCCTTTCATCAAATTCATTTTGCCGTAAAATTCCAGGCCCTTGGGGGAGAGGAGCTCCCAGCCCAAGCCGGTTAAGGGCATATCAAAGGAGGAAAACAGGCCCTGATAGCCCACGTTGTGGACGGTATAAACCACGGGCAGCTTTTGCAGGCGCGGGCGGTCCCGATACAGGGTGCGGAGATAGACGGGCACCAGGCCCGTCTGCCATTCATGGCAGTTACAGATGTCGGTCTGCAACCCCAGGACCTCCACCATCTCCACCACCGCCCGGCTGAAGAAGATAAAGCGCTCGGCGTTATCTTCAAAGGCCCCGTAGGAGGTGCCGTAGAGGCCATCCCGGTTGAAGAGCGCGTCCTGGCCGATGAAATAAAAATTGAGGCGCGGATCGATCATGGAGCGATGGATTTCCGCGGGCAGGTTCTTCCAGGAAAGGGGAATGGACAGGGTCTGGCCTGTATTGGCGATGGGGAGACTGGACTCCCGCACCTGACGGTATAAGGGCAGGACCACCGATACCTGGTGCCCCAAACGCACCAAGGCCCAGGCCAGAGCATTAATCCCTTCCGCCAACCCGCCGCTGCGGGCAAAGGGATTGGCTTCCGGGGTCACCATCAGGATGTGCATAACTTTCCCTTCTTGGGGCTAGAGTTGCACCTCCCGGAGATATTGGGCCGCATCCTCCGGCGGGGTGGGGTTGATGAAGAAGCCTGAGCCCCATTCAAAACCAGCCATCAAGGTGAGCTTGGGCATGATTTCGAAGTGCCAGTGATAATACGGTAAATCCGGCTCCCGGAAAGGAGCGGTATGGAGAATAAAATTATAGGGAGCCTGGCCGATGACCTTTTCCAGGCGCTTCATGGTCTCTGAAAAGAGCTGGGCCAGAAGGCGGCAGGATTCCGGGGTCAGGTCCACGTAAGAAGAATAATGGTTCTTGGGAAGAATCCAGACCTCAAAGGGGGAGCGGGGCGCGAAGGGACAGATGGCCAAAAATTCCTCGTTTTCCAAAAGCACCCGGGTCTGTTGTTGCAGTTCCTGGCGGATCATATCGCAAAAAACGCAACGCTCTTTATAATTGTAGTAAAACTTGGAGCCGGCCAGCTCTTCCTGGACCAACTCCGGGACGATGGGCAGGCCGATGAGCTGGCTGTGGGTGTGCTCCAGGGACGCGCCCGCGGCCCGGCCCCAGTTTTTAAAGATCAGGACGTATTTAAACCTGGGGTCCTGGGACAAGGCGACGAGGCGGTCCCGGTAGGCCGAGAGCACGTCGGAGAAACCTTCCACCGGAATGTTGGCCAGACTGGCGTGATGATCCGGGCTTTCGATGATCACCTCATGGGCGCCGATGCCGTTCATCTTGTCATACATGCCTTCGCCCTGGCGGTCCAACTGCCCCGCCATGACCAGGGCCGGGAACTTGTTGGCCACCACCCGCAGACGCCAGCCCGGGGAATTGGGCGCGGTGCCCGGCTCCCGGTAGGCCATGATCTCCGGGGGCGTGGTATGTTCATTCCCCGGGTCAAAGGGGCAGAAGCCCCCTTTACTCACTTCCGGCTCCACCACAAAGTCGTGGGGGCGCTTGCCCCTTTCCGTGGAGATGATCACCCATCGGCCGATGATGGGGTCCTTACGCAATTCCGGCATCTGTTCTCCTTCCCTGTCTCCGGGAGTCTGAAGCCGCGATCCCCAAGCCCAGCCCCTGCCGCTGCAGGGGAAAGGCGGATGGTACCAGTATATTTTTACCAGGTATATTATGCAAGAGATTTACCATACATGGGAGCAGCGGCTGAGGGGTGGCAGCCGCCAGGAGGCGGGGCCCCCCAGGAGAGCCAGGTAATTGCCGGCCGCTGCCATTCTTGGCCTTTTAGACCCAACAATGCCCCTTATCGTTAATAAGATGCTAATTATCCTCTAATTTTAAATGATATTCTTTTCATGCGGTTATTTGCGGAACAGATAAAGTATCAGGCTCAGGATGACGCTGAGGAGGATGCAGGTCCCCAGGGGCAAATAGACCGTAAAATTGTCCCGTTTGTAGGTAATATCCCCCGGCAGCTTCCCCAGCCAGGGGATCTTCGGACCCAGCCACAAGACCAGGCCCAGGAGCAGCAAAACCGCGCCGACAATCACCAGTAAACGACCCAAATCGGACATATCCCTGCCTCTAATGATCTTTCAGGCCAGGGGCGATATTGTCAGCCCCAGGCTTGGTCGGCCTTGATGGGTTCAATCATCTCCTGCCCAGGCCCCAGCCTGCGGCTACAGCAGGCGCAGGCCCTGCGCCTCCTTGAGCAGATCGTCCCGGAAGCGGGGGTGGGCCAGGCTGATGATGTCCAGGGCCCGGTCCCGGGTGGACTTGCCCTTCAGGTTGACCACCCCGTATTCGGTGGCCAGATAGTGGGTGTCCATGCGGGGGGTGGTGACCACCGTGCCGCTTTGAAAGCGGGGCACCACCCGGGAGACCTCGCCCTTATGGGCCGTGGCGTAAAAAGCGATGATGGATTTGCCTTCCCGGGAGTTGAAGGCTCCCCGCACGTAATCCAACTGGCCGCCGGTGCCGCTGAACTGCGTGCCCTCCAGATACTCGGAGTTGCACTGGCCCAGGAGGTCCACCTCGATGGTGGAGTTGATGGAGATCATGCGGTCGTTTTTGGCGATGATCTCCGGGGCGTTGGTATAAGAGACCGGGTAGCTCTCCATGCTGGGGTTGTCGTGCATGAATTCATACATCTCCCGGTCGCCGATGGCGTTGGTGAAGACGTGCTTTAAGGGGTGGAGGGTCTTCCTGCGGCCGGTGACCGCCCCCTTTTTGATGAGGTGCACCATGCCGGGACACATGAGTTCGGTGTGGATGCCCAAATCCTTATGGTTTTCCAGATAGCCGCAGACCGCGTTGGGGATGCCGCCGATGCCCAACTGCAGGGTGGCGCCGTCGGGGATCATCGCGGCGATGAGGCGGCCGATGGTCTCGGCCTCGGGCTTGGGGGTGGCGGGGGTGACCTCCAGGAGGGGTGTATCGTTTTCGACGATGGCGTCCACTTCGGAGACATGGAGCAAGGCGTCCCCAAAGACCCGGGGCATGTGGTGGTTTACTTCGACGATCAGCTGTTTACAGTGCCGGGCCGCGGTGGAGATGTAATCGTTCACCGCGCCGAAGGAGAAAAACCCGGCCTGATCCATGGGGCTGACGGTGGTGACGGTGACGTCGATCTCCATGAAGTCCCGGATGAGCCGGGGGATTTGATGAAATTCGTTGGGCACGAAATAATTTAAGCCTTTTTTGACTAATTCCCGGTCATAGGCGGTGACAAACCAGGAGAAGGGCTGGATTTTATCGAGGAGGTGCGGGGCCAGGATGGTCCTGGAGGCGTGCTGCATGGGCAACAGGGAATAGACCTTCAGGTCCTCCAGGTCCCCGATGCGGACCCGCTGGGCAATGGCCGCCAGCAAGGCCGGAGGCTCGCCGATGGCCATGCCGTGCACCAAAGTGGCCCCCTGCTCAATCCTCATGGCCGCCTGCTCCGGGGTAATCAACTTGCGGCGGTATTCATCCAAGTAAATGCTCATTAATTTGTTCCTGACCTTTATTCATTCTCCCCGTTGGTTCAATGGATCTCTTATAACTCGGGAGGCTGGTTTTTAATCCCCCCCTTTTCTAAAGGGGGGTTAGGGGGGATTTTAAGTATGCGGACCGAAAGGCAAAATCCCCCTAAATCCCCCTTTATAAAGGGGGACTTTAAAAGCAGTCTTCTAATGAGCTGGTTCGATGATGAGAAGCTCACAGCTTCACAGACATTCATATATCCTTTCGAGAACTCCCTCGATATTCTTAAGCACTTCCCGGTCACAAAATCTTAAGACCCTGAAACCCAGGTGCTTTAAATAGCTATCTCTAATTCCGTCCTTTTTCTTACCCTCATCCGAATAATGCTGGCCGCCGTCTAATTCAACTATCAGTTTGGCCGCGGGACAGTAAAAATCAACGATATAATTGCCGATGTTTTTCTGCCTGTAGAATTGCTTGTCCTTTATCTGCTTTCCTCTGATTTTTGCCCATAAATTTCTCTCCGCATCGGCCATATTCTTTCTAAGGCTTCTGGCGAGGGGCTTGAGTTTTTTATTGAATGGGAGCATTTTATGCACTCTATAATTAAAAATAATCAATACCCCAGATTAACTTTCAATTCGGTTCCATATTTTATCCCAGCAACTCCGCAAGCCATATTTATTATTTTATCAACCTGCTTCCTGCTAATGTTGATTCCTAACCACCATCCTGGTTTTAGCTCAAAAGAGTGGGAACGAGCTAAATCAAGTCGCCCAGGATAAAGCTCTTCTCTATTACGTGATAAATAGCGACGTCTGCTTCCATGCCTTGGCAAAGCTGCAAAGCGTTCAAGAAAAATAGGATCACGTTTATCCAGTAATAAAAAAACGTTCACTAATACATCCTTAGCGTTACGCGCTGGATGCCATTTCTCATCGAGACTGAAGCCAATGTCATGGGTTTGAGGAAGGATTGGCGAAGGTGAAATTTGAGGTTTCTGTTCCAAGACGGGCTCCTGACGGACAGGTATCGTTCTACTAACTGGAGTTTTTAGAATAACATTAGTTTTTATGAAGTTAGCGACAGTATCTGGGTCTGGCTTATAACCGCAAAGACTTTCAACACGTTCGGCGACAAGTTCCAGTAAGAGTTCGTCCTCCTCTTGGATGAGTTTTGACCAAGCCTCGGGTAAATTAGCGTTAATTAAGCGTGCCCGAGCTACGTCCTTGTAGTCCGCCCTGGCTGATTCTATGGCAGCACCGGAACAGACTGCTTCATATTTGAGATATTTATCCAATCGTCTGACAATCTCACCAATATCTCGCTCCACTATGTCTAATTTGTATACCCGGCGTTCTCCATAGTCCCCTTGTTCAGCCGGCAGAAAGAAATGCCACTCATGGCCATCCGTAAGAATGGCCATCGGCACACCTTTATGAAAAGCATACTCAAAGAGTTGGCGCTCGCCGGTATCGCTCTGTCCCAAAGGCTTCACTTCAATGAACACCAAGGGTTTCCCCGGCGGATGGCAAAGCGCAAAATCCACCCTTCTCCCTGTAAGGGGATATTCTGGAAAAACGACTTGAGTATCATATGTCGGCCAAGAAAGGGCATGGAGGAGGCGAAGGACAATCCCTTGGGAAACTGAGGCTTCATTGGTAAATAAACCGGCTTTGATACCCTCGCGTATTTCCCTTATATGATCCTTTAGCATTGGCTTTGCCTCCCTTTGTTGCGTCAAACAAATATCTGAACATCGATTCAGAATCAAAGCACTGGCCTTGTCATGTTAAGTCCCCCTTTTCTAAAGGGGGATTTAGGGGGATTTTAAGGGCTTATAAAAATCCCCCCTGACCCCCCTTTAGAAAAGGGGGTAAAAGACCTCCTTTTCCAGAGTCACTTTAATTTTGAAACCACCAATAGTTCCTTGTCCAAGAAGGTCTTCGCAATCATGTAGAACCCAAATATAATTAATGCACAACCTGGTTATTTTTCAAGGTAATTTGTTCATGGCGGTTATTATCCGCGACCCCAGGGATTGTCAGCCGTTATATTCTTGGATAAAATTTTGTATTATGCTGATTTTTCCTGCGATTGACCTGAAGGGCGGCAAGTGCGTGCGGCTGCGCCAGGGGAGGAAGGAAGACGAGACCGTCTTCAGCGACGACCCGGTGGCCATGGGCCGGAAGTGGCAGGATCTGGGGGCCCAGTGGCTCCACGTGGTGGACCTGGACGGCGCGTTCAGCTCCCGCCCCCAAAACCTGGAGGCCATTCGGGGCCTGCGCCGGGCCCTCACCATTCCCATGCAGTTGGGGGGGGGCCTGCGCACCCTGGAGACCCTGGCCCTCTATTTCGACCTGGGCCTCGACCGCCTGATTCTGGGGACCGCGGTCCTCAAGGACCCGGACCTGTTGGCTAAAGCCTGCGCCACTTATCCCGGGCGCATCGCCGTGGGCCTGGACGCCCGGGATGGCCTGGTGGCCGTGGAGGGCTGGACAGAGACCAGTACCCAAAAGGTGCTGGACGTGGCCCAAAGATTGGCGCCCCTCAAGCCCGCGGCCCTGATCTACACCGACATCGCCCGGGACGGGGTGAAGAAAGGCGTCAATATCGACGCCACCAGGGCCCTGGCCCAGGCCGTGGACCTGCCGGTGATTGCCTCCGGAGGGGTGAGCACTCTCGCGGACATCGAGGCCCTTTTGCCCCTGGAGCCCCTGGGGGTGGTGGGGGTGATCATTGGCCGGGCCTTATACGACGGCATCTTCCAATTACCGGAAGCCCTGAAGCTGGCCCAGGCCGGTTAAGACCTTGACGGAACTCTCCTATCTCAGCCGCGTGCAGCGACCCGCCCGCTATGGGGGCCGGGAGATCAACGCGGTCTACAAAGACCCCAGGGCCGCGGCCCTGCGGGCGGCCCTCCTCTTCCCGGACCTCTACGAAGTGGGCATGTCCCACCTGGGACTGAGCCTCCTTTACGATATCCTCAACCAGCAAGGGGACATCTGGGCGGAGCGGGCCTACGCCCCGGCCCCGGACCTGGAGGCGGAGCTGCGCCGCCGGGGCTTGCCCCTGACCACCCTGGAGTCCGCCACGGCCCTGCAAAAATTTGACCTGGTGGGCATCAGCCTGCAATACGAGTTGAGCTATACCAATCTCCTGAACATGCTGGATCTGGGGGGCATTCCCCTCCTGGCCGGGGACCGCACCCCTGAAGACCCGGTGGTCATCGGCGGCGGCCCGGCCGCCTGTAACCCGGAGCCGGTGGCTCCCTTCTTCGACGCCCTGGTCCTGGGTGACGGGGAAGAAGTAATTTTGGAGATAGCCGCGGCCGTCAAGGCCTGGAAGGCCGCCAGGGGCAGCCGCCAGGAATTGTGGCAGGCCCTGGAGGAGATCGAGGGGGTCTATGTCCCCGCCTTTTTTGAGCCCGTCTTCGATGAGAGCGGCCGCCTCCGGGAGATCATCCCCCGGGGCCGCCGCCAGGTCGTCCGCAAACGGATTCTCTCCGACCTGGACCGCATCAGCATCTCCCCCCGGCCGGTGGTGCCCTATTGCCAGATCGTCCATGACCGGGTGCAGGTGGAAATTGCCCGGGGCTGCAGCCGGGGCTGCCGCTATTGCCAGGCGGGGATGCTCTACCGGCCGGTCAGGGAGCGGGACCCGGCCCAGGCCCTGGCCTGGCTGGAGGGGGCCCTGGACGCCACGGGTTATGAAGACGTCTCCCTGCTGTCTCTGAGCGCCGGGGATTACGGGCCCCTGGCCTGGCTGCTCACCCAACTCATGGACCGTTTGTCCCCCCGGCGGGTGGCCCTGTCTCTGCCTTCGCTGCGGGCCGACACCCTGACCCCGGAGATGATGGACCAGATCAAAAGGGTGCGGCGCACCGGCCTGACCCTGGCCCCGGAGGCGGGGAGCGAGCGCCTGCGCCGGGTAATCAACAAGAACCTGACGGAAGAGGCCATCATCCAGGCCGCGGCTCAGGCCTTCCGGTCCGGCTGGCAGCTTTTAAAACTCTATTTTATGATCGGCCTGCCCCGGGAAACCCCGGAGGACCTAGAGGCCATCGACAGGCTGGCCCGGCAGATTCTCCAGGCCTCTCCCCGGGGCCGCCGGGCCCGGTTGAACCTGACCCTCTCCAGCTTTATTCCCAAACCCCATACCCCCTTCCAGTGGGAGGGCATGGCCGATCTGGAGGAGTGCCGGGACCGCCTCCACGGGATCAAGGACCGGCTGCGCCACCCCCAGATGCAGGCCAAATGGAACTCCGCGGCCCAAAGCTGGCTGGAGGGGGTCTTTGCCCGGGGGGACCGCCGCCTGGCACCGGTGCTCCTGGCCGCGCACCGCCGGGGCTGCCGCCTGGACGCCTGGAGCGAACATCTGCGGTTGCAGCCCTGGCGGGAGGCCTTCCAGGAGGCGGGGGTGGAGCCGGATTTCTACCTCCGGGCCAGGGGGGTGGAGGAAGTGCTCCCCTGGGACCACCTGGATTCCGGGGTCAGCCGGGAGTTTCTGGCCCAGGAACGGGAGCGGGCCTACCAGGAAGTGGAGACTCCGGACTGCCGCCAGGCAGGCTGCCAGGACTGCGGGGTGTGCGATGAGAAAGAGTTGGTCCTGCGCCTCCAGGAGGCTCCCCCAGCCGTGGCCGCCGCCCCAGGGCCCCTAAAAACCCGCGGCCTCCAGCCGGTCTGGTACCGCCTCTTTTACAGCAAAGTGGACGAGGCCCGCTGGCTCAGCCATCTGGAGATGATCTCCGCGTTTTACCGCAGCCTGCGCCGTTCGGGCCTGCCCCTGTCCTTCAGCGACGGCTTCCATCCCCTGCCCCGGGTGGCCTTTCATGGGGCCCTGCCCGTGGGGGTGGAGAGCCTGGCCGAAACCCTGGACGTGGAACTGGCCCAACCCTTGAGCGCCGGCAAGATCGTGGAGACCCTGAACGCCGTCCTGCCCCAGGGCCTCAGAATTCTTCACGTCCAGTCCCTGACCCGGCGGCTGCCGCCGCCCCGGCCCCAGTCCGCGGTCTACCGGGCGGCCAGCCCGGAGCCCCTTTTCACCCCCCAGGCAGCCGCGGATTTCCTGGACCAGGAAGAGGTTCTGGTGACCCGGCAGCGCCCCCAGAAGGCAGAAAAAATCGTTAATTTGCGCCAATTGGTGGCCCGCCTGGAAGTGGTGGACCCTTATAACTTGCAATTGACCATGCGTTTTCAGGAAAAAGATAACTTGAAGATAACCGATACCCTGGCCCATATCTTTCACCTTAACGCCGACCAAACCAGGGACTTGCAAATTATTAAATTAAGGAGTACTTGAGGAGAGAATCGGGGGGCAGGGGTCTGCGATCCCGGGCCTCCACTCCCAATCGATATCGCCCATGGCCAATTTATTGCTCATCAGTGTGGCGGACTGTGACACCCGGGTAGCCCTGGTGGAGGAGGGGCGGTTGGCAGAATTTTTTCTGGAACGCCATCCCCAGAGCGACCCCACCGGCAGTATCTTCCTGGGCCGGGTGGCCAGAGTGCTTCCCGGCCTGGGCGCGGCCTTTGTGGACGTGGGGCTGAGCCGTCCGGGTTATCTCTTTGTGGAAGAGATTGCCGACCGCTATGATGATTTTTTCAATTTTTGGTTGAAAGATGAGCCCCAGGAGCCTGAGGAATTCCCGGAATCTCCTCCCCGGCGGCTGCCTCCGGCCCCCATCCAAGACCTCCTCCGGGAAGGCCAGGAGGTCCTGGTGCAGGTATATCGCGGGCCCTTAGGGGATAAAGGGGCGCGGCTCACCACCAATATCAGTCTGCCCGGACATTACCTGGTCTTTATGCCCGGCTTTGCCCACCTGGGGGTCTCCCGGCGCATCCCGGATGAGGGGGAGCGGGCCCGTCTCAAAGCTACCCTGGAAGGGCTGAAGACTCCGGAAGGCGGGTTCATCGCCCGCACCGCCAGCCAGGGGCAAGCTGCGGAAAAGCTGGCTGCGGAAAGGGATTATCTTCTTAAGCGGTGGCAAGCCATCAAGAAGAAAAAAGAGACCTCTGCATCTCCAGCCTTGCTGCACCAGGATTACGAAGCAGCCCGGCGGGTGGTGCGGGAATTGTTCGGCCCGGAGATCCACCGCATCGTGGTGGATGATGCGGCCACCTATGAGCAGATCCGGCAATATCTGGAATCATGGGGCCCCCTTTATCAAAACCGCCTGGAATTTTATGACCAGCCGGACTCCATCTTCAGCCACTTCGGCCTGGAGATCGATTGGAAGAAGCTGCTGGCCCCCCGGGTCTGGCTCAAAAGCGGCGGCTACCTGCTGTTCGACACCACCGAGGCCCTGACTACCATCGACGTCAACACCGGCAGGTTCGTGGGGCGGCACCAGTTCCAGGACACCGTCCTCAAAACCGACCTGG
>JAGVAH010000095.1 GCA_020060385.1 Syntrophobacterales bacterium | reverse complement strand
GACCCGGCCCTGGCCCTGAGCGTCACCCATGCCCACCCCCACTGGCTGGTGCGGCGCTGGCTGGCCCGCTACGGCCCGGAGAAGGCCGGGGCCCGCCTGGCCGCCAACAACTTCATCCCGCCCCTGACCATCCGGGTCAATACCCTGAAGACCGATGCAGCCGCGCTCATCGCCCGCCTCTCCCGGGAAGGGGTGACGGCCGCCCCCTGCCGCTTTTCTCCCGGGGGCCTGCACCTTACCGCGCTGCAGGCCGCGCCTCTGGAACTGCCTTCTTATCAGGAGGGGCTTTGGCTCTTTCAGGACGAAGCCGCGCAACTGGTGACCGATCTCAGCGGGGCTGCACCCGGCCAGAAGGTGGGGGAGGTGGGCTGCGGCCGGGGGGGGAAAACCACCCACCTGGCGGAGATGCTCCATAACCAGGGCCTGCTCCTGGCCCTGGATTACCAAAGGGGCCGCCTCCGGGAGGCCCGCAGCAACCTGCGGCGCTGGGGCGTGACGGAGGTGCAACTCCTGCAAACGGATGCCACTAAACCTCTGCCCCTGAAAGACCGCAGCCTGGACCTGGTGGTGGTGGACGCGCCCTGCTCCGGGTTGGGCATCCTGCGGCGCCACCCGGAGATCAAGACCAGGCTGAAGGAAGGTGACCTGGCCACCTTTCCCCCCCGGCAACTGGGGATGCTGGAGCAGGCTGGGGGCCTGCTGCGGCCCGGGGGGCGTCTCCTTTATGTCACCTGCACCACGGAGCCGCCGGAGAATGAAGAGGTGGTGGCCGCGTTTTTAAAAACGCACCCCGAATTTCACCTGTTAACCGATCCCGGCCCAATTCCCGAGGCGGCCCGGGGTTTCCTGCAACCCTCCGGCTTCTTCCAGACCTCCCCGGCCACCGACGACCTGGATGGTTTTTTCGCGGCCACGCTGGTCAGGAAATAATACTGATATCAGGTTGCCCTCAAACGCGTGGGGCGGGCGTCCCCGCCCGCCTCGGTAATCGGCCCAGGCTGGAAAGCCTGTGCTACTGATAACTTTTCGGAGCAGGATGTAATGAGCAAGGTAGCAAGGTAGGGCGGGAAAGCGCAGCGCATCCCGCCTTCAGATGGTCTCAAGCTATCGTAGGGCGCGTCTTAGGTGCCAAGAATGGTGCGTGAGAGGCAAGCTACATTAACTTCCAGATTGGTCTTATTCCTTCAACCCCGCATAAGCCATGGGCAGCAGGGCCAGGCTGATGGCCCCGGAGATGATCAGGGGCCAGGCGTAACCGTAGTGCGCGCCCAGGGGGCCGAAGATCAGGGAGCCGGTGAAGGTGCCCAAAGTGGTGGCCAGGGAGATGAGGCTGGAGTTGCCGCCGATGCGGTCCACGTGGAAGAGGCGGGCGATGGTGGTATAGGACTCCATGAGGATGAGGCCGTCCCCGCAGCCGTGGATGATGCGCCAGGAAAAAGACCAGGACAGGGGCGGGTAAGTCATGAGGATATGGCCGATGCCGGAAAGCAGCAGGGCCAGGGACAAAAAGGCCAGGGGAGTAAGGCGTCCGGCCCAAAAGCGGCCGTAGGCGTAAGCGGTGAGGCCCACCACTGCGAATTCCCCGGCCATATAAAAGCCGATGCCCCGGGGGGTGAGGTGCAGGTTCTTTTCCAGGAAGAGGGCCAGGCTGGTGACCTCCGCGCCCCAATGGAGGGTGAAGAGAAAGAGCCAGGCCGCAAAGAAAAGGACCGGCCGGGTGAAAAAATCCCGGCCGTACTGCCACAGGGGGGTGCTAATGCCAGAGCTCCGGGGCAGCCTTAAGGTGGGCAGAAGCAGGGCCAGCACTCCTAAAGCCAGAAGTTTGAGGGTGAGGGGGAAATCCAGGGTGTAAAACAGCATCCCCATCACCAGGGCGCCCAACATCATGCCCCCCATGCGCCAGGCGTTGTAATGGCCGAAGACCCTGGACAGATCAGCGGGAGTGTCTTTAAAGAGGAGGATGTCCAGGGACTGCCGGAAGAGTTGCAGGCTCAGGCCGAAGCCCCAGAAGACCAGGAGAAAAGGCCAGAACCGGCTCACCCCGGGGAGAATCCAGAGGCAGAGGGCGGTGGCCACCAATCCCAGGCGGGTCAGGTTCCGGGCGGGGTAGCGGTCCGCGGTGACCCCCAGGGGGAAGGAGGCCAGGATGGCGTTCAGGCTGAGAACTCCATAGAGGAGGCCGATCTCCGAGCCGCTAAAGTTGAGGCTGTCCTTGAGATACAGGGGCAGAAAGAAATAGATGGAGGAGCTGATTACCGAGTAAGCGCCGATGAAAAAGGGAAGCACGCAATTTCGCCGGGATCAGACCGCACTGCGGTTGAGCCTGACCTCCATGGCCCGGGCGGGGCAGACCGGGCAGCAAAGCTCGCAGGCGCTGCACTTGGACGGGTCGAAAATGACTTCCATCTCCGGGCGCTTGATGTACAGGGCCCCGGACGGGCAGACCGCGGTGCAGGTGCCGCATTGGTAGCAGAGTTCGTCGTTGCGCCCCACCTCCCGGGCCACTCTCTTCACCGCCACCCCGGAATCCCGGAGATACTTGAGGCCCCGGCGGAAGTTCTTGGGGTGGCCCCGGAGCTCCATGACGATCACCCCTTCCTGGCGGGGGTAGATGGCGGCCCTGAGGAGGTTGAACTCCAGATCGTAATCCTTGACCAACCGGTAGATGATGGGCTTATCCACCACCTCCTGGGAAAAACGCAAAACCAGCATTTCCGCATGCATAAGCCTTATATTCTCCTGCTTGAGAGTCTAAAGTTCGAGGTTCTGGAAGTCATTGATTATCCTTTAATGAAGATAGCATATACCGTATGTCCCGGCAGGGAGGGCAGGCCCCGGGGTTTAAAGGTGCGCAGCAGCTTGAGGGGCAGGGACTGCAAAAAGCGCCAGACCCGGTTCTGATAAAGCCAGGCAGGCACTCCCCGGGCTTTCAGCTGCTCCTGAAGATATGCCGGGAGCAGATTATAGGGCGGCTCATATCCCCAGGCGGCCACAGTCAGCCGGAAGCGCTGGGCCAGACGCGACAGGGTCTGGGGCGTCCAGCGGCTCACATGATGGGGCGGCACATTGCTCACCAGGGGCGCCATTTTCCCCAGGATCCCCGCCATGTTGGGCACGGAGACGAAAAGCCGGCCCCGATTTTCCAGGCAGGTCAGGGCGTTTTCAAAAAAGGCCAGGGGTTGGGCCACGTGCTCCAATACCTGGAAAAAACAGACCGCGTCAAACTCCTCCCGATGCAAAGGGGCAAAATCCTCCAGGGCCGCCTGCTCCACGGGCACCCCCCGGGAGCGGGCCAAGCGGGCCGCGGCGCTGTTGAGCTCCACCCCCTGGACCCCTTTGCCCTGAGCCTGCATTTTTTCCAGGAAGTATCCGGCCCCGCAGCCGATTTCCAGGATCTTCCGGCAATCCTGCAAAGCCTGAAGAGCCTGGCGGTGCTCCCAGGTATCCCGGGAATAGTAGCCGCCCCTGCCGGTTTCGGAAATCCCCTGGTAGAACTCATCCGAGCCGGTAAGGGGCGGATAAAAAAGGCCGAACCCGCAGGCGGCGCAGGTAAACAAAGTGGTTGAGCCTGCTTGCCGGTATTGCTCCAAGACTGCCGGGGAAAAGCGGTGACCGTTTTTCTCCCACCAGGCCATCACCTCCCCCAGGTCATAGACCTCGGAGGCGGGCTCACAGGGGGAACGGCAGATCTGGCAGAACCTGGGCGGAGAGTTATGGTCTAGAGAATCGATAAGCGCAACCCCGGGGTCGGTAAACCAAAAAAACTTTGGGCCAAAGCAGGTTCCCCAGCGGGGCCGGGGAACCGGGAAAGGCAGGGGCAAATCTTATGGTTGCTCCTGGGAAAATTTTACCAGAAAGTGCAGCCGGTTCAAACCAAATTGCCGAAGCGCCGCTGCCAGGCGGCCTGGAGCTGATCCAGGGAAGGTTGCATGAGGGTCCGGCCCGCCCTGGCGACCTGCATCTGGCCGTCTTTACGGACCTGCCCCAGGAAATGGAGGGGCTGCCCCTGAAAGAGTTTTTCCAGGCGTCCCTGCTGCTCCGGGGCCACGCTGAGCAAAAACCGGCCCGGGGATTCGGAGTATAGGGCCGCATATGCGGGGGAGGCCGGGGCCACCCGGCTCAGGTCTGCCTCCACCCCCAGGCCCGCGGCCAGGGAGGCCAGGGCCAGGTGCACCCCCAGGCCGCCCTTATAGAGGCCATGGCAGGAGGCCAGCAATTCCTCCTGGATGGCCTGTTCCAGGACGCGGTAGTATGGCAGGAATTCCGGGACCCGGACCGTAGGCACGCTCAGGCCCACGTAGCCCAGCATCTCGTAAAATTCCGAGCCCCCCAGTTCGGGCCGGGTCTCCCCCAGGAGATAGACGCGGTCCCCGGGGTTCTTCCAATCCAGGGTCACGGCCCGGCGCAGGTCGCCCATGACGCTGACCGCGGTGAAAAACAGGGTGGGCAGGCCGCTCACCCGGTGCATCTCCCCGAAGGCCCCGGGGAGGAGGCCGTCCACGTACATGCTGTCTTTGCCGGACAGCAGGGGTATTTCGTAGGCCCGGCACAGGTCCCGCAAGGCCCAGCAGGCCCGGACCAGTTGGGCGGCCTTGTACTTGCCGTCCGGATTTTGCTCCGGGTGGTACTCCACGTTGGGCCAGCAGAAGTTGTCCACCCCGCCGATGTGGTCCAGGGGAGCGCCCACTGCCAGCAGGCGCCGCACCGCCTCGTCGATGGTCACGGCCGCCATCTGGTAGGTGTCGATGGCGGAGTAGGCGGGATTGAGGGCCAGGCTCAGGGCCAACCCCCGGTGGGAATCCAGGCGGGGGCGGACCAGGACTGCGTCCCCGGGAACCGGCAGATTCCGCCCCACCAGAGGCTTGAGGACGCTGGCGCCCTGGACTTCGTGGTCGTACTGGCGGGTGATCCATTCCCGGGCGCAGAGGTTGGGGCGGTCCAGGAGGGCCAAGAGCGCACCCTGGTGGTCCTCCACTTCCCCCAACACCGGTTCCTGCAGGCGGCGCTCCGGGGGCAGCCACTGAGCGGCAAACTCCCAGGGAGGGAATTCCTCCTCCAACAAGGAGAGGTCGATGGCCGCGCAGGCGCGGCCCTGGTGGCTTACCTGGAGCATCCCGGAAGAGGTGTAGCGGCCGATGGCCGTGGCCTCCACATTATGCTTGCGCGCCAGGTCCTGAAATGGGGCCTCGTTTCCCGGAGCCACGGCCACCACCATGCGCTCCTGGGATTCGGAGATCCAGATTTCCCAGGGGTCCAGGCCAGCGTATTTCAGGGGCACCTTCTCCAGCCAGACCTCCACGCCCCCGGCCATCTGGCCGGATTCCCCCACCGCGGAGGAGAGCCCGCCGCCCCCGCAGTCGGTGATAAAGGTGATGAGCCCCAGGTCCCGGGCCTCCAGGAGGAAGTCATGCATCTTTTTCTGGGTGTAGGGATCGCCGATCTGCACGTGGCCCGCGGGGGTGCCGGCGCTGGAGACCTCGGAGGAGGCGGTGACCCCGTGGATGCCGTCCCGGCCCACCCGGCCCCCGCACATGAGGAGCAGGTCCCCGGGCCGGGCTTTTTTGGCGGCCCCGGGCTCCCCTTGGACCTCTTTGGGGAGCAGGCCCAGCGCGCCCACAAAGACCAGGCACTTGCCCAGATAGGTCTCGTCAAAGTAGAGGGCGCCGGTCAAGGTGGGCACCCCGCTTTTGTTGCCCCCGTCCTTGACGCCCTGAATGACGCCGTCCAGGAGGCGGCGGGGGTGCAGGCGGGGCTGCAAAGGCCCGGCGTAGTCCCGGGGGCCCACGCAAAAGCCGTAGATGCCGCCGATGAGCTTGGCCCCCTTGCCGGTGCCCAGGGGGTCCCGGTAGACCCCGACGATGCCGGTGAGGGAGCCGCCGTAGGCCTCCAGGTTGGAGGGGGAGTTATGGGTCTCCCCTTTAATGACATAGGAGAAGGCGTCGTCAAACTGCCCCACCCCGGCGTTGTCCCAGAGAACGGAAACCACCCAGGGTTTGCCCTGGGCGATCTCCCGGGTGGGGGCCTCGATGCAGGTCTTAAAGGGGTTGTCCAGGACTTCCCGTTGGCCGCTGGCCAGGTCCAGGTAATGAAAGCGGCCCCGGAAGGTGTTGTGGTTGCAGTGGTCGCTCCGGGCCTGGGCCAGGTATTCCAGCTCCACGTCCGTGGGGGGGCCCAGCCCCAAAGCGGCCCGTTTGGACAAAACTTGCGGTCGGGAGAAATAGTCCCGGATGATGGGCAGGTCCGCGTCCCTGAGGGCCAGGTGGCGCTGGCGGCTGAGCTCCCGCAGGGTCTCCAGGGAGTCAATGCTGAAGACGCTCACCGTGGGCTGGTGGGCCAGCTCCACCCGGGGCAGGATGAGCCCCACTCCTTCCTCGGGGTCCCATTGTTTGGGGGAATAGACCCGGAATTCCTGAATCAGGTCGTTGGCCAGGAGCTCCCGGGCCACCTGGGTCAGCTGTTTGGTGGTGAGGCGGCGTCCTTTAAAGAGAAAGAGGTTGGAGGTATAAACCGCGGCCTCCGGCGGCAGGGGGCGGTCCAGGCAGGCGGCGATGGCCTCGCACGCGGTGGCCCCGGCGTTGTCCCGCACCCCGGGGCGATACCCCACCCAGATGGCCCCGTCGAAATCCCGGGCCAGGGGCTGGAGGCTGGAGACCTGGGTGATGGGGTGAGTAAAGACCTCCGTTCTGATCCTTGCCAATTCTTCGGGGGTCAGGTCCAGATCCAGCATGAGCAGCTTCAGAACCCGGACACTGTCGATGGCCAGGCCGAAATATTCCCGGGCCTGGCGGCAGACCCCCTCACCTTCGGCGTCGGCCAGCTCCGGCTGCCAGCCGATTTCCAAGCGTACGGCCATATCCCTGCCTCAAAAGAAATTTAGGCAATTAATGCAAGACACTATAACTCAAGGAAAGATGGAGCGGAAGATGAAGTTGGCGGGGGGGAAAAAAAAGGGGGAGACTTGAGAGTCACCCGGTAAACGGTCAGCTCCCGGAAATGAGGGTGCTGGCCACGGCCCAACAGGTATTATAAACCGTGGTTCCGAATCCCTGCACTGCCAGGAAAATTGCCATGGCAATGAGTGTGAGCAGCAAGGCGTGTTCCGAAGCCACCGCGCCTTCTGCCTCCGCCAGGCGCGCCATCAGCCTCCTCCACCTATTCTCATTCATGACTGCCTCCATAGTCTGGGTTAATAATATTTTCGGCATTTAGGTTGAATCTCTTTAATTTTTAGGAATCCGGTCCCGCCTCTCCGGCCTTGCCCCCCAGTCGGATAATTGGTACTATATAGCCCTATGGCACGCAAATGGAAGTTGCGCTGGGGAGGGCCGGAGAGCCTCATTTTTTTTGTCCTGTTGGTGGTGGCCGGCCTCGTGGGGGTTATATGGTTAGGGCTGGCTCACCTGGACCGGAAAGCCCCCTGGGTCAATCTCCAGCCCCCGGAGGGGGTGGTGGGCGCCAAGACCGGGTTCACTCTGGAGGCATCAGATCCGGACAGCGGCCTGAGGGAAGCCCGGGTCACCATCACCCAGGGAGCTCTAGAAAAAGTGGTGTTGAGCCGCCGCTTTCCCCCAGGGGGAGCCCGGGGGGAGAAGGTGGAACTCCCCTTTATCGTGGAGCCCCAGGCCCTGGGTTTCAAAGAAGGCAAAGCCAGGGTCACCGCCAGCGTCCGGGACCGCTCCTGGCGTGAGTGGTTCCAGGGGCGCGGGGCGAGCCTGAGCCGGGAAGTGACCATTGACCTGGTTCCCCTGAACCTGGCGTTTGTCTCGGTGAACCATTTGCTCCATGCCGGAGGCACGGGGGTCATCCGCTACCGCCTGAGCAAACCGGCCAAAGAAAGCGGGGTGGTCGCTGATGGCCATTTCTTTGCCGGGTTTCCCGAGCCCGGAGGCCCGTCTGGGGCATATGTGGCCCTTTTCGGGGTGCCCCGGGAATCTTCAGGGGCAATCACCGTGGAGTTAATGGCCAAACCCGGTTGGGGGCAGCCGGTAACGCAGCGGGTGACTTTGAAGATCAAACCCCGGCGCTGGCGCCATGACCGGATGAACCTATCGGACAATTTCCTCCAGAAGGTGGCCGGGGACTTTAAGACTGCCAACCCGGGAGACCCCTTGACCGTCTACCTGGAAGTGAATCGGGAGATGCGCAAAGCCAACCACGAGAAGTTGCGGCTGGTCTGCTCCCAGAGTAAGCCCCAGCCCCTATGGCATGGGGGTTTTCAGCGTTTTTTGGGGAAATCCATGGCCCGTTTCGGGGACCAGCGGACCTATATTTATCAGGGCCGGGATGTGGACCACCAGGTGCACCTGGGGGAGGACCTGGCTTCCCTGGTGCATAGCCCGGTGCCCGCGGCCAACAACGGGGTGGTGGTCCTGGCCGAACCCTTGGGCATCTATGGAGAAACGGTGGTGGTGGATCACGGCCTGGGGGTCTTCTCCCAGTATAGCCATCTGAGCCAGATGGACGTGAAGGTGGGGGAAGAGGTGAAGAAAGGCGCGATCGTGGGCAGAACCGGCACCACCGGTCTGGCCGGGGGCGACCACCTGCATTTTTCCATGCTGCTCCAGGGTGAATTTGTGGACCCCCTGGAGTGGTGGGACCCCCGCTGGGTCAAGACCCAGCTGGAAGGCCAGTGGAAGCAGGCCGGGACCCCATCCCCGGCGAAGGCCGCGGCTGCGCCTGCCAAGAGCGGTAAGAGAAAAGGCAAGGCCAGAGTCCGGAAGCAGAGAGGGCCGCATCCTTGAACAGCACCCCTGGCATCTAGCGCTTTAGGGGTTATATTTATATACGTTATTAAAACTCGGCTCCTCGGGGCTGGAAAAGAAAGGAAATCATGATCGTCAAAATCAACCCCCAAAATCCCCAGGTGCGTCTGCTGCGACAGGCCGTGGAAGTGCTCACCGGGGGGGGCATCATCGCCTACCCCACCGACACCTGCTACGCCATTGGTTGCGATCTATACAATACCAAGGGAATCGCCAAGATCTACCAGCTGAAGCGCCGTCCCCTGGGCAAGCCCTTCAGCTTCATCTGCGCAGACCTGAAGAATATCAGCGAATACGCCTTGGTGGGCAATTACGCCTACAAGACCATGAAACGCCTGCTCCCCGGCCCCTTTACCTTTATCCTGGAGGCCTCCCGGCTGGTGCCCAAGATTTTGCAGACCAAACGCCACACAGTGGGCATCCGGGTGCCGAACCACCCCATCTGCCATGGCCTGCTGGAACTGCTGGGACACCCCATCATCTCCACCAGCGCCAACCTCCCTGACTCCCCGGTGCTGAGCGACCCGGAGGAGATCGCCGAGCAATTCAAACCCCACCTCTCCCTGGTCATCGATGCGGGCATCATTCTGCCCGCGCCCTCCAGCGTCATCTCCTTGATCGACGACGCGCCGGAAGTCATCCGGGAAGGCAAGGGAGACGTGTCCAGCTTTGCGTAAAAGATTTACCACCAAGGCACAAAGGCACAAAGATTCACCAAGAATAAAAATAGGGTGGGCCGTTGGCCCACCCTATTTGATTATTCCTTTATGTGACTTTGTGCCTTTGTGGTTACAATATGACCCGCTTGATGCCGTCTTTTATCCGGGCCACATTGAAATTGATGAGCAGCCCCAACCGACGCCCGGAAAGCTTAAGGTAGGTTAAGACCTGGGCGAGGTGAACAGGTAAAATCACTTCTACGGCTTTTAGCTCCAATACCAGAGTATCTTCCACTAATAAATCAATCCTGAGTCCCCCTTCAAAAATGAGGCCGTCATAGATCACCGGCAGATTCACCTGTCTTTCCACTTTCAAATCTCGTTTCTTTAACTCGTGAAACAAACAAGTTTCATAAATTCCTTCCAAAAGTCCCGGACCTAATGCCGAGTGCACCACAAAAACGGCGTCAACTGCCTTCTTGGCAAAAATGTCTAGTTCCGGGGGGATCGGCGAGGTAGCTTTCATGAATCGAATATTATCATAAAGACACGAAGGACATAAAGAATCACAAAAAGAGGTAGTATATAATAATGAATTTTAATATTATACACTATCGGGAATTTTGCTTCAAGTAGATAATTATACTCAAAAGATAATTATCGGCCAACAAAGTTTTTATCCGTTAAGAGCACCTGTTTGGTATCGCCTTTACCAACGCTGACTTCTTCTAACAAATTACCTCCTTGTGGCATATAGCCAACGGTCCATTTGACTCGAGTTAATATAAAATAATTAACCATCTGGAACTTCATTGAAAATGAAGTTGCCTTGTGCGTCACCCCGTGAACGCCTGATTATACTTTTGCCAACAGGGTCCATCTCGCCAGCGGGTCTTTTACCAGATTTCAATATAGTTATCATTTCCCGAAAGTAAGGAGTGTCTGGTACCAATAACACTTCACTTCCAGCACAAGTTACCACCCCTCCCCCCTGTTGCCGAAGAAATGCCTGCCCTTTAATAGTATTATTGCCTTTCTGCACGTAAGACTTATGCAGATCATAATCAAATTTGCTTGTCATCTGAACTGGTTGAGGGACAATGCACCCGATAAATACAACGCAAAAAATACTAACCCATACTGCTATCTTCATTATTCTTGCCTCCTGCTTTTAAAATAGCCATATCTTAAAGACAGCGAGTTAGTTATAGGATTTGCCAAAAGTTCTTTCCTCTTATTCCCTCTCCCCCCAACGGGGGGAGAGGGTCAGGGGGAGGGGTGGAGGAAAAATCTTTTGGCAACCAGTATAAGTCAACAAAAAAGCAGGGGGTCCGCAGAGAGGCAAGCCCCCGACTCAATTTGGAATTAGCTTATTTCACCGCGTCGTTAGCCGCTTTCCAAAATGAATAAATAAAGAGGGTGGGCCAAATGGTCCACCCTCTTTATTTTTATTCTTGGTGAACCTTTGTGTCTTTGTGTCTTGGTGGTGAAATTATTTAAACCAGGTGGGCAGGAACGCGGGTTCGGGGTAGGGGAGGGCAAGATTGGTCAGGCTCTCTTCCGCGTCCTGGCCCAGGAGCAGGCGCAGCAGGGAGAAGCCCTCTTTTTCCGGATAAACGGCCTCCACCTTGCCCTTAATACCCCCCAGCCGTCCGGCCTTGTCAATGGCGTCCGGCAGGTTTCCCAGCTCATCCACCAGCCCCGCCTGTTTGGCTTCTTCGCCGGTGTAGATCCGCCCCTCCGCCAGTTCCTTCATCTTGGCCAGGGGGATTTTGCGGTTCTTGGCCACGTCCCGGATAAACTGCTGGTAGACGTTATCTATCAGATGCTGGATATAGGCCTTGTCCTCCGGGGTCATGGGCCGGAAGGGGGAGCCCACGTCCTTGTAGCGGCCGGCCTTGAGCGCGAAAAGATCCAAACCCAGCTTTTTGGTGAGCTGCTCCACGTTGGCGAACTGCATGATAACGCCGATGCTGCCGGTGGTGGTGCCGGGATTGGCCATGATCAGGTCCGCGGCGCAGGCCACGTAATAGCCGCCGCTGGCCGCCAGGGTGCCCAGGGAGGCCACCACCTTTTTCGTTTTCCGGAGCTTGGTCACCTCCCGCATGATCTCCTGGGACGGGCCCACCGCGCCCCCGGGAGAGTTGACCCGGAGCACCACGGCCTTGATGTTCCGGTCCTCCTTGAAGCGGTCCAGCTGTTTCAGGACGTTGCGGGAATCGGTGATCAGGCCTTTGACCTCCACCACCCCCACCTTTTCGCCGCCGCTCCAGAACTCGCTCTTCCGGAGCCAGGGCAGGGTGACCAGGGACAGGCCGATGAAGAAGGCCACCAGGATGACCGTCACCAGGCAGGCGTTCCATAGGGGGTGGGATTTCATGAATCCTTATCCGTTGTCCTTGTTGCCCATCTTCTCTTCCAGGGTCTCCCGGAGGATTTCACCAAGGTTGGAGGTGGCTTCCTGGCGGTTGTGGAGGTAGTCCCGGTAATGGGACTGCTCCTCGTCGGTCTCCAGGCGGCGGATGGACAGGCCGATGCGCCGTTCCGTGGGGGAACTGTGAATAACCTTGGCCTTGATGGGGTCCCCCACTTTCAGGCCCGCCATCTTCTGTTTGTCCCGGCCCATTTCCGAGATATGCACCAGGCCCTCGATACCTTCCTCCACTTCCACAAACAGGCCGAAGTCGGTGATGTTGGTGATGGGGCCGGTGACCGTGTAGCCCACAGGGAAACGCTGATCGATGCTCTGCCAGGGGTTGGGGGTCAGGTCCTTGATGCTCAGGGAGAAGCGCTCGTTGTCCTTATCGATGAAGAGCACCTTGGCCTGGACCACCTGCCCCTTTTTATAGAGTTCCGAGGGGTGCTTGAAACGCTTGGTCCAGGAGATGTCGGAGATATGCACCAGGCCGTCAATGCCTTCGTCAATGCCGATGAAGATGCCGAAGTCGGTGATGTTTTTGATCTTCCCTTCGATTACCGAACCCACGGGATATTTCTCGCCGATCACCTCCCAGGGGTTGGGCTCCACCTGCTTCAGGCTCAAAGAGATGCGTTTGCGCTGGGGCTCCAGTTCCAGGACCGTGGACTCCACCACGTCCCCCACGGTGAGGATCTGGGAGGGGTGGCGGATCTTCCGGGTCCAGGACATCTCGGAGATGTGGATGAGGCCTTCCACTCCCGGCTCCAGCTCCACGAAGGCGCCGTAATCGGTGAGGCTCACCACCTTGCCGGTGACCTTGGAGCCCAGGGGATATTTGTCCCCCACCGTGGTCCAGGGATCGGGGGTAAGTTGTTTCAGACCTAAAGAGATGCGTTCCTTCTCCCGGTCGAAACTCAGGACCTTGACGGTGATGGGGTCTCCCACTTTATAGAGATCCGCAGGGTGGCGCACCCGGCCATAGGAGAGGTCGGTGATATGAAGCAGGCCGTCCAGGCCGCCCAGATCCACGAAGATGCCGTAGTCGGTGATGTTCTTCACCGCTCCCTCCAGGACCTTGTCCTCTTCCAGGGTGGCCAGGAGGGTGGCCTTGGCCTCGCTCTTGGCTTTTTCCAGGAGGTGGCGCCGGGAAAGGACCACGTTGCGCCGCTTGCGGTTGAATTTCAGCACCTTGAAGGTGTAGCGCTGGCCGATGAGATGGTCGGTATGGCGCATGGGGTTCAGGTCCACCTGGGAACCGGGCAGGAAAGCAATAATTCCCCCCAGGTCCACGGACAGGCCGCCCTTGACCTTGGCCACCACAGTGCCTTCCACCGTGCTGTCATGGTGGTAGGCGTAACTGATCTCCTCCCACACCTTGATCTTGGAGGCCTTGTTTTTGGAAAGCATGAGCGCGCCTTCTTCATCTTCCCGGCTTTCCAACAGGGCTTCCACCGTATCCCCCACCTGGGCCGAGATCTCCCCTTCCGCGTTGGTGAATTCGTGGATGGGGATCTGGCCTTCGGACTTGTAGCCGATGTCCACCATGACAAAGTCCTTGGTGATGGAGACGATGCGGCCTTTCACCACTTCCCCTTCCTGCACCCGGCGCAGACTCTCCTCATAGAGTTCGGACATGGTTTCCATCTCCGGCTCTTCCGGCATAGTCTCCAATAGAGATACCGCGGACGATGACTCTTCAGCAGGCACGGACTCCTCGGCAGTAGTGTCCAAGGCGGCAGGCATGGCCTCTTCGGCAGTAGTGTCCAGGGCGGCGGGCGCGGCTTCTGGGGCTGCGGTCTCCTCAGCCTGGGGCCGGAACTCTTCTTCCGGCTGGGTGTGGTTATTAGTCAGTTCTGTCTTTTCCATACCGTCCATGTTAAGTTACCCCCGTTAACCAGTTTTCATTTCCAGTTCTACATCCGGCCCGCAGCCTGCAGGCAGGACTTCCCTGATCCTGGCCAGGCAGCGCTCCACTACTTCTTGCGGGTTCAAATCGGTGGTATCGATGACCAGAGCCTCGGCGGCCGCCCGCAGGGGCGACGCGGCCCGGGTGGCGTCCCGCCGGTCCCGCTCGGCCAACTCCTGGGCCACTTTCTCCGGAGGGAGCGTGACCTCTTCTTTTTGCCAATCCAGGCCCCTCCTGGCCGCTCGCACTTCCAGGGCGGCGTCCAGATAAAATTTGACCTCCGCCTGGGGAAAGACCACGGTCCCCAGGTCCCGGCCTTCGGCCACCACTCCGCCGTTTTGGGCCCAATGGCGCAGTTTCTCGGTGACCCAGCTCCGCACCCGGGGCAGCACCGCCACCCGGGAGGAGGCCTGGGTCACCTGGGGCTCCCGGAGAAGGGGCGTCACCTCCCGGCCCTCGACCCACAGGTGAAACCCCTGGGAGTCAGAGGCCATCTCCGGTTGGAAGCCTTCCAGAAAGGCGTTCAAGGCCTGGGCGTCAGCCAGGTCCAGGTCCAACCGGGCCGCCTGCCAGGCCACCAGCCGGTAGAGAGCGCCGCTGTCCAGGTAGAGGTAGCCCAGGGCCGCGGCCAGGAGCCGGCCCACCGTGCTCTTGCCGGAGCCTGCCGGCCCGTCGATGGTGATGATGTACCGGGGCTGCACTTCAGCCCTTCAGCCCCAGGACCTTGGTCAATGCTCGCACAAAGCGCTGATTCTCTTCGGGCAATCCCACGTTGACCCGGATATGGTGCGAAAAACCGTATTCTTCCATGGACCGGATGATGACCCCTTCTTTCAGCATGGCTTCATAGACTTCCCGGGCCGGCCGGTCCACCTGGATGAGGATAAAATTGGCCTGGGAGGGCAGATAACTCAAACCGAGGCGCTCCAATTCCCGGCAGATCATGGCCCTGCCGCTGCGCACCACCTTCAGGGTGCGCTCCAGGAACAGGGTATCCGTCAGGGCCGCCCGGGCCGCCACCTGGGCCAGGCGGTTGACGTTGAAGGGGAGCCGCAGGCGGTTTAAGTAATCCATCAGTTTGCTGGGGCCGAAGCCGTAGCCGATGCGCAGTCCGGCCAAGCCGTAGGCCTTGGAAAAGGTGCGCAGGCCCACCAGAAGCCGGTCTTCGGCCACATAGGCCAGGCTCTGGGGGACCCGGGGGTCGTCCGCGAAGTCGATATAGGCTTCATCCAGGACCACGGTCAGGTGTGGCGGCACGGAGGCCAGAAATTCCTCCCATTCCTGCCGCAAAAACGCGGTGCCCGTGGGATTGTTGGGATTATTGATGAAGATCAGCCGGGTCTGAGCGGTCACGGCCCGGGCCAGGCCCGGGAGGTCCACCCGCATCTCCTTCAAGGGCACGAAACGGAAGACTCCCCCCACCGCCTGGGTCAGCAGGCTGTACATCAAAAAAGTATGGTCGGTGCTGAGCACCTCCCCCCCCAGGGGAACCAGGGCCCGGATCAGCAGGTCCAGGATCTCGTCGGAGCCGTTCCCCAAGATCAGCTGGCTGGGGGACAGCCCCAGGTGGCGGCTCAAATCTTCCTTGAGATAATAGGCATGGCTATCGGGATAGCGATGCAGGGTGTGCAGATTATCTTGAATCGCGGCCAAGGCCAGGGGCGACGGGCCCAGGGGATTTTCGTTGGAGGCCAGCTTGATGGCATCGGTCAGTCCCATCTCCCGGGCCAGTTCCTCCAAAGGTTTGCCGGCCTGATAGGGCGTAATTTGGGCAAGATGAGGCTGCACCAGGTTGTCAATCCCGGGAAAGTTCATGGGGATTCCCCCAGCAGATTTCTCAGGGCCCGAAACGGATTCCGGAAAAGATAAGGAAGTGTTGACTGTTGTTGGTTTAAAAGGTGATTTCGTCAAAAAGTCAAAACGCTGCTCCCTTCCCCGTGGCTTAAGCGCCACGGCGGGAGCGGCTTTCCTATTATTATTTTTATTAGTGAAGCCAACCAGTTAGGATATTCTTGCCGCTCGCCCGCACCGACCGCTAATAATTATTCATAGCGCATAATCTGGGAAAATGCAAGGGTTTTTGCGCCGGCGGGGACCGGCAGGGCATTGACCGCCCCGGGAATTTCATGTTAGTCTGCTGCGGAAAATACCAAAAAGGTGGCTCCCCCTTGCTCTTGGCCAATCTCTACGTGGATAAGATCGACCTGGACCGCTATTTCTCCCCGGCAGAATGCCGGGTGGCGGGGTTTGGGGACTGCCGGGAGTTGACGGCCGCGCTTAAGGCAGGCAGGCTCCGGCCGGAGGATTGTTCCGGCTTGAGCCCGACCAAGCGTTATGCCCTGTCCCTGGCCTTGCGGGCTCAAGAGGTCCTGCCCCCGGTGCAGTCCCTGGAGTTTCCCCGGCCCCTGCCTCCGGAGCTCTACGAGATCAACGCCCCGGACGCGGGGGCCCCGGTCCTGGTCACCGGCAACAGCGAATTCACCCTGGCGGTCCTCACCGGGCTCCTGGCCCTGACGGTCAGCCCTTTTTTCCTGCTGCAGGTGGATTGCCGGGGGGACACCGCGGACATGGCCATGATTTACCGGTCCTTCACCCCCCAGCGCCTGGACCAGGCCCTGGAGACCCATGGCCTGAAAGACCGGATCAGCCACCGCCGCCTGATCATCCCCGGGGTCTTGGCGCCGCTGAAGGAGGAACTGGCCGGTTACCTCCCCGGCTGGGAGATCGTCCCGGGGCCCATCTGCGCCGGGGAATTGCCCCTGTTCATGGGGGAGAATTGGCAGCCGCCCCCGGGGTAGGGGGCCTTAGAACCTTGCCTCCAGCACTCAAAAGGTAGTTAAATGTAGGGGCGAACCTGGTGTTCGCCCGACAGCCCAGGGGGAATACAAGATTCGCCACGAAAACCTAAATCTTTTATGGCGAATTAATATTAGGAGTTACCGGTTTGCTCCTTTCCCCGGTTGCTCCCTGACCCCGGCTGACTTATATTTAGGGTTAAGGTTAATTTTTCGGGAGAGCGCGTATGAAAACCATCCTGGTGGCGGACGACGAAGAATCCATTCGCAACCTCATTGAAGAAGAATTGACCGATGAAGGCTACAAGGTCATCGGCGTGAGCAACGCCCGGGACGCCTTAAAGGTGGTGGAAACGCAGCCCCTGGACCTGGTGGTCCTGGATATCCGCATGCCCGGCATGGACGGCCTGGAGGCCCTGCCCCGCATCCTGGGGATGAAGGAGGGCCTGCCGGTGATTTTGCATACCGCCTATTCCCAGTATAAAGAGAGTTTCATGAGTTGGGCCGCGGACGCCTACGTGGTCAAATCCTCGGACCTGGCGGAATTGAAACAGAAAATCAAAGAACTGATCTAATTTACGGGACGACCATGGAACAATCCCTCAAAGGACTCACCACCATCATCATGGCCGGGGGCAAGGGGGAGCGCCTCTACCCCCTGACCCGGGACAAGGCCAAGCCGGTCATCACCTTCGGGGGCAATTACCGCATCATCGACTTCACCCTCTCCAATTGCCTCAACTCCGGCATCCGCCGCATCTGGGTGCTCTCCCAATACGGCAGCTTCTCCCTGGACCAGCACCTGCGCCTGGCCTGGGACATCGTCCGCCCGGACCTGGGGGAATACATCTACTCCATGCCCCCCCAGCAGATCATGGTCAACCGCTGGTACCGGGGCACCGCGGACTCCATCTTCCAGAACCTCGGCCTCCTGGAGGCGGAAAGGCCCCGCCAGGTCTTGATCCTCTCCGGGGACCACGTCTATAAGATGAAGTATCTGGAGATGCTGGAATTTCACCTGAACCGGGACGCGGACATGACCGTGGCTGCGGTCATGGTGCCCCGGCGGGAGGCCAGTCCCTTCGGCATCCTCCATGTGGACAAAGAGTCCAAGATCGTGGAATTTTTGGAAAAACCCCAGGATCCCCCGGGCATCCCGGGCAACCCGGATTTCGCCTTGGCCTCCATGGGGGTCTATCTTTTCAAGGCGGAAGTCCTGGTGGAGGAGGTCATCCGGGATGCCAAGGATAAGGAGAGCAAGCACGATTTCGGGGGCAACATCATTCCCCGGATGGTGGGCAAGAAAAAGGTCTATGCATACAATTTCCACAATCCCGCCACCGGCAGGCCCCGGTACTGGCGGGACATCGGTCTTTTAGACGCCTATTTCCAGGCCCACCGGGACCTATTGGGCCCGGAGCCGGTCTTCGAACTGGACGACCCCGACTGGCCGGTGCGGGGCCGCCCCTCCCTTTACCCCCCCAGCAAGTATCTCTATTCCGGGCAAGCCATCATTGTGGAAGATTGCCTCATCTGCTCCGGGTGCTCCATCGAGGGCACGGTGCGGGAATCCGTCCTCTCTCCCGGCGTCCGCATCGGCCAGGGGGCCCGGGTGGACGCAGCCGTGCTCTGGGACGACGTGGAGATCGGCGCCGGGGCCCAGGTGCAGCGGGCCATCATCGAGGAGGGGGTCAAGGTCCCCCCCGGCTTTGCCATCGGCCTGAACCCCGAAGAAGACGCCCGCCGCTTCCAGGTCACCGAAGGGGGGGTGGTGGTGGTGCCCAACAACGTGATCTTCGAATAGTAGGGGTTCCTGCAAGATACAGCCTGCCTCTTGGTTTTTCAGTCCCTTACGAGGATCGTCCTATGGACGACCAAGCAAAACTCGAAACTCTCAATTATTTCTTCAAAGTTCACGGCAGTTCCACAAAAACGTGCCACGAACCACAAGAAAAGTGCAAGAGAAAGGCAATTCGCGCTCACTCAATACCGAGTAGCACGGTCCTCAGTTACCTCGCGCGAGATGGTCACGTAATTATGCCACAAATAAATCTCAAGTTTCCGCCACCTTCTGAAATTTCCTTTCAGCCTATTGGCATAAACAAAGCCACGACGTTTGCCGGGCTCTGTGGTCACCACGATAACGTCATCTTTCGACCAATTGACGATAGTTTACCTAACACTCACGATCCAGAGCACCTTTTCCTTCTCGCATACCGTGCTGTATTGCGTGAGTATCACGAGGTTCTACAAAATGCCATTCGTTCTCAGGCCGTCTACAACAAACGCGTGGAGGTCAGCCTTTCCCCGGGCGATGTGCCGTGCGACTTTGGCATTTTCGCTACGTCACACTTGGTCAATGCCTTCGAATGCTATGAATATAAGCGCCAATACGATTACGCATACCTCCAGAAACGCTGGCATGCACTCAACTACGATCTTTTGGTAATGCACGATCAGCCACCATCAATTGCCGTGAGTTCAATGTTTTCACTCGATGACGTCGCAGCACCAGAGACCCAGCGTGTCACACTAAGCGTGTTTCCGATCGATAATGCCGTCGTTGCTGCCTTTTCTTCAACACAAAGGGACACACCATTCGTTAAATCGTACCTCAGCCGCATCTTTGCTGCGGAGCCATACTATCAAAAATACCTGTTGTCGAAGCTGATTCTTCAATCATGCGACAATTTCGTCTTCACTCCCGATTACTTCAACGCCCTCTCGCAAGCTCAAAAGGATGCGATAGTGCAATTCTACACTGCTACGCTCTTTAAAAACGCTGACGATCACGAAGATGAAAATTTATTTTTGTTCTGATAATGGAAGGCCCCAGACCCTGGTAGCCCAGGCTTTCCAGCCTGGGCGGGCTTTTTAGCACAGCCTGGAAAGCCTGTGCCACCGCTGAGAAACCTTGGATAATCCAAGTTGTCATCCTGAGCGCAGCGAAGGATCTCGTATTTAGGAGATTCTTCGGTCGCTCCGCTCCCTCAGAATGACAGGCGGGAGGTTTTCTTCTCTCGTGCCCAAGCTGAGCTTGGGCACGCTCCGTATCCGCCAAGTTAAACTTGGCGAACATTATCGTTCCCAAGTACAACTTGGGAACGAGTTGAGAAGTTGAAATAAGCAGGGAAAAATGCCACGGAAGGAAAGACCGATGCCACTGGACCAACGATACCAAAAATTCGCTTTCATCCTGATTCTGGGCCTGTTGCTGCTGCTGCCGGCCGGGGGAGAGGCAATCAGGAGTCAGGCCGCGACCGCGCCGCCATCCCTGCCCGCGGTCCAGCCCGTCCGCTCCATAACGCCGGTGGGCCAAAAGGTGGCCCAGGATGCTCAGGGACGGGCCATCTACCAGGTACAGGCTAACGGCATCAAGATCGGCTACAAATTGGCGGGCGCAGGCGCACCCCTGGTGCTGATCCCGGGCCTGGGGAATACCATGGAGGTGTGGCCGCCCCCACTGCTGGAAGGATTGTCCCGGAAATACCAGCTGATTATCCTGGATAACCGGGGCATGGGACATTCCACCGCCAATGGGACGCCTTTCACTTACCGGCTCTTCGCGGAGGATGTCATCAGCCTCCTGGACGCCCTGGGAGTCAAAAAGACTAACGTGCTCGGGTTTTCCATGGGCAGCGCCATCACCCAGAAGTTGCTCCTGGACTATCCCCAACGCTTTAATAAAGCCGTGATCTACGCCACCACCACGGACGGCAGTAAGGTGGCGGCCCTGGCCAAGGGGAAAAAAATTGATAATCCTATCGTCCAGCGGCAGCTTGAGGCTACGGCCCAGTGGCGGACTCCTCTGGATAAGTTGCCCTTGATCACCCAGCAAGTGCTGCTGGTAGTGGGCACCGCGGATCAGGTGGTGGGCCCGGCAGGCTCGAAGACCCTGGCGACCCAGATTCCGGGGGCCTGGCTGGCGCAATTTAAAGGCGGCGGCCACCCTTTGATGCATGAAGCCCCCGGCGCCTTCACCAGGACCGTCTTAGAGTTTCTGGAGATTAACGCCACCGTGACCGGAGCCCGGTAATTGCTCCCGCCGGGGCGGCTTTGCCTGGGGGAGCAACCACCGGCTCCAGACGTCCCCTACCCCCGGCCCCCCGGCCGCCAGCACCTGGGCACCACTATCATCATGTCCCAGAAGTACCTTTCATAATCAGCGCAGTCTTTTCTCCCTCCCCCTTGAGGGGGAGGGTGTTTGGACCGGGGAGAAGGGTAACAACCGTTCGGAGACATAGGTAACACTTTTGGGATTAATGGGGCCTACAAAAAGCATGCATTTTTCTTTTCGG
>JAGVAH010000099.1 GCA_020060385.1 Syntrophobacterales bacterium | reverse complement strand
GGTTGCCAAAAGTTTTTTCCGCCCCCCCTCACCCTAACCCTCTCCCCCCGCTGGGGGGAGAGGGGATAAGAGGAAAGAACTTTTGGCAAATGCTATATAGGGACGAACCTGGTGTTTGCCCGCCTGCGCAGGGCGAATACCAGATTTGCCCCTACAGTTCAATGCCTTTTGATTGCGAAATGGAAAAAAACCAGACCTATCTGACCGTCCTTTTTAACTGCTTACTGCTCACTCCTCCGGCCGGGCGGTGACGACTTCGGCTTGCCAGAGGCTCTGTTGCCGGGTATCGGCCTGGCGGTGCTGGCAGGGATCGAAGCCGCAGACGGGGCAGATGGGCCGGGCGCAGGGGTCCAGGTGGATGAGGATATCCGCGGTCTTGCCGAAATGGGCCTGGAAGATCCTCTCCAGTTCCTTGACCTCCCGGTGGCCCTCTTCCAGGGTAAGGTCCTTGGGGAGAATCAGGTGAAAATCCAGGTGGACGATATCCCCGGAGCGCCGGGCCCGGAGTTGGTGCACGTCGATCCAGATGCTTTTGCGGTGCTTCTGGAGGATGGCGGAAATCTCTTCCAGGAGCCGGGGGTCGGAGGTGTCCATGAGCCCGGCCGCGGCCTGGAACACCAGCTTGCTGCCGGTAACCACAATATTGACCCCCACCAGGCAGGCCACCACGCCGTCCAGCCAGAGCCAGCCGGTCCACAGCACCAACCCCAGCCCTAAGAGCACTCCCCCGGTGGTATAAACGTCCGTCAAGATATGTTTGCCGTCGGCGACGAGCACCAAGGAGTTGGTGCGACGGCCCACCAATACCAGGCCGACCCCCAGCATCAGGTTGACGAGATTGACCCCCACCAGGATCAGCAGCCCCCCGCCCAGATGGGGCAGGTCATGGGGCTGGAAGATGCGGGGCCAGGCCTGGTAAAAGATGCCGCAGGCCGCCAGGATGATGAGGGCCCCCTCAAACCCCGCGGAAAAGAACTCTATCTTGCCGTGGCCGTAAGGGTGGCTGGGGTCCGGGCTTTTGGCCGCGAAGATGATGGACCCCAGGGCAAAGATGGAGGCCACCACATTGATGATGGACTCCAGGGCGTCGGACAGAATGGCCGCGGAGCCCGTCAGCCAGAAGGCGTAGAACTTCAGGGTCATCAAGGCCGTGCTCACCACCACCGACAGGGAGATGGCCAGGAGACGGGTCTTGAGATGGGGGGATTCCCTAAAGTTTATCATGGCCTTCCGAGGGAATTTTCACGTTTTCGGGGAAAGAGAAATGATCTCTTATAAAAAACCACCTTTAAAGCACCATCACCTCCCGGGGGGTAATGGTGAGCCATTCCACGCCCTCCGGGGTGATGCGCCCGGTGTCCTCCAGACCGATCATGCCGATCTCCGGCAGGAAGATCTTGGGTTCAAAGGCCAGGACCATGTCCGCGGCCAAAGGATGGGGGAAACGGGCGGTGAGCAAGGGGAATTCATCCGCCTCCAGGCCCAGGCCGTGGCCCAGGAAGCTGACCCGGTCCGGGCCCTGGCCCATGAAATACTCCCCAAAGCCCCGCTCCTGGACTTCCTGCCACAAACGTTGGTAAATGTCCCCGGCCAGAACTTCGGGGCGGGCCAGGTCGGCAAAGAGCCGGTAGAGGTCTTCGATCACCCGGAAGGCTTCCCAGGCCCGGGGAGGCAGGGAGTCCAGGGCGTACATGCGGGTCTGGTCCACCACGTAGCCGTTGAAGCAGCCGAAGAGATCGATGCTGATGGGTTCGCCGGGGGCCAGTTTTTTGTGGCCCGCGCCTTGGGGAAACGCAGCGCTGAAACCCGGGCCGCCGCTGGGGGTGTCCGTATAGGCGGCCTGGACCCCGGAGACCCCGGAGAGGACGTGGCCGTAGAACAGCTCCAGGTTCCAGGTGCGGATTCTCACCAATCCCTGGTGGCCCAGGAGCCGCAGGCGGTATTCCAGGGCCGCGGCCACCTCCATTTCGCTGACCCCGGGCTTTAGAAGCCCGGGAACGTCCTCCAGGGCCTGGTCCAGGAACCTGCCGGCCCGGCGCAACTGCTCGATCTCGTAGGCGCTCTTGAGCATGCGCTGCCGCCGGATCAAGGAAGAGACATCCTTGGGGGGCCGTTGGGGAAATAACTTCTGGAACCGCTGGAAGAAGGCCGCGGGCATGACGTCCAGCTCCAGTCCCAGGGGCCCCTCCTCCGGAAAACCGGCATGGGCCAGCAACGGGGGGATCTCTTTCAAGTCCCCGTAAAAGGCCAGGGGCCAGGGGGGCACGGCCTCCAGCAGGCGGTACTGGGGCCGGCGCACCAGGAGCAATGGCTCCAGGGCAGGGCTGACGGCCAGCCAGCCGTCCGCCAGGGTGCCGGTGTAATAATAGAAATCCGCAGTCTGACGGATCAGAGCCAGGGGCACGCCCTCCCGGGCCAGCCCTTCTTTCAAGGCCGCCACCCGGGCGGTAATCTCCGGGACAGGTACAGGTTCCATCATTCCTCAGCTCAAGATTATCGGGATGGGATGACTTTCCAGGCCGCGGGCGCGTCCCTGGCCCCCTGCCCCAAGCCCCTTAAGCAATGCCTCCAACCGGGTCTTGACCGCCCCCGGGGCATGGCCTGGGTCGGGCTGCGCCCTTCCTGCCCCTGGGGACAACCCGGCAACAGGCGCTCCCTGGTCGCCGGGGCCCGGGAGTTGGCGGCTCTAACGGCCAGGGGGGACACGGCTGCTACTGGGGAGGTTTGGTGGGGGGGAGGGAGCTGGAGGCCCAGGCGGCTTTCCGGGGTGTTTGGCTCCTGGCCCCCCCTTAAGACCTTTGGTGGAAATCTCCTGTCCGATTCGGGGAAGAGGAAGTCTTCCGGCCTCTTAGGCTTTACTTGGCGGCCTGGGCCTTCTCCCACTGCCGGGACCATTCCGGGTTGTGGATCTTTTCCGGGTTTTCCAGGGCCAGTCGCAAATATTCGTTGATCCGGTCCTCCACCCAGGGGTGCTTCTGGAATTCCTGCAATTCCTGGGTCACCATATCCTTAAATTCCTGGGGCAGTAATTCCTCCTGGGCCAGGCGGCCTTCCAGAAAAGCGATCATGCCCTTCAAAGAGATGAACTGGTGTGTCAAACCGTGTTTGCGCAAACTGGACTGCACGTCGTCCCGGATGCGGCTCGAAGCAATTTCGTGGAGAAACAAGGCGAAGGACTCCCCGCTGATAATGGCAGCGCGGAAATGGCGCATATAGTAAAAGCGTTTGCCGTTGCTCCAAATGGCATCCAGATTTTCCAGGTTCTGGGGGTCCCGGCAATACTCGGCCAGGGCCTCCCGGTAAGGCCTCTCCAATCTGGAGAGGACCAAGGCATATAATAACATCAAGTTAATGATAAACATGCCGATGACCGCGGCGTGGGCCAAGGCGGGGCGGATGCCGCTGGCCCAACTCAAAAGAAAATAAAGAAAAATCAGAAACAAGATCAGGAGGTGGATGAAACCCACCCGGGAAACCGGCATGCTGGGGTCGCGGCGGTGGCGGAGAAAATACCAGATGAAGAAACACAAAATCACCAGCTGGACATAGGCGATGGACAGGGTATCAACCAGAAAATTCCACATTCTCTCACTCCTCTGCGGCTGGGTGGAAGGCAGGGATAGAAGCCCTCACCCCTCCGCCCCCATAACCTGTTGAGAACTCTTAGGGTATCTCGTAAATCTTGATCTTGGCCCGCTGGCGCTCTCCGGTCAGCCAGGCGCTAAAAATCATGGAGCGTTTATGTTCCAGATACTCGGCTTGCAGTTTATCCCGCTCTTTGCGAAATTCTTCCGGGTTGGCGGCCTGCCGGGCCTTAAAGGCCTGGAGGTAATACTTGCCCTGGAAGAAGAGGGGCTTGGCAGGATACGGGTCTTTGCTGGAGAGTTGGAAGGCCGCGCTGGTGAGGGGCTCAGCCTGGGGCTGCCGCAAAAAACCCTGGAAGCGGGTGAAAGGGCCGCTATCCTGGAGGGCCAGGCCGGCCTGGGCCGCCACCTTGGTCAAGGGTTCCCCTTGGCGCAGGCGCTCCAACAGCTTGGCCGCTTCCTGGGAGGCCTGGTTTCTGGCCATCTGCCGGCTCACCGCCTGGCGCACCCGGTCTTTGCACTTGGCCAGGGGCGGGATTTGGCTGTCCTGATGCTCCAGGTCCTGCAAAACCGCAAAACCTACGGTCAGGTCCACCACCTTGCTGATCTCCTGGGGTTTGAGGGCCAAGGCCGCCTCGTTGAAATGGGGTTGGGCCCCCAGCTCCGGGACCGGTTCCCCCAGGCTGAGGAGGGGGGTTTCCTTGACCTGGACCCCGAACTTTTTGGCCACCTCCGCCATGGGCGTAGTATTCAACAATCCCCGGGCCTTTTGCGCGGTCTCCTGGGCCAGGTGGCGGCTCTTGTCCGCCAGCAGGCGCTGGGTCGCCAGACTCCGGGCCTCGGCTTCCGGCAGGCCCGCAGATTTTTTCACTTCTTCCAGCTTGATGAGGTGGAACCCCCCTTTGGTCACCGCCAGGCCCACCTCTTCCTTCTTCAAGGAAAAGGCCACCTTGTCCCATTCCGGGGGGTGTTGCCCCCTCTTTACCTCACCCAGGTCCCCGCCTTGGCCCCGGCTGGCCGCGTCCTGGGAAAACTTTTGCACCAGGGGGGCAAAATCCGCGCCCATCCTAGCCTGGCGCAATAAGGCCTGGGCCTGGTTCTCAATCTGGCGCCGTTCCGAGGGGGTGGCCTTGGGAGGCACCTTCAACAGCAGTTGCCGCACCCGGATTATCTCCGGCCGGGTGAATTCCTCCGGGTGGTCCTTGAGGTACTCCGTCACTTCCGCGGATGTGGGCCGGGCCTTCTCCTGAAAGTCGCCGGGGCGGAACAGCAGGTATTTCACCTTGGCCCGCTCCGGGGTGCGAAACTGCTCCTGGTGCTCCTGATAATACTTGTCAATCTCGGCGTCGCTGGGGTGCTGCGCCGCCAGGAAGCGCTCCGGAGGGACCACCAGGTAACGCACCTCCACGGTCTCCCGGGCGGTACGGAACATCTCCTGCAAATCTTCGTCCGAGACCTTGGCGAAGGAGGTGATGGTTTGGATAATCTTTTGCATCAGCAGGCGATGCCGCTCCTGGGCTTCAAAATCTGCGGGGGTTAAATGGGACCGGGCCAATAACATCTGATAGCGACGCTCGCTGAAATGGCCATCTTCCTGGAAAAAGGGGTAGCTGCGGATCAGCTCCTGCAATTCCGCGTTGGTAACCCGGATGCCCAGGCGCTCCGCAGCTTGCATGAGCAGCGCTTCATCCACCAGCCGGTTCAGGGCCTGCTCTTTGAGGCGCATCGCCTTGATGCCTTCCTGGGTCAGTTCCCCCTTGGAGAATTCCTGGTACTGCCGCACCAGCTCGTTAAATTGCTTGACATAGGCGGTCAACAGGATGGGCGCGCCGTTGACGGAGGCCACTTCCTGGAGACGGGGGGATTTGAGGCCGCCCACGCCCCAAAGAATGAAGACAATGGCGATGGCGCCGATAATCAGGGCGATGAACCAGGAACGGGAGTACTTCCGCAGCCATTTTAACATAGAACTATCTGCCGCCTTCTTTTAGCAACTTCTGGGCCTCATGTCCTTCCGGGCTCTTGGGGTAGGCCTGGGCCAGCTTTTTCAAGGTGCTCTGGTACAGCTTGGTCCGGTTGTCGGCCTTATAGGCCAGGGCCTGTTGTTTTAAGGCCGCGGGGGCCAGATTGCTCTTGGGATACTGGTTAACCAGCTTGTTGAATTCCAACGCGGCCTCTTTATGCTTGCCCTCATGGACAAAACTATAGCCCATGTAGAAACGGGCATCCGGGGCCTTCGGGCCCCGGGGCTGACTCTTCAGGTACTTGGCAAACTTATCCCGGGCCGGGGCGTATTTCTTTTTCTGATAGAGGCGGTAAGCTTCGACGTAAAGCTTATCCCCGGCTGCAGCCGGAGGCGGGTAACCGGAGGATGCGGCCGCTCCCTTGGGGCCGGGCCGTTCCGGGGGGCGGTGGGCCACCCGGGCCGGAGGGCCGGCAGGACCCTGGCCTTCCACTTCCCCCAGGCGGGTCTCCAATTGCTGCACCCGGGCCTCCAGGGATCTGACCTGCTGGGCCAGATCCGGCGCGGTGGGCGCAGGTGGGGGGGCGGGGGCTCCCCCTTCTCCGGGGGGCGGAGTCACAGTTTTGCTGCGGGCCGGATAATAGGCGTAAGAGTTACAGGCCGCTAAGGTAAGGACTATCGCCAGTAGCAACAGATACCGCATGCCGTTTGCTTGCCTCATCTTTCTCCCTCCCCGGGGGCCGTGACCATCCCCCCTCTCACCACCCGTTGCCTGGTCCCTGACGTCTGGTTAATTACGCTGGCCTTGCCGAAATTTGATAAGGCAAATAAATATTTTATTCTATTATCATTTTCCCATGCTTGTCAAGGATGACGTCCAGCCCCTCCCTGCCAATCTTGCCGGGTAAAAACCTCTAAAAATAAAACAGAAATAAGCCTTGGGAGCATTGCTCAAGGTGGTGATGTTGCGAAAAGAAGATTGGCTAGGATAACCGCAATAAAAAAGGATGGCAGGAGCGAGCCTGGGTGGGCGCTCTCAGGGCGGACACCTGGGTCCGCCCCTGTTCAAGGCTCGGGCACCAGAGCCAGATAGAGAGCCACTCCCACTAGCAAATCAGCCAACCGGATGAGGCTGTCAGTGAGATCGCAATCTTTGACACCGTCAAAAGTTCCCTCGATTCCAATTCAGCCTTTGAAGAACACCGCGGTCAGCCTGCCCGCGGCGTATACCAGGGAAAAACCTAAAAAATGCAGCAGCCACCAGCGGTAAGAGAAAAATTGCCATTCCTGAGGCCCCTTCATCTTTTTCCTCCTTTGCTGCCCAGATGGGCAAGAAACTCCAGGTTCCACCCCCCCGGCAAATGCGGCCCAATCCCCTGTCGCCATTTTTTTATCGATATATCAGGATGTTACCAACTATTGCCTCCAGGACTCTTTAGAGGTAAGATGCAATAAAAAGACCAACCACGGAGATTGGAACCTGTTTCAAAATCAACCTCTAGCTGCAAATATGTGCTCAGCCAGCCCGGTGTCGAAAAGGAAGGTTTTAAGCCTCCCTTTCTTAAATGGGGATTTAGAAGGATTATCCAGCACTTATTTAATCCCCCCTCCCCCCCTTAGAAAAGGGGGGGGATTATTTTCGAACTTAAGATGCCTTGTCTGATGCAAGATGATGTTGGCAATCGGTTTGGAAACAACTTGTGGCAAAGGACCCCGGCCCTTTCCCGCCGGGTCCCTTAACCCGATTCCCTCTGCGAGATGACCTATGGCGCCTTCAGAATTCGTCCATCTGCACGTACACACCGCTTACAGCCTGTTGGACGGCGCGGTGCGGGTGCCGGACCTGCTGTCCAGGGCCGCGGCCCTGGAGATGCCGGCGGTGGCCATCACCGACCACGGCTCCCTCTTCGGAGTGTTGGATTTCTACCAAAAGGCCAAGGCCGCGGGCATCAAGCCCCTATTGGGCTGCGAGGTCTATGTGGCCCCGGTCAGCCGCCATGACCGCAAGGCCGGGAAGGGGGACAATCATCACCTGGTGCTCCTGGCCATGGACGCCCCGGGTTACCGGAACCTGATCCAGCTGGTCACCAAGGCGCACCTGGAGGGTTTTTATTACCGGCCCCGGGTGGACAAGGAACTGCTCCAGGAATTAAACGGGGGGCTGATCGCCCTCTCTTCCTGCCTCCACGGGGAGGTGGCCCGGCATTTGACCGCCGATGACTCCAAAGGCGCGGAGGCGGCGGCCCGGCAGTACGCCGAGATCTTCCCGGGGCGTTTCTATCTGGAGGCCCAGGCTAATAGTCTCCCGGAGCAGATCAAGGTGAACGCGGCCCTCCTGGAACTGGCCCCCCGCTGGGGCCTGCCCCTGGTGGCCACCAACGACGTGCATTATCTCAAGCCGGAGGACGCCCGGGCCCATGACGTGCTGCTGTGCATCCAGACCGGCAAGACCGTGAACACCAGCGGCCGCATGCAGTTCAGCACGGACCAGCTCTATTTCAAGACCCCGGAAGAGATGGCCCAGGCCCTGCCCCATCCGGCCCTGCTGGCCGCGTCCGGGGAGATCGCCTCCCGCTGCGACGTTACCCTGGATCTGGGTACCCTCCGTTTTCCCGTCTATCCCGCAACCCAGGGAGAGACCGTGGAGGACCTCCTGGCCCGCCAGGCCCGGGCCGGGCTGGAGGCCCGGCTCCAGGCCGCGCCCCCCACCGGCCCCCGCACCCCCCAGGACTACCGGCAGCGCCTGGAATATGAACTGGGGGTGCTGGTGAAGATGGGCTTTGCCGGTTATTTTTTGGTGGTGGCGGATATCGTCGGCCATGCCCGGCACCGCCGCATTCCCGTGGGGCCGGGCCGGGGCTCCGCGGCCGGCAGCCTGGTGGCCTACGCCCTGGGCATCACCGACCTGGACCCCCTGGCCTACGGCCTCATCTTTGAACGCTTCCTCAACCCGGAACGCCTCAGCCCCCCGGACATTGACGTGGATTTCTGCTTCGAGCGCCGGGGGGAGATCATCGAATACGTTATCCACACCTATGGCCGGGAAAGCGTGGCCCATATCACCACCTTCGGCAGCATGAAGACCCGCCAGGTCATCCGGGACGTGGGCCGGGCCCTGGAAGTGCCCTACGCGGAGGTGGACAGGATCGCCAAGCTGGTGCCGGAGCGGCTGAACATCACCCTGGAGCAGTCTCTGCAGATGGAGCCCCGCCTCCGGGAACTCCGGGACAACAACCCCGTGGTCCAGGAAATCCTCACCATCGCCGCCACCCTGGAGGGGCTGCCCCGCCACGCCTCCACCCACGCCTCCGCGGTGGTCATCGCCGACCGCCCCCTGGTGGAGTATCTCCCCATCTACAAGGGCACCAAGGGGGAGCTGGTCACCCAGTTCGACATGAAGGGGGTGGAGAAGGTGGGTCTGGTGAAATTCGATTTCCTGGGCCTGCGCACCCTGACGGTCATCAACCAGGCGGTGCGCCTCATCCGCCGCCGCTACCAGCCCGATTTCGACATCCGGGCCCTGCCCCTGGATGACCCCGCGGTCTTTGCCTTGCTCCAATCGGGGAGCGCCTCCGGCGTCTTCCAGTTGGAGAGCGCGGGCATGCGGGCCCTAATGGTGCGCCTCAGGCCCTCCACCTTTGAGGACATCATCGCCCTGGTGGCCCTATACCGCCCGGGCCCCATGGAAAGCGGCATGCACGACGATTACGTGCGCCGCAAGCACGGCCAGGAGCCGGTCACCTACCTGCTGCCCCAGTTGGAGCCGCTACTCAACGAGACCTACGGCATCATCCTCTACCAGGAGCAGGTGATGCAGATCGCCGCGGCCATTTCCGGTTATTCCCTGGCCGAGGCGGACATCCTGCGCCGGGCCATGGGCAAGAAGGACCCCGCGGTCTTTGCCGCGCAGCGGCAGCGGTTTGTCACCGGGGCCCAGGGCAAGGGCATTGCCAAGGACAAGGCCACGGCTTTATTTAATCTCATTGAGAAATTCGCGGGTTACGGCTTCAACAAATCCCACAGCGCCGCCTACGCGCTCATCGCCTATCAGACCGCATACCTCAAGGCCCATTATCCCCTGGAATTTCTGGCCGCGCTCTTAAACAGCGAAATCAACCAGACCACCGCGTTGGCCAAACACATCATGGAGGCCCGGGAACAGGGGATCGAGCTGCTGCCCCCGGACATCAACCGTAGCGACCGGGATTTCACCGTGGAGGAAGGCAAGGTCCGCTTCGGCCTGGGGGGCGTGAAGAACGTGGGCGCGGGGGCCATTTTGGACATCCTGGAAGCCCGGCAGGCCAGCCCCTTTACCGGCTTCTGGGACCTCCTGGAGAGGATCAGCCTCACCCGGGTGAACAAAAAGGTCCTGGAGGCCCTGATCCAGGCCGGGGCCTTTGACTCCCTGCTGCCTCAGCGGGCCCGGCTCCTGGCGGGGCTGGAGGGGGCCCTGGACAAGGCCCAGAACCTCAAGCGCCTCCAGGCCAGCAAGCAGATGTCCATGTTCGGGGGCCCCGCGGCCAACGGGGACGGCGACTGGCTCCCGGACGTCCCGGCCTGGGAGGAATCCGTGAAGCTGGCCCGGGAAAAGGAAGCCCTGGGGGTTTATTTAACCGGCCACCCCCTGGACGCCTACCGGGCCGTTCTTAAATCCCGGGTCCAGGTGACCACCGCCGACCTGGGGGAACTCCCCGACTCCCAGGAAGTGGCCCTGGGGGTGGTGATCACCCGGGTCCAGGAAAAGGTGAGCAAAAAGGGGGGCCGGGTGGCCATCCTCTTGGTGGAAGACCTGGCCGGATCCGTGGAGGTTTTGGTCTTCGGGGAACTCTACGACCGGGTGGCGCCTTGGCTGCACCAGCCCAGCCTGGCTTTGTGGCTTAAAGGCAACTTAATCCAGGAGGAAAAAGGCCCCAAGGTGGTGGCCCAGGAGATCGCGCCCCTGGACGCGGCCCTGCCCCGCTGGCCGGAGAAACTGGACCTGAGGCTGCAAACCGCCACCGCCACCCGGGAACAGCTCCTGGCCCTCAAGGCCATCCTGGCCCGGCACCGGGGACCGGTGCCCGCGTTCCTCCACCTCCTGGCCCCCCCCACCCAGGGCGCCACCCTGGCCCTGCCCCTGGAACTGCACCTCACCCCCTCGCCGCAACTGGCGGAGGAAGTGAACCGGCTTTTGGGCTATCCCGCTTTAAGTTTGTGAGATGGTTTGTGGGAGGAGTAGGAGTAGCTGTAGGGCGGGAAAGCGCAGCGCATCCCGCCTTTCGCATTCCGCCATCACCAATTGGCTGAGGCATAACTTATAGCACTTGCCGAAAATTCTTTCCTCAATTGGGGGGAGTAGGTATCACGTAAATCGTTCCAGGGAGCAAGTTCTTTGATTATCGCCGGGCCGATG
>JAGVAH010000013.1 GCA_020060385.1 Syntrophobacterales bacterium | reverse complement strand
TCGGCCGGTCCCATGCTCGGCTTCCAGCTTGGCAAAAACATGTCTCGGAATCAGTTTGAGCATCTGATGAAATATTGTGTTACAATGGGCCATGGTCCGCAATCTCCTGTCTGTTTAGTGAGTTACGCCAAACCCATTTTAACAGATTCACAGGAGTTTTCGGGCCTTTTTTAATCAGTTAACCGGACAGAACTGATACAGGAAAAGATTATGTTTCGGCGTTAGGATATCTCGACCAAGTAGAGCGGATGATTGATAAATCAAGAAATGATGAGTTAACCGATGCAGAGTTAGTCATGCTACAAGAGCTTGACCTTGCTATGTTAAGTTCATATGAACAGGCCAAGAATCTAACAATTACATTGCTGAAAAAATGGTTGGTCCAATATAAGTTTGCCGATTGGGATATTCACGAATCAACTCCCGAAAAAATTGGAAAACCGGTGACTTCCATAGAAAAAGAAGAGCGTGCGGAAGAAATTGCGAGCATGCTTTCTGACAATAAACTATGGCATTCTCATGGGAGAAATATAGGTGTGACAACGCTTACAAAACTTCTCCGATTAAGAATTGATGATTATTCAAATGATATTGAAGTTCGCAATATGATTAGAGGTTATCATGATTTTCTGATGGAGTATATCCAGCGGGAAAAGGTTCCTGTCTTCCTCCACAGTAAAAACTACTTTTGGGGGGAATAAAATTATGGCAACAACAAAAGAATACGAAAATCTCTTAAACTCAAGGAATGAAATGGAAAACAAACGCCCCGCCCTTTTTAGACTTAAGCGATTTCTTGACGAAAAAAGGGAAAGGGGAATTATTAAAAAGAAAGGTACTAAGGTACCTTCATTACAAGAGATTGAACGTTATGGTTATGAGAGTTTCTTCAGTAAATAATATTTTACAATTTCATTAATCTAATAGGCGAGATTTTATTTTTATTTATAATTTCTTTTATTATAAAAAAAACCTAAGCATTTAGGAAAGCGGCGTTAACTCCACCCTCCCCCAGGCCCCCATCTTCTCCCCGACGATGACCACTGCGCCCAGGATTTCCGGGATGGTCCCGGCCCACTCCAGGGCCAAGGGGATGGCGGCCGCGTCCGGCACCCGGTTGCCCAGGGCCGTGGCCGCGGCGTCCGCGAAAGCGGTATCCGTGGCGATGACACAGGCCGCGTCCGCCCGGCCGAAGCTTAAGGAATGTCCCAGAGTGCCCGACGAGGTGCATACCCCCAAGGGGCCCCAGGCCGGATCGATTTTCAACCCCACTTTGCCGCTCAGGGGCGATTTGCCGGCAAACAGGGCGATAGAGGCCGGTTGCTGCAGTTGGAGATAAATATCCCCCCCGTTTTCCACGATCACTTCCGGGCTTTGGGGGGACAAGGCCCGGCCCACCCGCTGGGCCAGGGTCCCGGCCACCGCGGCCATGGGCCCCACCCCCACCCGGGCCGCGGCGGCGATCATCTCCCGCACCACCGGCGGCGCAAAGGGGTCCTCCGGCCAGGGGGCCAGGGCCTCCAGGAAGCCGGGGTGCGCAGCCAGATAGCTCTCCAACTGCCGCCTCTCTTGCAGGACCGTCTCCCGCACCTCCGGGGTGAAATCCCGGGCCGCCAGGACCCAGAGGTCCGTCTCTTTCACCACCACCCGGAAGCCCACCAAACCCTCCCGGGCCATGCGGGTGCGATAAGTGCGAGGTTCGTAAGTCATAATTGAAAGTTCAAAGTTCAAGGTTCAAGGTTAAGGTTATCCTATCCCAAGCCATAGTCTGGACATTTCTGCTTACTTAAAGCATATGTTGCCAACAAAATATATTAAATGGGGCGAATCTGATATTTATCCCATCCAAGACTAACATCAAGTTTGCCCTTACGAAAAAACCTTTGACAACAAATGGATATGCGTTTCTTATCATCACCACGAGGTCCCATCCCGCAGCTCATTAACTTTGAACCTTGAACCTTGAACTTTGAACTTGTTACCGCACAAACTGGGGAATGACAAGATGGGACCAAATCCCCAAGTCCCGTATTTTAAAAGATCGCGCCTTTTAGCGCTATGAGAATCACGCCCCCGAACATCAGGCCCGCGCCCGCCAGGCGGGGGAGAAAGGGCCGCTCCTTGAGCCACATGCCCCCGATAAAGACGCTGAACAGGAGGCTGGTGCGTTTCACTGCGATCATATAGGCGGCCGGGGCCAGGGTCAGGCCCTGGGCGACGCTCAAGATGCTGAGGGCCACGAAAAATCCCAGAACCAGGCCCCAACCCCAGATGGACTTGAAGGCCGGCCCCCCGGCCGTCCGGGCCAGGGGATAGCCGCCGAGCATAACGCCGCTGAGCAGTATAGGATAAAAGACCCCGAAAAAGGCCGGGTCCGCATGGAGCACCGCTTTCTTAAACAGGGCCGCAGTGCAGGAATAGAGGAGGGCTACCCCCAGCATCAGCCGGGGTCCTGGCTCCCGGGCCAGGGCCCGAAACGGCCCCCAGAAGCCGGCTTCCTCCGCACCCAGGCTGAGAATATAGCTGCCCCCGGCAATCAAGAATACTCCCCCTATACCCCAGCGGCCCAGCTCTTCCCCCAAAAAGACCCAGCCCGTGAGGATCATGAACACCGGCGTGAAGGCCAGAAAGGGAATGCACAGGGACAGGTGGGAGACCCGCAGGGCCTGCATGTACAGCAGGGTGGCGGCCACCTCCAGGGGCACCATGGCCGCCACCACCCACCAGAAAGTCCTATCCAGCTCCGGCCAACTGAGACCCAGGGCCACCAGCAGCAAAAAGGGCACAGCAAAGAGAAACCGGGCCAACCCCATGGCATAAGGGGAGAAATGCGTCAGGTGCCGCTTGGTCACCGCATCCCCGCCCGCGTCCCCCAGGGCCGCGGCCAGACCGAAGAGGAGCCATATCCCTAATCCCAAGATTGATCCTTTTTCAGTGAGCGGTGAGCAGCGAGCAGTGAGCAGTTAAAAGACTGATGGGCTGCACTCTTTTCTGCTTACCGCTTACTGCTTACTGCAATGGCATTGCTCAACCCCACAAACTGGGCCACGCTCAAGGTTTCCCCCCTAAGGCCCGGGTCGATTTCCAGAGAAATTAGTATCTGGCGCAAGGCCTCCGGGGTCAGTCCGAATTCCGGGGCACGGTGCACCAGGGTATTGGTCAGGGTCTTGCGGCGGTGGGCGAACGCGGCTTTCACCACCCGGGTGAGCAGGGCTTCATCCCGGGCCGGGGAGGCAGGCTTCCGGGGAGTCAGGCGCAGCACCGCCGAGTCCACCTGGGGGGGCGGGTAAAAGTTCCCCGGCCCCAGGGAAAAAAGGCGTTCCAGGGAAAAATGGTATTGGCCCAGGACCGAGAGAATCCCGTAATCCTTGGTGCCGGGGGGGGCTAAAAGCCGGTCCCCCACCTCCTGCTGCATCATGAACACCGCCTGGCTGAGGGCCGTCTTTTCCTCCATCAATTTGAAAAGTAAAGGGGAAGTGATCTGGTAGGGGAGGTTGCCGGCGACGATTAAAGGCCGACCCCCTTGCCTGCGGCATTCCTGGAAGTCAAAGGTCAGGGCGTCCTGGCAGAGAATCTGTACCCGGGGATTTTCCTGGAAGAGCTCTTCTTCCAGGAAGCGGGCCAGGGCCGGGTCCTTCTCCAGGGCCACCACCCGCCGGGCCTTGGGGGCCAGGAAAACCGTGAGCGCGCCCAGGCCGGGGCCGATTTCCACCACCGTCTCTTCTCCACTCCAGTCCAGGGCGGCGACAATGCGCCGGGCCTGGTGGGGGTGGAGGAGAAAGTGCTGGCCCCAGGCCTTTCTAGGCCTCAGGCCCAGACGACGCAGAAGGATTTTCGGGGAGGTGAAGGACATCCACGGCCTTTCGGGCCTTTTGCTGCCGATAGCGCTGGACGGCCCAGAGAGTGAGAAAGTAGGAAACGATGGCCGGGGGAATGGCGATGATCACGCCCCCCACCTGCAAAGCCAGGCCTCCCCGCCACAAGAGTTGCAGGGTGCTGGCCACGTCGAAGGTGGCGGGCAGGGTCAGGGGTTCGCCCCGGAAAAGAAGAAATTGCCCCACCTTGTAGGCGGCCAGATAGAGGGGGGCGATGGTCACCGGGTTCATGATCCAGATACCGATATAGGCGGTGACCGGGGAAATCCCCAGAATGGGGGCCAGTATCAGGACTGCGGCAGTGTGGAAAGGCACGGTGGGGGTGATGCCCACGAAGACTCCCAGGGCCATGCCCCAGGCCAGCTTCCGGGGATCCCCCTGGAGACGCTTGAATTTGAGCCACTGGTAGCGAATGGTCCGGCTGAGGGTCATGGGTTGGGAGCGGGCGGGGGCGCGGCCGCGGCCCCCTCTTCCCGTAAGACCCGGCGCAGCACCTTGCCCACCTGGCTTTTCGGCAATTCCCCGCGCAATTCGATGATTTTGGGCACTTTATACACCGCCAACTGCGTCCGGCAGAAGTCCTGGAGTTCCTCGGGGGTCAAGGGCAGGCCGTCCCGGGGCACGATCACCGCCTTCACCACCTCCCCCCGGTAGGGGTCCGGCCATCCCAGGGCCACCGCCTCCTTCACCCCGGGGTGCTGGTAGAGGACCTCTTCCACCTCCCGGGGATAGATATTGTAGCCTCCGGAGATGATCATGTCCTTTTTCCGTTCCACGATGAAGAAATAACCGTCCCCATCCCTGCGGGCCAGGTCCCCGGTATAGAGCCAGCCGTCCTTAAGGGCCAGGGCGGTTTCCTCTTTCTTTTGCCAGTAGCCCTCCATGACCTGGGGGCCTTTGAGAACCAGCTCCCCCACTTCGCCCACCGGCAGTTCCCTGGTCCCCGTCTCCTGGTCCATAATGCGCACGGCCGTGCTGGGCAGGGGCAGCCCCATGCTGCCCGGAGGCCGCCGCCCGTTAATGGGGTTGATGTGGGTCACCGGACCGGCTTCCGTCAAGCCGTAGCCTTCCAGGATGCGGCAGCCGGTTAAAGCCTCAAACCGGTCCCGGACCTCCAGGGGCAAAGGCGCGGAACCGCTGATGCAGGCCCAGAGGGAAGTGAGATCATAGCGGGATAATTCCGGGTGGTTGATCAGGGCCACAAACAAGGTGGGCACCCCCGGCAGCATGGTGGGACGGTATTTTTTTAGGACCTTTAGCAGCATCTGCATCTCAAAGCGGGGCAGGATAATGATCATCGCCCCCTGGGAGATGGGCCAGTTGAGGCAGACGGTGAGCCCGAAGGAATGGGAGAAGGGCAGCAGCCCCACCAGCCGCTCGGTGCCGTAACGCACCTGGGGCAGCCAGGCGTTGATCTGGGCCACGTTGGCCAGCAGATTGGCATGGGTCAGGGCCGCGGCCTTGGGGACCCCGGTGGTGCCGCCGGTATACAAGAGCACCGCCACGTCTTCGGGGCCGGGGCGGGGCGGGTCCCGAAGGGGCCGGCTCTTAAGCAGGTCCTTCCAGGCCAGGAGGCCGGGACCCGGGGTAAAGCCCGTGGCCAACCCCTGCCTCCTGGCCTTGAGGGGGTAGAGCCAACTCAGGGGCCAGGGCAGGGAATCTTTGAGGCCGGTGACGATCACCTGGGATAGATTACCCAGGGCCCGGGTCGCCTCCACTTTGGGGAGGAGATGGTCCAGGACCACCAGCCAGCGAGCCCCGGAGTCCGTCAGCTGGTAGTTAAGCTCCTTGGGGCTGAGGAGGGGATTTAAGGGTACGGCCACCGCGGCCAGACGCATGATGGCGTGGAAGGTAATCACCAACTGGGGGCAATTGGGCAGCAGGAAAGCCACCCGCTCTCCGGGGGCCACCCCCAGGTCCTTCAAGGCCTGGGCCAGGCGGGCCGTCTCGACGGACAGGGCCCCGTAGGAGATGGTGCGGGCGAAAAAAGACAGGGCCGGAGATTGGGGGGATTTTTGGGCCGCCTGCAACAGCAACTGGGGGAGAGTTCCCGCAACCGGTCCGATCTCTGCAGGCACTCCCTGGTCGTATTGCTCTACCCAGGGGCAGGTCATGGACAATAATCCTCCGCCCTCAATGCTGGTGCTCGCCCCCGTGGCACTCACAACAAGAAGGTTGCTGCTGCAAATCCTCCGGAGTGGCTTCCCTGACCTGGCGCACGGTGAAGGAGACCTCCAGTTCTTTGCCCGCCAGGGGATGGTTGAAATCAATGGTGATAGTTTCGGGCTGCACTTCCTTGACCACAAAATAGACCTGATGCCCTTCATCGTCTTCAGTTTCAAAGACCAGACCCGGCCGCAGCTCCACCTCGGGGGAGAAATCCGACCGGGGCACTTCCATAATCAACTCCTGGTCGGTCTCCCCATAAGCCTCGGCGGCACTGAGGCGCACCATTTTCTGGGCGCTTTCCTCCAGGCCCAACAGGGCTTCTTCCAGGCCCGGGGGCATCACCCCCCAGCCCATGCAAAAGGAGATCTCCTCCGGCTGGCCGTTGGGAGGATAATAGTCCTTTTCCCCCATGCGGATCAGGTAATCTATGGTAACAAAGGAGTTTTTATCGATTTTCATCTCTATCTTCTCCTGAAAAGGCAGGACTGCGGCCTTTTCTAATTATATGTTAGAAAAGTCCCCAAAAGACCCCAAATAAGCGAAAAAGGGAATGAGGTGAAGGTTCTCCTTAGGGGAGAGGGAATTCAGGCAAGAAAAAGCCCTCAACTCTTGGTGGCCATAATGATGCGGCCGGTGTTCAGCAAATTGCAGCGTACGGCCCCATTCACGTGCATCCCCACCTCCCGCATCACCCGGATCACATCCAGGTCGGTGGTAAAGCCGATGCGGACACAAACCGGCGCCAGCAAGTCCTCGATTTTCCCCAGGACGCCGCCATTGGGGCTGCGGGTGTGATTGATGACGATGATCTGCCCCCCCGGTTTGACCACCCGCAGGATTTCCCGGCACACTTTATGGGGGTCTTGCACGGTGGTGATCACATAGGCGGACATCACCGCGTCAAAATAATTGTCGGGGAATGACAACTGGGAGGCATCCATCACGTGTAGATCGAAGGTGCTGCCGCCGTTGAGCTGGGCCGCCTTTTTCTGGGCCTCCTCGATCATGGACGCGGAAATATCAATGCCCGTCAGCTTGGTATGGGCAGGATATTTTTCCAGGGTGGAGCCGGGGCCGATGCCGATTTCCAGGATCTTTTGATGGGGCCTTTGGTCCAGATATTGAAAGGCCTTGCGGCGTCCGGGCTCCAGTAATTTTCCGAAGACATAATCATAAAAAGGGGAATAAAAAGAATATAATTGTTCCATGTAGCTGGGGTTTACACGGCATTTCATTATGCAATCCTCGTGGGAGATGTGATTTTTAATTCAGAGAATCTCAGGTTCAGGCGCATGTTGGCCCCAAGTGAGCTATTTTACCCCAACAATTTCGCAAATGTAAACTGAATTTTTCCGGGCTCTGGAAGTATTATTGTGCAGGTTGGCAAATCCTGGCTCCCCAGGAATCTTCCGCCCGGTGATATTGCAGCCTGAAGACGCGTCCGTCCGCGGCCAGCACTTTGAAAAAAAGATGGTCCGGCTCATAACCCTGTTCCAGAACCTGGCGGACTTCCAGCCACTCTTCCCCCCAGGTGAACCTTAAAGGGCGCTCATGGAGGCGGGAACCGGAATAGGTGGCTACCTGGCAGCGCATTCAATGCTGGCCCACAGTTTGGTGTAAATAATCAAGGCATGGATCCGGGTCGACGGTGAAGATGATGGTGTACCCCTGAAGAATGCTTGGGGCCCGGGGTTGATCTGCCTCCAGGTCATCATAGCACATTTTGTCCAGGGAGTTTGCCATTTCCCTGCCCCGGGGAGCCGGTGGCACCCCTTAAGGCCGCGCCGGAATTAGACATTGCAATAGTCAACGGGGTAATTTAAAATGCCAGATATGCTCCGGGGTTGGCACTTTCATCTAATCCCGGAAGATTAAAAGATTTGGTCCCAACCCCCTCCTCCCCGGAGGCAGGGCGGGGCAACCGTACCAAGCACCCTGAACCAGCCCACGGGTTGCCAGCGCCAGCGGCCGGATACCCCAGAAAAAGAGAGGGCCGTGGGCAAGGCCCGGGGGGAACTCCAAGTTGGCCCTGGGCACCATTTCCCGAACCTGTGGAGGAGGTTGATTTATGTCCGTGAAGAAACATCTAGACTTGCGCCGGGTAGTGGTCACCGGCCTGGGGCTCGTTAATTCCATGGGCTTTGACGTGCCCACGGTCTGGGAACGTCTCTTGGCAGGTCAATCCGGGGTGCGCCGGGTCAACAATTTAAGCAACTACATGGATTCCTTCCAGTCGATTCACCCCTTACCCGACGATTTTCCTAAAGTTGCCGGGCAGATTGTGGATTTTGATCTGAAAGAGTTGCTCCAGACCCGCAAGAAAAACCCCTCCAAAGAAGATTTAAAGCAGATCAAATATACCGACCGTTTCACGCAATTTGCCCTGGCCGCCAGCCTGGAAGCGGTCCAAGACTCCGGCCTGGACCTGGAAAATGAGGACCCGGAGCGGGCCGGGGTGATTATTGCCACCGGCATGGGCGGGGTCGGCTCCTGGGAGGAGCAGATCGTCAAACTCATCCACGAAGGGGTGCGCCGGGTGTCCCCTTTCCTGGTGCCCAAGATGATCCCCAATCTGGCCGCAGGCAATGTGTCCATCAGCTTCAAGGCCAAAGGCCCCAACATCGCCCTGTCCACCGCCTGCGCCGCGGGGGCCCACGCCATCGGCATGGCCTACCGCTCCATCCAGATGGGGGAGGCGGACCTGATGGCCACCGGGGGCACGGAAGCAGCCATCACCCTGTTGACCATGACCGGATTCTATCGCATGGGGGCCCTGGCCACGGGGTCCAATGACCACCCGGAGGCCGCCAGCCGCCCCTTCGATACCCGGCGCAACGGCTTTGTCATGTCCGAAGGCTCGGGCGTCCTGGTTTTGGAGGAATTGGACCACGCCCTGCGCCGGGGGGCCAATATCTATGGGGAGATCATCGGCTTCGGCATGACCGGGGACGCCCACCATATCACCGACCCCCATATCGAGGGCGCCAAACGCTGCATTCTCTTGGCCCTCAAAGACGCGGACATCTCCCCCCAGGAAGTGGATTACATCAACCCCCACGCCACCGCCACCCCGGTGGGGGACCGGAACGAGGCCAAGGCCCTGCTGCAGATCTTCCAGGAGGCCAATCACCGGCCCCTGGTGAGCGCCACCAAGTCCATGACCGGACACCTCTTGGGTGCCGCGGGCGCGGTGGAGGCCATTTTCTCCATTCTGGCCATGAAGCACGGCATGGTCCCCCCCACCATCAACCTGGATGACCTGGATCCCGAATGCGAAGGTTTTGATTTAGTCCCCGGTAAGGCCCGGGAAGCCAAGATTCGTTATGCCCTGTCCAACTCCTTCGGTTTTGGAGGCACCAACGCCACCCTGGTCTTTAAGTCCTTTGATGGATGAAAAAATCCGGGCGCAGGGACCAAGATAACCTTTACCCTGGCCCCGGGCTTAAGGAGCGGGCCGGGTGACGGGCCGCTTCCCCTTCTTCTGCAGACAGTGATGAATGACAAGGCCCAACCCATTCGCGTCGCCATTCTCAGTGACCAGGAAGCCCCTGCCTGTAAGGTTTTGCCTTTGCCCTTCTCCTCTGAAGGGTTGCCACCGGTGGAGATGGAAATCTTTACCGGCGTGGCCTCCCTCTCCCCCGCCGAGTTGCGCCAGGCCCTCCAGGCAAGTCAGCCCGAGGGCTTCGACATCATCCTGGACGAGGCGGGCCTGGCCCCCGAGCTGACCCCCGGGCCCGTGGTCTCCGGACCCCGGGTCCAGGTCCTGGAGAACCTCCTTTGTCAACTCCAGGAACTGCGCCAGAAGCAGGAAATCAACGCCGGCATCGTCAACAGCGCCACGGACGCCATCGTCACCATCAACGAAGACCATATCATCATCGGCTATAACCATGGCGCCGAGCAGATTCTGGGCTATACCCGGGAGGAGGCCCTGGGCCAGAACCTGAAGCTCATTATTCCCCCCCCCCATAAAGACGTGCACCAGGAATACGTGCGCCGCTACGTGGCCACCCGCCAGCCCCATGTCATCGGCAAACACGTGCGCCTCACCGCCCAGCGCCGGGACGGGACGGAATTCCCCATGAGCATCTCCTTTTCCGTGGCGGAGGTCCGGGGCAACCTCTATTTCACCGGAGTCATCCGGGACATGACGGAAACCAAGGAGATGGAGGACCGCCTGCTCCAATCCGAGCGCCTGGCCGCGGTGGGCAACACCGTGACCCACATAGCCCATGAAATCAAGAACCCCTTGTTGATCATCGGCGGTTTTGCCCGACAGTTGCTGAAAGCCAACGCGCTCGACGACAAGGCCCGGCAGAAACTGACCATCATCACCGAGGAGGTGGCCCGCCTGGAAGGGATGGTGGCGGAGATGCGGGACTTCGTGCGCCCCCCTGCGGCCCAGAAGACTCCGGGGGATTTGGCCGCCCTGGTCAACCAGGTTCTGGACTTCTTCCAGGATAATTTCCAGGAAAACCATATTCAGGCGCACCGCCGGGAGGAGGGCACCCTCCCCCCGGTCCTCTTCGACCCCCAGCAAATCCGCCAGGTGCTCATCAATCTCTTGAAAAACGCGGTGGAGGCCATGCCCCATGGCGGCGAGCTGACCGTCACCACCCGGGTCAACGGACCGCACGGGGAGGTGAGCATCGCCGATACCGGGGAAGGCATGACTCCGGAGGTGCTGGCCAACGTCTTTCAGCCCTACTACACCACCAAGGGGAAGGGCACCGGCCTGGGCCTGGCCATCTGCAAGTTCATCGTCAAGGAGCAGCATGGGGGCGACCTCCTGGTGGCCAGCACCCCTGGCCAAGGGTCCACTTTCACCATCCAACTTCCCCTACCTGAGGCGCCGGCAGATTGAAAGTCGCCCCGGTTACCCCCCTATTGCAGGTGCAGGACCTCCAGGTCCATTTCGACACCCCCGGGGGCGCGGTGCGGGCCGTGGCCGGGGTGAGTTTCCACCTTAAGGCTGGGGAAACCCTGGGCCTGGTGGGGGAATCGGGCTGCGGCAAGACGGTCACCGCGCTCTCCATCTTGCGCCTCCTGCCTGCCACTCATGCGACAGTGCAAGGGGAGATCCGTTTTGCCGGGGACGACCTGCAGACCTTCCCGGAGCCGCAGATGCGCCAGGTGCGGGGCAACCGCATCGCCATGGTCTTCCAGGAACCCATGACTGCGCTGAATCCGGTCTATACCATCGGGGAGCAGGTGGCGGAGGCCCTGAGATTGCACCGGGGTCTGGGACGAGAGGCCGCCTGGAGCGCCGCGGCCCAGGCCCTGACCCGGGTGGGGCTGCCGGACGCCTCCCGCCGCCTGGGGCAGTACCCCCACCAGCTCTCCGGGGGCTTGCGCCAGCGGGCGTTGATCGCCATGGCCCTGGCCTGCGAACCTGAGCTGTTGATCGCGGATGAACCCACCACCGCCCTGGACGTGACCATCCAGGCCCAGATCCTGGCCCTGTTGAAGCGCCTCAAGGAGGAAATGGGCCTGGGGGTGCTCTTCATCACCCACAACCTGGGGATCGTGGCCCAGACCACGGAACGGGTGGCGGTGATGTACGCCGGGGCCATCATGGAGCAGGCCGACACCCCGGAAATCTTCCGGCATCCCGCCCATCCCTATACCCGGAATCTCTTGGCCGCGGTGCCCCGGCTGGATTTCCACCACCCCCCGGGGGAGAGCCTGGCGGCCATCCAGGGCCAGGTTCCCAGCCTGGCCGCGCCGCCCCCGGGCTGCCTCTTTGAGGACCGCTGCCCCGAGGCCCGGCCCCGCTGCCTGGAGGCGCCCCCCTGGGTGGAGGTGAGACCGGGGCATTGGGCGCGTTGTTGGAATTATGGGTGACGGGCTGTAATGCCGAAGGCGGGATGCGCTGCGCTTTCCCGCCCTACAATGACTACAGTTACTACAATTACTGATGAAAAAGATTAATTACAGGAAATTGGCTTTCGATCAATATCCTCCAATCTGTGCTTATTGCGGATTCGGAATACCTGAGATTTTAGAGGTTGCACATCTTGACGGAGATAGATCGAGTAATGAAACAGAAAATCTGGTCATCCTTTGCCCAAACTGCCACAAAATGCATGACATTGGTCTAATATCCACAGAAATAATTATTAAAATGAGAGATAGTGAGAAACGGATTGATTGGTCAAAACGAATGAAAGATGCCGGTCAAAAAGCTGCCGCAACCCGAAGACGGCGCGCAGCTGGTCGAAAGGCGGCTGAAACTAGGAAAAAAAAGATGGAAAAATCGTAACAGTTGTAGGGCGGGAAAGCGCAGCGCATCCCGCCTTCGGCAATTGGGTCAGGTCTGACTTATGCCGCAATATATCCGCGCCTTCGTTCCCGGCGGCACTTTCTTTTTCACGGTCAACTTGTTGAATCGCCGCCGGAAACTCCTGACCGAAAACATTGACCTATTGCGGAAGGTGTTCCAGGCGGCCCACGGCCGCCGACCTTTTACCATCGAGGCCATCGTCATTTTGTTCGATCACCTGCATTGCATCTGGACCTTGCCTTCAGGCGATGCGGACTTCTCCAGACGCTGGCATGATATCAAAGCCCGATTTGCCGCCCAAATTTCCCGAGGGGAGAAGATTTCCACCCGGCGTATGCAGAAGGGGGAACGAGGCATTTGGCAGCGGCGCTTTTGGGAACATGTCATCCGCGATGAAGTCGATTTTGAGCGCCATGTGGATTATATTCACTATAATCCAGTGAAGCACGGTCATGTTTCGAGGGTGGCGGATTGGCCCCATTCAAGCTTTCACCGGTATGTTGAAAGCGGCATTTATGACCTTGATTGGGGTGCGGATGATAACATTCGAAGTTTGGAGATGGAATAATCTAAAGGCGGGATGCGCTGCGCTTTCCCGCCCTACAGGTTACTGGACCTTGCCATCTGATGATGCGGACTTCCCGACACGTTGGCATGATATCAAAGCCCGATTTGCCGCCCAAATTTCCCGAGGGGAGAAGATTTCCACCCGGGGTATGCAGAAGGGGGAACGAGGCCTTTGGCAGAGGCGCTTTTGGGGACACATCATCCGCGATGAAGGCGATTATGAGCGTCATGTGGATTATATTCACTACAATCCGGTGAAACATGGCCATGTTTCGAGGGTGGCGGAGTGGCCCTATTCAAGCTTTCACCGCTATGTAGAAAGCGGCATTTATGACCTTGATTGGTGTGCAAATGATAGTATTCGTAGTATAGAGATGGATTAATGCCGAAGGCGGGATGCGCTGCGCTTTCCCGCCCTACAGTCTACAATCTGGAATTTTGCTCGAGACGGGGAAGTTGAGGAAGATCCATGGAAGACAGCACCAAGACTAAAGAGGCGCTGTTGGAAGAATTGGCGGGCATGGACCAGAAGATTGTGGATCTGGCCAAATCCGTGACCAAATATCAACGGCTGGCGGAAGCCTGGCGGGATTTGTGGGAGCAATTCGCAGCCATCGTCGAAGCCTTTGACGGTTTCATCTACATCTGTTCCCAAAATTACGAAGTGGAGTTTATGAATCAGCACTTCATCGACCGCACGGGTTATTACCCCCTGGGGCAGAAATGCTATAAGGCCTTGCACGATCGGGAGGATATCTGCCCCTGGTGCGTCAATGACAGGGTCTTCAAGGGGGAAACCGTGCGTTGGGAAGTGCAAAGCCCTAAAGACAAGCGCTGGTATTATGTGGTGAACACCCCCGTCAAGCACCCCGACGGCACCATGTCCAAGATGGCCATGATCCAGGATATCACGGAACGCAAAGAGATGGAAAAGGCCCTCAAAGAGGCGGAGGGCAGGTACCGGCGCATCTTTGACTACGCGGTGGAAGGCATCTTCCAGAGTTCCCCCGAGGGACGGTTTCTCAGCGTCAATCCGGCCATGGCCCGAATCTTCGGCTACGGCTCGCCGGAGGCAATGCTGGCCGGGGTCGCCGATATCAGTGAGCAATTATATGTCGATCCCCGCCGCCGGGACGATTTCCGCCAAGAGATGCAGGCTGAGGGTCTCGTCATAGGCTTTGAGGCGCGAATGTACCGGCAGGATGGCAGCCGCATCTGGGTGGCCATCAATGCCCGGGCAGTAAAAGATGAGGAGGGGGAGGTCCTTTACTACGAAGGCTTTCTCCAGGACGTCACGGAGCGGCATCCAGGGGACTGACAGTGGTAGGGCCATGGGCAGCACGGGTAACGGCAGCATTTCAATTTGACGGGGCTCCGATCAATTCCTTTTCAGAACCATTTAATTTCATTTCTGTCCGGTTAAGCCAAAGCGAGGCATAACTGTTTGTTAGCGTTCATATTATCCGGCAGCGAGCCGGATGGTTCAAAGAGTTCCGGCACGG
>JAGVAH010000151.1 GCA_020060385.1 Syntrophobacterales bacterium | reverse complement strand
GGAGGGGGCCAGGGGTCACAGACCCCTGCCCCCTCCCCCAAACCCCCACCCCCAACCCCATACATTTTTAGATATGGCCAATCCAGGCAAGGGAAACTAACCCCTCTTTCTTAGGAACAACCAAAAACGGAAAGCGGAAAATGGACCTCGTACTCTTAAGCCACGGCGCGGGCGGTCTGGAAATGACGGCCCTGATTGATCAGGTCTTCCTCTCCCGCTACGGCAACGCCGCGCTCCGGGGAGATGACAGCGCCATCCTGCATCTGGGCGTCCAGCACCTGGCCCTGACCACCGATTCCTACGTGGTGACTCCCATTTTCTTCCCGGGGGGGGACATCGGCCGGCTGGCGGTGGCCGGGACGGTCAACGACCTCCTCACCGCCGCGGCCCGGCCTGTTGCTCTGTCCGCGTCCTTCATCATTGAAGAGGGCCTAGCGGTTAAGGACCTGGAGAAGATCGCCCAGTCCATGGGGGAGACCGCGGCCGAGTGCGGGGTGGCCATTGTCACCGGGGACACCAAGGTGGTGCCCCGGGGCTCCGCGGACCGGGTGTTCATCACCACCAGCGGCGTGGGGGAAGTGCTGCGGCCCGGAGTTTCCGGAGCCGGAGCGGTCCCTGGCGACCAGATCATCCTCACCGGCTCCGTGGGGGATCACGGGGCCACGGTGATGCTGGCCCGGGAAAATCTCCTGGCAGGGACCTCCCTGAGGAGCGACGTGGCCCCACTGACGGAAATCGTCTTGAATCTGCTCCAGGCAGGATGCGAGATCCACGCCATGCGGGACCCCACCCGGGGGGGCATCGCCTCTTCCTTGAACGAAATCGCCCGGCAGTCCCAGGTCTGCCTGGAGATCGAGGAAGGCGCGGTCCGGGTCAGGCCCGGGGTGGCCGCGGCCTGCGAGGCCCTGGGCCTGGACGTCTTGAAGGTGGCCAACGAGGGGAAGATGCTGATCTTTGTGGCCCCCGGAGACGCCGGCAAAGCCCTGGATACGGTCCGGGCCAGCCGCTACGGCGCAGACGCGGCGATCATCGGGGCAGTGCAGGCCGGGCCCCCGGGCCGGGTGCAGGTGCGCACCGCCATCGGCACCGCCCGCCTCCTGGACCCGCCCTCGGGGGAACTGCTGCCCAGGATTTGTTAAAGGCCCCTACCCGACCCGCATCAAAAAGGGGCGACCTATTAGGTCGCCCCTTTTACTTGCCGATGGGGGATGGAGGTGAGGGGTTGGGGGAGGAGAGCTGAAGTCCGCAGGCGGGACGCCTGTGCCACTGGCCCTTAGCCCCCTCCCCCAAAACTTCAATTCACTACTCCCCCCGCCAGCGCCGCACCTGTTCCCGGGCCGCGGCGGTCAGTTCCGGCAGGGCTTCGGCCACCGCCGGGGTCAGTTCCAGGCCGTAGTCGATCCTTGCCGGTTCCACCCCGAAAATGAGGATCTCCGGTTTAACTTTGACTTTGAGGAAATCCAGGACCGCCAGGAAATTGAGTTCATGGAGGGAGGCCTTGATGCCCCCCTGGGCCACGTCTTTGGTGCCGAAGGCATAGACCGTTCCCGGGGCGCCCCCGGCCTCCATGGCGTCGATGGCCAGGACCTTATCGGCCCATTCCAGGAGGTGGAGCGCGTTCAGCACCGCGGTGCCCACTTCCGCCACCACCACGCCGGGAGGTGGATTCTTCTGGAGTTCCTGGATGGCGTGCACGCCCACGCCGTCATCCATGAGGAGCAAATTTCCCAAGCCGGCAATCAGGATGCGGGGTGGCCCGGAATTTTGTGGCATTTTGGGCCTCAGTGGCAAAATTAAGGGCCCGGACCCGGCAGGCCGCACCGGGTCCGAGGTCAGGGGGTTAAGGTACCAGGCTATTCCAAGGAGTGGCCATGATTTTGGTGATGATGATGCTCATGACCGTGATGCCCATGGTCGTGATTGTGGCTATGGACCTCATCGCCGCCGTGGTAATGGGCCAGGGTGAAGATCTTCCTCCCGGCCTCCGGCCGCATGACATGGACCGCGCAGGATAGGCAGGGGTCGAAGGAATGGATCACCCGCACCACCTCCACCGGCTGTTGGAGGTCCTGGACCGGGGTGCCGATGAGGGCCTCCTCCATGGGACCCCGCCTGCCCCGGTTATCCCGGGGGGAGGCGTTCCAGCAGGTGGGGGTGACAATCTGGTAACGGGAGATTTTGCCATCGGTGACCTGCAGCCAATGCCCCAACGCCCCCCGGGGGGCTTCCGTCAAGCCGATGGCCGAGAAGGAGGTGGTGACAGGAGGCACATTGGGGTTAGTGCTGGGGATGGTGGTGCTGGTGGGGATATTGGCGCTGACGGACACCCGACCGCTGAGGTTGATCTGATCCACCCAGGTCAACATGGCCTGGGCCACCTTCAAAGCCTCCGCGGCCCGGGCCAGGTGCCGGTCCATGACGGAGATCCCCGCCTGGTAATCACCGTTGACCCACATGCGAGCCAAGGGGCCGGTTTCGTAAGGCAAGCCGTTGTACCGCGGCGCCTTCAGCCAGGAATAGGCCTTGGTCTTGGCTGCCGGATCCACCGGGTTGGTGACCCCCACCGCGGGATTTTGGCTGACGGGAATACTTAACATCATGTCATCCAACGGGACCACTGATAGGGGGGTCCTATACCATGAATAAGTCATATTTTCGGAAATGGATTGCAGGTTTACTGCTTGCACGGCAGTGGAGCCATCCACTACCTGCCCCCGCTGGAGCAGCCTGCTGCTTCCTGAGGAGTTCAGATCGAAGCAGCCGTAGGCCAGGAGATTACGGTGACCCTGGCCGATCTGGCGATAATCGGCGTAGGTGGCCGCCAACGTCTGGGCATCGGGGATAAAAGTGTTCTGAATAAAGTCAACGACCTGGCCCATTAAGCCCTTGAACTTGGTAATCCCGGCAGAGGTGGGCCGGGTGGTGAAACCCCCGGCAATGAAAGTGGGCGGGTGGGGCAGGCGGCCTCCGAAAATGGCCCCGGCCTCATGGGCCAGCCGCCGCATATTCAGGGCGGTGACGTAGTTGTTGACCAGGGCGTTGGTCTGGTCCGTATTAAAGCGCTTGTCCACCCTCCAACTGGGCTGCCAGGGCGGCATGTTGGGGCCGTCGAGGAAATCCGGAGCCGACAGATGGTAGAAATGCAGGATATGGGAGTCCACCAGATTGGCCCCCAAAACCAGGTTGCGCATGATCCTGGCGTTAGTGGGAGCAGTCACCCCACAGACCGCGTCCAGGGCCATGACTGCGGCCATACCGTGGGATACGGGGCAGACGCCGCAGATCCGTTGGGTGATGTGCTGGGCATCAAAAGGATGTCGGTTTAGCAGGATATTTTCGAAGCCGCGGAACAGGGTGCCGGTGGCCTTGGCGTCGATCACCTGCTGCACGCCCTTCACCATGTCCACGGTCACCTGGATTTTGAGATGACCCTCCAACCTGGTGACTGGATCGATAGTGGTAATGGTGGACATATATCAAGCTCTCCTTAATTAACGGTGAAACCTGCATCAGTCGTCATCATGACAACTATTACAATTGAGATTGGTGCCCCCATGGGGGTTATAGATGACGGTGTAAAGGGATGCGGTGCCCGGGAAAGAGGGTTCGGTACAGGCGTAGCAGGGGGCGTTGGCGTTGACGCACCAGTTGGCCTTGTTGTTCCACTGGACGGTGGGACAGTTGGCGAAGGTCCCGGGCCCCCGACAGCCCCGGGGCGCCAGGCAGGATTCCTCCCTATTTCTCCGGGGACAAGTGCTGTGAACGGTTTGCCCAAAGATGGCCGTGGGCCGGCTGTAAGCGTCCAGGGGCAGGGAGTTTCCCAACAGCAACTGCACGATGGTATAAACGATCCAATCAGGGTGGGGGGGGCAGCCGGCAATGTTGATGGTGTTCTTGCCGGTGACCGCCTTGACGCTCTGGACCTGGGTGGGATTAGGACCGGCCGCGGGAATGCCCCCGAACCCGGCGCAGGAGCCGATGCTCAGAAGCGTGGAGGCCCGGGAGGCCAGGTCGGTCACCGCCTGCTGGAAGGTGATGTCCTCGCCGTTGTAGCTCCAGGCCCAGCAGGCCCGGCCTCCGAAAGCCGTGGGCACGCCCCCTTCCACTGCCAGGATGTAGCCGCCGGCGTCGTATGCCTGCCTGGCGACCTCGGCCGCTCCCTGTCCGGCCAGGGACATGAGGTTGGGATGGTAAGCCAGGTTGATGTTATTAATCAGGATGTCCGCAGCCGAAGTGGGGGCCGCAGTGGCAATGTAGTTGAGAAAAGAAATGGAACACCCGGTGCAACCGGAGCCTTGCAGCCAGAGCACGGTGGGGCCGTCGGGGTTGGCCAGGACTTCTTCCAGGAGCAGCAGCTGACTAGTGCTAAGTCCCAGGGCGGCTGCCGTCAGCCCGCAGTATTTGAGAAAATCACGCCGCGATATTTCCATCCTTTAAGCCTCCTCATTTTTCACTGCCTTGGTGGCGCCGTCCCCTTCCCGGGGACCATCCAGGCCGGTCTTTAGGCTTAGAACCCCGGCCAGACTGCCCGGGGGCCCCAGGGCCCAGGGTAGAACCTGGGGCAGATCAGCAATGCCTTTTCGCAGCATCTCCCGCGGTTTCACCAGGCGCCCCCTGCCAGGGAAATTCGGCCATCCTGGATACCGGGAATAATGGCGGAGAATATAGGGCCCCGGAACAGGGGATGAGAATAGGTATTAGGTGTCCGATTGCCGGTCTGGCCGGCCCCCCCCCGGACTTCGGGTTTAACTAGCATATTTGTATATTATAATTTAATAATAATTTATTGGTCAGACAGAATTATGTTTAGAAGAAATTATGCAAAAATTAGACCACTGGGAGATAGTTAAAAAATTCAGGGTCTTCCGGGAAGGAAAGGAAAAGTGGCGGGGAAATCTTTTCCCAGGGCAAGTTCAGGCTATTGGTTTATATTATAGATAATACAGGATATTTTAACAAACAAGGACTTGTTTCAAGCGTCAACAGATTGACGATGGTCAAGATACTGACATGGTGGCGGGGGGCCTGCGGTTATCTATCTGCTATTCTTGGTTGATTTATATACCAGGGGGATACCCTTGCCGACCGCGGGGTAAAAGAATTTGGCCCGGGGATGCCAAAGACTTATACTCCGATTTTCTCCGAAGCCTCTGGGCCCCGTCGCCGGAAAAGGCCCCCGGCTTTCTGCTTGAAGGTCTCCATATAGAGATAGAAGACCGGGGTGATATACAGGGTCAGGAGCTGGGAGACCAAAAGGCCCCCCACCACTGCCAGACCCAAGGGACGCCGGGATTCCGCGCCCGCGCCGAAGCCCAGGGCGATGGGCAGAGAGCCCATGAGCGCGGCCATGGTGGTCATCATGATGGGCCGGAAGCGGATCAGGGCCCCGGAATAGATGGCCTCCTCCGGGGGCTTGCCGTTCGTCCTTTGGGCCTCCAGGGCGAAATCGATCATCATGATGGCGTTCTTCTTGACGATCCCCACCAGCATGATGATCCCCACAAAGGCGTAGATATTCAGATCGTGGCCGAAGAGCATCAGGGTCGCCAGGGCCCCCACCCCGGCCGATGGCAGGCCCGAGAGGATAGTAATGGGATGGATAAAGCTCTCATAGAGAATGCCCAGGATCATGTAGATGACCAGGATGGACATGATCAAAAGCAGCCACAATCCTTTCATGGAGGCCTGGAAGGCCTGGGCCGCGCCCACAAAGCTGGTGGTGATGGTGGCCGGCAAGGTGTGCCGGGCCAGCCTGGTCACCTCGGCCACCGCGTCCCCCAGGGCCGCGCCCGGCTTGAGGTTGAAGGAGATGGTCACCGCGGGCAGCTGGCCGGAATGGTTGATGGTCAGGGGGCCCAGGGACCGGGTCAGGGTGGCCAGGGAATCCAGGGGCACCAACTGCCCCTTGTTGGAGCGCACATAGAGCCATTGCAGGGCCGCGGGGTCCATCTGGTAGAGGGGCTCCAGCTCCAGGATGACGTCGTATTCGTTGTTGGGCGCGTAAATGGTGGAGATCTGCCGGGAGCCGTAAGCGTAATAAAGGGCGTCTTCGATCTGTTGGGCCGTAACCCCCAAGGTGGAGGCCTTATCCCGGTTAATCTCCACGTTGACCTGGGGGTTGCTGATCATCAGGTCGCTGGTGACGTCCTGGAGGCCCGGGAGGGTCCGCATCTTCTCCTCCAGGAGGGGGGCATAGTGGTACAGTTCTTTGATGTCCGGACTTTGCAGGGTCAGTTGGTACTGGCTCTTGGTGAGCATGCCGCCGATGCGGATGGGGGGCAGGACCTGGGGATAGACCCGGATGCCGGGGATGGTGGCGAACTGGGGCCGCAACTGCTGGATGACCGTTTCCACCCCTGGACGCTGGTCCCGGGGAATCAGGCGGATGAAGATGCGGCCGGTATTGCCGGAGACACTGTGGATGGAGGCGCCGATGGCGGAAAAAAAGTTTTTTACATAAGGGTTCTTATTCACCACCTCCATCACCGCCTTTTGCTGCCGCACCATGGCTTCGAAGGAGATGCCCTGGGCCGCTTCGGTGAAGGCGAAGATGGAGCCCTGGTCCTCGTTGGGGAGGAAGCCCTTGGGAATCACCCCGAAGAGGATCAGGGTGAGGATCAGGAGCAGCAGGGAGGCGATCATGGTCTCCCGGCGGCGCCGCAGCACCCACTGCAGGGTCAGGTCGTAGAGCCGGAGCATGCCGGTGAAAAACCGCTCCGTGAGGGCGTAGAAGCGGCCGTGGCTCTCTTCCCGCGGCGGCCGCAGGAAGCGGCTGCAAAGCATGGGGGTGAGAGTCAGGGAGACCACCCCGGACACCAGGATGGCCGCGGCGATGGTCACCGCGAATTCATGGAGGAGCCGTCCCAAGATGCCGCCCATGAAGAAGACCGGAATAAAGACCGCAGCCAAAGATAGGGTCATGGAGAGGATGGTGAAACCGATCTCCCGGGAGCCCTTCAGGGCCGCCTGAAAAGGCTTCTCTCCCATCTCCAGGTGGCGGACGATATTTTCCAGGACGACGATGGCGTCGTCCACCACGAAGCCCACCGACAGGATGAGGGCCATCAAGGAGAGGTTGTCCAGGCTGTAGTCCAAAAGATACATGACCGAGAAGGTCCCGACGATGGACATGGGCAAAGCCAGGCTGGGGATGACGGTGGCGGACAGATTGCGCAGGAAGAGGAAGATGACCAGGACCACCAGGCCCAGGGCCAGCAGCAGGGTGAACTGCACATCGTTCACCGATTCCCGGATGGTGGTGGAGCGGTCGTAGAGGGTGACGATGCGCACGGCCGCGGGGATTTGTTGCCGCAGGATGGGCAGGAGCCTATTGATGGAGTCCACCACTTCGATGGTGTTGGTGCCCGGCTGCCGCTGGATGGCCAGGACGATGGCCCGGGAATTCTTATACCAGGACGCCACCTTGTCGTTGGTGACACTGTTCAGGGACTGGCCCAGGTCCGCCAGTCGCACGGGCTGGCCGTTGCGGTAGGCGACGATGAGGGGCCGGTAGGCCGCGGCGGTGGTGAGCTGGCCGCTGGCCTGCACCGTGAAAGCCTGATGGGTGCCATAGAGGGTGCCGGTGGGCAGGTTGACGTTTTGATTCTTCACCGCCTCGGCCACCTCGTTGATGCCCAGTCCCCGGCTGGCCAGGGCCTTGGGGTCCACCTGAATGCGCACCGCGAACTTTTGCTCCCCATAGATCATCACCTGGGCCACCCCGTTGACCATGGAGATGCGCTGGGCCATGAGGGTGTCCCCGTACTCGTTGACGGTGGACAGGGGCAGGGTGTCCGAGTACAACGCCAGGTAGAGGATGGGTTGGTCCGCGGGGTTCACCTTCTGGTAGACGGGGGGGGTGGGCAGGTCCGGGGGCAACTGCTTCCCGGCCTTGGCGATGGCCGCCTGCACGTCCTGGGCCGCGGCGTCCAGGCTCCGGCTCAGGCTGAACTGCAGGGTAATCTGGCTGAGCCCCAGGGCGTTGGTGGAGCTCATGGAATCCAAGCCGGCGATGGTGGAAAACTGGCGTTCCAGGGGGGTGGCCACCGCGGAGGCCATGGTTTCCGGGGAGGCCCCGGGGAGGCTGGTGGTCACCAGGATGGTGGGGAAGTCCACGTTGGGCAGATCGCTTACCGGCAGATACCGGTAGCTCATGGCCCCAAAAAGCAGGATGGCCAGCATGACCAGGGTGGTCATGACCGGCCGGCGGATGAAGAGCTCGGTGAAGTGCATGGGGCCCCTGGCGGCCGGCTAGAGCCCGCTCTTGATTTCCACTTTGGCTCCCGGCACCAGGCGGAGCTGGCCTTCCGTCACCACCCGCTCCCCGGGCTTGAGCCCTTTGCGGATGATGGCCTCGCCGTCGAGGCTGCGGTCCACTTCCACGGCCCGGGTCTCCACGGTCAGGTCCGGTTTGATGATGAAGACAAATTGTCCGGCCTGGCTCGTCTGCACCGCCTGAGAGGGGATGAGAATGGCGTGGGGCTGGGTGGCGAGCTTCACCACCACATTGACAAAGAGCCCCGGCCATAAGCGCTTGTGGGCATTGGCGCAGGTGGCCTTGCAGAGGATGGTGCCGGTGCTCTTATCCACCGTGTTGTCCACGAATGTGAGCACGCCCTGTTCCGGATTTTGCAGGTCCCTGCCGATATAGGCCGCCACCGGCACCTGCTCCAGGGCCATGTACTTGCGGATCTCCCCCAGGTTCTGCTCCGGCACCGCAAAGGAGACGTAGATGGGTTGGATCTGGTTGATGACCACCATGGCGGTGTCCGCGTCGGCCTTGATCTGGTTCCCCAGATTGGCCAGGAGGTTGCCGGTGCGCCCGGTGATGGGGGCATGGATATAACAATAATTCAACATCAGGCGGGCGTTTTGCACCGCCACCTCGTCGGCCTTGACCGTGGCCGCCAGGGAATCGTAAGTGGCTTTGGCCTGGTCATACTCCTGCTGGCTGACGAATTGCTTGCGGATCAGCTCGGCGTAGCGCCGGGCGTCCGCCTGGGCCTTGCCGGCCAGGGCCTTGTCCCGGGCCAGGTTGGCCTCGGCCTGGCGCAGCGCGGTCTCCTGGGGCCGGGGGTCGATGACGAAGAGAAGCTGCCCCTTGGCCACATCCTGGCCTTCCCGGAAATTCACCTGGGTGATCTGGCCCCCCACCCGGGCCTTGATGTTGACGGTGGCGTAAGCCTCCACGTTGCCGATGGCCTTCAACTCCACCGGCACCGTGCGCTCCGTCGCCACAGCCGCCAGCACCGGCACGGCCGGCCTGGGCGGCGGCTTTTTCTCAGAACACGCGGGGAGAAGGAGGGAGACTAGCAGACAGGCCCCCAAAAGGGCATAGACGGCCTTTAAAAAGCAGAGTCGCAGGGGCCGGGGCATGAAAACCATCTTGTTCCTGGGGGATGGATTCACCTGGGATCAGCCGGAGCCAGCATTATTTTTTTAGGGAACCGGGCAAAGGCGGGCCCATGTTTATCATAAACAATTTATATTAGATTTTGCTCTCCAAATCCAGGGGGATTGCTCCCCGAAAAAATTTTTAGGCCAGCCGCTGCCTAAACCGGAGCACGCTCAAGGTCAAGAGGACCGCGCCCAAAAGGGCCATGGCCGCCATCTGCGGCCAGAGGACGGCCAGGCCCACCCCCTTCAAGAAGATGTCCTGAATGACAATAATGAAAAATCTCAAGGGGTTGAGGTAGGTGATGTATTGCACCGCCACCGGCATGTTGGGGATGGGAAAGACCAGGCCCGACAACATAATGAAGGGCATAAAGAAGAAGGTGCTCACCATCATGGCCTGCTGCTGCGTGGAGCAGAGGGTGGAGATGAGGAGGCCCACCCCCACGGTGCTGATGAGGAAGAGCAAGACCCCCAAAAGCAGCACCGGGGGGCTTCCCCGGAAAGGCACCCCGAACCAGAAGAGGGCCACCAGGGTGACCAGCACCACGTCCCCTAAAGAGATGAGGACAAAGGGGATGGTCTTGCCCAGGATGAATTCCACGGGCCGCAAGGGGGTGACCAAAAGCTGCTCCATGGTGCCGATCTCCTTTTCCCGGACCACGGAGAGGGCGGTGAGCATGATGGACACCAGCATGACCACCATGGCGATGACCCCGGGCACAAAGGAGTAGCGGCTGATGCGGTTGGCATTGAACCAGGTCTGTTCCTCCATGACCACCGGGGCCCCCAGCCCACCGGTCAGCCCCCGGCGGCCCAGGCGCTCTTTTAGAAGCTCCACACCATAGTCATTGATAATGGTGTTGGCATAGCGGCCGACGATGAGCGCGGCATTGGAGTCCGTGCCGTCGATGAGCAACTGCACGGCCGCGGGTTTGCCCATCTTCAGATTCTTGGCAAAGTCATAGGGGAAGCGCAGGGCGAAGGTCACCCGGCCCCGGTCGATGAGGTCCCGGACCCGGTCCTCCCGGCCCACGTAGTATTCCAGGTCGAAGTAGGGGTTGGAGGCGAAGCGGTTGATCAGAGTCCGGGTCTGGGGGGTGCGGGCCTCGTCAAAGACCGCGGTGCGGATGTGCTGGATGTCGAAATTGATGGCGTAGCCGTACATCATGAGCTGGACCAGGGGCGGCAGAAAGAGGAAGATGCGCAGCCGGGGGTCCCTGACCGCCTGGATGAACTCCTTGACCAGGATGTGATAAATGCGTCGAAGTCTCATAATTATTGGATCTTCTTCACCAGCTTGCGGCCCGCGGTAAGCAGGAAAACCGCGGCAAAAAGGCAGAGCATCGCCGCGTCAGGCCAGAGGATCTTCATGCCGATGCCCTTCAAATAGATGCCTTTGCTGATGGTCACCAGGTAGGTGGCGGGGACCATATAGGAAGCCACCTGCAAGGCCGTGGGCATCTGATGGATGGCGAACATGGCCCCGGAAAGGATAAAGGACGGCAAAAAGGTGGTGAGCATGGCCATCTGGTAGGCGTCCAACTGGCTCCGGGCGATGACCGAAATGAGGAGGCCCTGGCCCAGGACCACTATCATGAACAAGGCGGCCAAGCCGATCAACAGGAGGGCGCTCCCCCTTAAAGGCACCTTAAAGAGAAATTCCCCCATGGCCATGGCGATGAACATGTCCAGCATGCCCACCAGGAAATAGGGGCCCAGTTTCCCCAGGATCAGCTCCCACTTCTTCAAAGGCGTGCCCATCAGACCCTCAAAGCTGCCCCGCTCCTTTTCCCGGATGATGCACAGGGCGGTGAGGAGCGCGCCCACCATGGTCATGATGATGGCGATGAGCCCGGGGACGATGAAGTTGCGGCTCTCCAGGTCCTCATTGAACCAGACCCGGGAGTCGGTCTTGAGGGGCAGCTCCAGGCGGGAGAAGCCCTGGAACTGCAGCCGCTCCAGGACCACCTGCTGGTTATAGGCGGCGATCACCCCCTGGAGATAACCGATGATCAGGTTGGCGGTGTTGGCGTCGGTGCCGTCGATGATGGCCTGCACCCGGGCGGTCTGGCCGGTCTTGAGGGACCGGGAGAAGTCGAAGGGCAGCACCAGTCCCGCCTTCACCTCCCGCTGGTTGATGAGGCGGGCCAGATCTTCATAATTAAACACGGAGCTATGAATCCGGAAATAACGGGTGCCCCGGAACCCCTGGAGAAAATCCTGGCTGACCCGGCTCTGCTCCTGGTCAAAGACGGCCAGGGGCACATCCGTCAGGTCGAAGGTCAGGGCATAGCCGTTCAAGAGGAGCAGCATCACCGGCAGCAGGATCACCTGGATGAGGCTGGGAAGATCCCGGCGGATGTGGATCAACTCTTTACGAAAGACCGCCCAGGTGCGTATGAGGTCCATGATTTCCAATCCACGAAGATAGTGAGCGGTGAGCAGTGAGCAGCAAAAACATGCTACTGACTACTCTGTTTATACTGCTTACTGCTCACTGCTTACTGCTTACTGTGCATTCCCTGCCCTCTCAATCAAGGAGATAAACGCGTCCTCCAGGCTGGGCTCCACCCGCCCCAGGCGGCGGATGGCGATGCCTTGGGCGGCCAGGGCCTCCTGCAGGGCCGTTTCCGCGGCCGCGGCCTGGGTGGTGGCCACGTGCAGGCCATCCCCGAAGACTGCGGCTTCTTCCACCTGGGGCAATTTCCGGATTACCTCCAGGGCCTCCCCCAAGCGGTCCGGGAAGACGGCAATGATTTCCTCGGGCACCTGGGCTTTCAATTCCCGGGGGGTGCCCTGGGCAATGAGGCGGCCCTGGTAGATGAGCACCAGCCGGTCGCAAAACTCGGCCTCGTCCATGTAATGGGTGGTGACCAGAACGGTCACCCCCTTTTCCGCCAGGGAGTAGATCAGGTCCCAGAAATTGCGCCGGGAGATGGGATCCACCCCGCTGGTGGGCTCGTCCAGAAAGAGGATGGGCGGCTCATGGAGGATGGCCGAGGCCAGGGCCAGGCGCTGCCTGAGCCCCAGGGCCAGGTTGCGGGTGATCTCCCGGCGCCGCTCCAAGAGACCCACCTGGCTCAGGGCGGCTGCGGCCCGCTCCCGGAGCCGGGCGGGAGGAAGCCCATAAACCCCCCCGAAGAAGGTGAGGTTTTCCTCCGCAGTCAGGTCCTCGTAGAGGGAAAAGCGCTGGGACATATAGCCGATGTGCTGCTTGATGGCGGCCGTTTCCCGGATGATGTCGTAGCCGGCCACCGCGCCTTGGCCGCTGGTGGGCAGCAGCAGGCCGTTGAGCATGCGGATGGTGGTGGATTTGCCCGCGCCGTTGGGCCCCAGGAAGCCGAAGATCTCCCCCTTATTGACTGCGAAGCTTACCCGGTCCACGGCCCGGAACTTGCCGAAGTCCTTGGTGAGGTCCTGGACGACGATGGCTTTTTCCTGGGACATTACTCATCCAACCGGCATACGATTGAAGGATTGTTATAAATCGGTGACCGTGCAGTTTGCATATTCACCATCAATAATCTGTTTCCCAAAATTTATGCAATGCCCTATTTCTTCTTCTTTTGTTTTGAAAGTGTTAGCTGCACTGAACTTACGTTCGACATATTGATTTCCTTTTTCAATTCCAATATATAAGTCAATAGTCCATTCACCTGATTCCGATGATTGCAATGGAGTAGGCTTAATTTGATAACCTTTATAAAATATCTTACTCATATTTTTCCCCTTAATTAGTTTAATTATAAAAAATATCAAACTTCTCATTATGGATTGTATTAGTCTTTACCAGTCCAAGGTGACAATTCCCCTCCAAATTCTTGAGCGAAGTAATGGTTGAACTCATCTCGTTCTCTAATTTTATCTCGGATATACGCCACAGCTTCGGTGTCAGACATGATGGAGACAATACCGCGCAAATTATCACGATTACCAAGAATACCACCAGGCTGTGAACGTGAGCCGCCATCTCGGGTGACTAGAATGGCGTGATATTTTGCAGCCTCAAAAACGATCTTTATGTCATTTTGTTGATTTTCCGTTTTAATTCCATCAGGAAACAGGGCAACTTCTATTCTTTGGTAAATCGGATCATTTGAATTGATACTGTTGTCTGTCAAAGTGAAAATATGCGAAAGGGCTTTCTTTGTCCTGGCAAGATTATTTCCAGCTTGAGCTTCCTTAAAACTAACTCCTGACATATTGACAAGAATTACATCATCATCTGCCCATTTCTCAATCTGGTTCATTGTATGCAATTTTCCACGAGCATTGATCAGATTGGTGTCGATATGAAAAATAGGAGTATACAGCAAGCGTCTTTGCATTCCAATTGACATAGCGCCTCCGCTTTTCCTCTTCCTCCAATTCTATATAGGTGCTATATTTAACATATTTATCAATTAAATATATTATGTTGTCATTCTGAACGGAGTGTAGCGGAGTGAAGAATCTCGTATTTCAGATGCTTCATTTCGCTCATATACCATTATACCATAAAAAGCTGCCATTATTTCCACTCATCGCTTAAGTCCTTCCATTCTGGATTGATTGATTCAATCAAGGCAATTTTCTTTTCACGCCGCCAGCCTTTAAGCTGTTTCTCTCGAGTAATTGCTGCAAGAATATCATTGGTTTCTTCATAATAGACTAATTTATTTATCTTATATCACTTGGTAAATCCGTCAATTAATGAATTTTTATGTTCAAACAATCTCCTTTCCAAATTATTCGTCACCCCAATATAAAGTGTTCTGGATTTATTCGTCATAATATAAACGAAATATTGGCGCATATTGACGACCAAATCCTCAATGATTTAAAAAAGACAAATTTTAAATACCGGATTCTTAGTAACATCAAGCTTAACGTAAAATACGAGATTCTTCACTCCGCTATCGCTTCGTTCAGAATGACAGAAATAGCATTTGCTTTTACTGCTCATTGCTCACTGCTTACTGCTTACCAGTTTCCTGCCCCTCCTCCCGGCGCACGATCTGCACGAAAAGCTCCTCCAGGGCCGGCTCCCCGGGGGCGATGCGGATGCCCTCCAGCCCCCCGGCCTCCAGGGCCGCGGTCATGGGACCGAGAGCGTCATCCCGCTTATCCACCGTAACCATCAAACGGTCCCCCATGGCCAGGACCTGGCGCACCTGGGGGAGGGGGGCCAGAATCTTTCTGGCCCGGTGCTGGTCCTCGGCCCGCACCTCCAGGAGTTCCCCCTGAAAGGTGGCCTTGATGGCCCCCGGGGTGTCCGCCACCAACAGCCGCCCCCGGTGCATCAACCCCACCCGGTGGGCCCGTTCCGCTTCATCCATGTAGGCGGTGGACAGGAAAATGGTCATGCCGGTGCGCAGCAGCTCGTAGAGTATCTGCCAGAATTCCCGGCGGGACACGGGGTCCACTCCGAAGGTGGGCTCATCCAGGATCAACAAATGGGGCGTGTGGATCAGGGCGCAGACCAGGCCCAACTTCTGGCGCATGCCCCCGGAGAGATTGGCGGCCAGGCGGGTCTGGAAGGGGGCCAGGTTGGAGAAGGCCAGGAGCTCCGGCACCCGGGTGCGGCGCTCGGCCCGGGGTACCCGGTAGATGTCCGCGTAAAAGGCAATATTTTCGGCCACGGTGAGGTCGTCATAGAGGCCGAAGCGCTGGGGCATGTAACCGATCTGCTCTTTCAGGGATTCCGCTTCCTTGACGGTGTCAAACCCCAAGACCCGGGCCTGGCCCCCGTCGGGGTCCATGATGCCGCAAAGCAGGCGGATGGTGGTGGTCTTGCCGGCGCCGTCCGGCCCCACCAAGGCAAAGGCCTCCCCGGGGGCCACCGTAAGGCTCAGGTTATCCACCGCCACCAGGGAGCCGAAGCGCTTGGTCAGGCCCTCGGCCCGGATGGCCGCCTCAGCGGGGTTGGTCCTTGAGGAAGATGAGGGCATCGGCGGGCATGCCTGGCTTGAGGGAATGGTCTTTATTTTCCATGCGAATCTTGGTGCGGTAGACCAGGGTCACCCGTTCCTTGCGGGTCTCCACGGTCTTAGGGGTAAACTCGGCCTTGGAGGAGATAAAATAGACCCGGCCCGGATACTTCTTCCCGGGATAACTGTCGGTGGTAATCTCCGCTTTCTGGCCATAGCGCACTTTAGCCAGATCGGTTTCGGGGATGTAACCCTCGAAATAGGCCTTGTCCAGGTCTCCCAGGGTGAGGACCGGGGAGCCGATGGCCGCCACTTCCCCTGGCTCCATGGGGCGCACCAGGACGACGCCGTTGACTGGAGAGGCGATGGTGGCATAACCCAAACGGGTGCGGGCCAGGGCCAAAGCTGCTTCAGCCCGCTGGGCCTCGGCCCGGGCTGCGTCAATGTCTTCCTGGCGGGGGCCTTCCAGGACCAGGCTGTATTTTTCCCGGGCCTGGCGGTGGGCCTCTTTGGCCATCAGATAGGCGGCCTCGGCCCGGTCCCGGGTCTGGGCGGAGACCGTGCGCCGCTCAAACAGGGCCTGCATGCGGCGATAATCCCGCTCCTTGTCCACCAGGTCGGCCTGGGCCTTGGCCGCGGCCGCGGAAGACTCCTTCTTTTCCTGGCGCCGGGACCCGGCCAGGAGTTTGGCCAGGTTGGCCCGGGCCGCGCCCAGGGCCCCTTCGGCCTGGGCCACGTCCTCCCGCAGGTCCTGGTCCTCCAGGACCGCAGCGGTCTGCCCGGCCTTGATCTCATCCCCCTCGTGGAAATGAATGGCCGCAATCTTGCCCGGCACCTTGAAGCCCAGGTCCGTCTGGGTGGCCTCGATGTGGCCGGAAAGGGGCAGGGTGTCATCGGAGACCGTGTCGCCCCGGAAAAACAGAAGATAGGCGAGGACAGCCACCACTACCAGGGCCGCGGGGATGATGAGCTGGGGACGTTTCAGGGCCAAATAACCACCCTCCTCGGAAGGGCCGGAGTTCTGGTTTGGGGACAAAATATCAAAATTCGGTTCATAAATCCAGGGCCGGCAGCCGGAGAGGCATTTAAAGAGAGGAGGAAAAGCAATAAAGATAAAGAAATAAATATTATATTTTTAATAATTGTCGCCTAAAATCCGATAATTTTTTAGAAGGTTATAGGTTTTTTTACCTAGAGGGAAATAGGTATTTTTACCAGGTTACAAAATAATTATAAATGATTAATTATAAATTTAGTCAGGAAACTTATTGATATTAATGGAGAAGGAGGCCCAAGATGAGCCCGGCGATGATTGCTTTCATTGTGGGCGTGTTTGTGGGAGTTCTGGGAGGATTTTTAATTATCGGCATCCTGACCATGGCCAAAGAGGAGAATAGGATTTCCAGCAGAGGAAGCCATTGAATTTTAAGGTGTTTTTAACGATTTGAAGATCTATAAGTGCCCAACCATTATGGCATTAGCAGATGTAGTGTGAGTTTTTTGCGGGCCACACCTTCCTAGAATCTTGCCAGCCTGATTTTCTCAGGACTTTCTTCTTCTTCTTACCAGGATAAAAAAGCGATAAGGTGGGTAGCCGGAGCTTACAGGTCACGCAGCACCCCCACCTTCCCACTACTCCCGGATGCGGGACAGGAGAGCAGTGGTGGAATAACCGGGGACCAGGGGAATGACCTTCACTTCGCCGCCCCGGCCCAAAACCACCTCCCGGCCAGATATCTCCTCCAGGCGGTAGTCGCCGCCCTTCACCAGGATATCGGGTTGGAGGGCAGTGATCAGCTCCAGGGGCGTGTCTTCCCCAAAGAGAACCACCCGGTCCACGCAGGCCAGGGCCGCCACCAACGCGGCCCGGTCCCCTTCCGGATTGACGGGGCGCGGCGGGTTTTTACCCAGGCGCTGCACCGAGGCGTCGGTGTTCACCCCGACGATGAGGGCGTCCCCCAGGGAACGGGCCTCCTCCAGGTAGCGCACGTGGCCCAGGTGCAGGATATCGAAACAGCCGTTGGTGAAGACCACCTTGCTTCCTTCGGCCTGAAGTCTTTTCACCCAACGGGCTGCAGCCCCCCGGCTGACTACTTTATGGCTGGTGTGGCAGTCGGTCATGGGAGAGATTTTACCACAAAAACATAAAAGATTTTTTGGGGGAAAAGGTCAAAAGGGAAAAAGGAAAGGAGTTGAAGCGCCATAGTATTTTTCCTTTTCCCCTCTTCCCCTTTTAACCTTTTCCCCCAAGGTATTCTCCGCGCTCTCTGTGCCTCTGTGGTGAATCCTTTCATTCATGCTTCACCCGGGCCACGGTGAGGACCTCCACCCCCTTGGCCCCTGCCCGGCGCAGGACCCGGGCGCACTCCCGCACCGTGGCCCCGGTGGTGTAGAGGTCGTCCACCAAAAGGATATTCTTCCCTTTCACCTCGTCCGGCCGGGGCACGGCAAAGGCCCGGTGCACGTTGTCCCGGCGCTCCTTGGGGTTGAGGCCCACCTGGGGCGGGGTATGGCGCACCCGGACCAAGGTCTCCAGCCCCACTGCCGCGTCCGGGAAGGCCCGGGCCAGGAGCAGGGCCTGGTTGAAGCCCCGCTGCTGCAAACGCCGGCGGTGAAGGGGCACGGGGATCAAGAGGTCCGCGGCCGCCACCAACTCCAGGCAGCGGGGCCGGCGCAGCCAGTGCTGCAGGACCGGCAGATAGGCCATCTGCCTCTCGAATTTGAAGCGCTTGACGGACTCCGCCACCGGCCCCTCATAGACCGCGGCGGCCCGGGCCCGGGCAAAGGGGGGCGGGTCCGTCTGGCAGGGGCCGCAGGGCCGGTCCTCCCCCTCCCGGGTGGGAAAGACCAAGCCGCAGCAGGTGCAGACCGGGCTTTCCACCCATTGGATACCGCCCTCGCAGTCCGGGCAGACCGCGGCCTTGGCCTCCTCCGCCACCACCCCGCCGCAGAAGAGACAGAGCCTGGGCAGGAAGAAATCGAGAATGCGAAAGCTGAACTGTTTGAGCCAAAAGGGGGCATTCATGAAATCTTTTAATATGTACTGATATTATAGATTAATATGGGGTGCATCTGGAAAGCATGCATGCATCATACTCATTAAAACGATAAGATAGCAATAAGAATTAAAGCAAATGAATTCAAATAGATCAGGATCATTAATCACCTTCCCTACAGAGTATCCCAATCTGCCATCATCTAAATTGATTAAATTATATTGTGATCCAAAAGGGTCACCATGAACTATATGACCGAAAAATTCACCTAATTCCTTAGCTGTTTTGAGATCTATTTTATCGCTCATTGTTTCTAACATTGTCGAAAGACTCGGCCTTTCACGAAATTTCCACCCTGCTTTCCATATCCCTATTTTATCAGGGAAATTAAAAAGATATGAGATAAGAGCAGTACGTTCAATCAATGGTCTCACCAGCACTAAAGCGCCGAATAGATATGCCTGTCTAATGAGTTCACGAATTGTCAAACCAAGATTGACCCCCTGAGGAATGATCTGACATGCTGCTTTTTGTATATCTGATAGTTCAATTTTATGAGTATATTCAGCAACTATTGTATTTGTGTCTAAAGCTGCTACTATGATTTGATCAAAATGAAAAACTGACTCTCTACCAAGATAAGGTTCATTAGAAGGCAAATATACTGCTTCTATTTTTATCTTTTTTCTGGTCATTATGGATTTCTCCCATGATATGAATTGCATCTTTCCGAATGGCTGCCAAATAATTGATAAATTCCAAAAACAAACAATTCCATATAAATATATCGATGATAAGAATGTCAAGCTCTTTAATATGAAAGGGACAAGTTGAAATTAAATAGGCAAGTGGGCCTAAGAAGGCATAAATGACCCTATTTGGCTTTTATAAAAACTGCACAGGCGAGACGCCTTTGCCACCAGACTATTACTAAGAAGGGGAGTTTATAATGCGAGTGCGCACCCTACAACTAAAAAAGCTATAAATTTATATTTTTGCAGGAGGGGGTTTGGGGGAACCTGAGGTGTTGAAGGGGCGAATCTTGTATTCGCCCCGGGTGATGGGCGAACACAAGGTTCGCCCCTACGAAAAAGCGGGGTTCCTCCAAATCATTTATCCCTTACACGCCCGCCAGGCGGCGGGCCAGGGCTTCGGCGTTGGTGAAGATGGTTTGGGTTTCGGCGGGGCTGAGGCCCGCGCCCAAGAGGATGCGTTCCCCCTGCTGGCGGGTGATGAGGTCCCCGGGCGCGTGGGAGTCGGTGTTGAGGATCAGGGAGGCCCCGGTTTCCCGGGCGATCCTGGCCACGTGGCCGTTGGCCAGGGAGTGGCCTTTCCGGGCGGAGATCTCCAGGAAGATGCCCCGCTCTTGCGCCAAAGCGGCTTCTTCCTTAGTGATCAGGCCGGGATGGGCCAAGATGTTGATGCCGGCCTCCAACGCGGCCCGGTTGGTCCCCGGGGCTACGGGTTCGGCCAGGGTCTCGCCGTGGATGACGATGAGGGGCACCCCCAAAGCCCGGGCCCGGGCCGTTAAAGGGCCGATCAGAGCCGGGGGCAGATGGGTGAACTCCAGGCCGGGGATGAAGTGGGGGAGCCCGCCGCCCTTGAGGCTTTGGGCCGCTTTCTTAAGGTTTTCAAAGACCATCTCGAAGTTGGAGGCGTCCACGTGGTCGGTGACGCCCAGGAAACGGTAGCCCAGGACCTGGGCCCGGCGCCAGAGTTCGGTGGGCAGGAGTTCGCCGTCGCTATTAAGGGTGTGGGTATGGAGGTCGATCATGGGGAGACGGTTTTCTGTTTTCGGTTTTCGGTTTTCTGTAAAAACAGTTTATAGGCTGTAATCATTAGAAAAATTCTCTTGATAGTAAGCAAAGAGTGGATTAATTCTCTGGGGATACTCTAATCACAAGACGCAGACAGAAAACAGAAAACGGTAAACAGAAAACAGTCTTTGTTACATTTTATATTTGCCGAAGTCGTCGGGGTCCAGGCTTTCCAGGATTTCCGTCCATTTTTTGGCGTCTTCGGTGGTAATGGCCTCCTTGGCGGAGAGGTCCACCCGCCTGGCTTTTTGGATCACCACTTCGGCCACGTAGATGGGGGCCTTGACCCGCAGGGCCAGGGCGATGGCGTCGCTGGGCCGGGCGTCGATGGTTATCTCCTGGCCCTCCCGTTTGAGGTAAATGAGGGCAAAATAAGTGTTGTCCCGGAGATCGCAGACCTCCACCCGGGTCACCTGAATCTCCATGCTCTCCATGATGATCTTTAAGAGATCGTGGGTCATGGGGCGGGAGAATTTGATGTTTTCCAATTCACTGGCGATGGCCGTGGCCTCCAGCAACCCGATCCAGATGGGGACCGCCTTATCCGAATCCACATCCTTCAAGATCATGATGGGACTGTTGGTAAAGGGGTCGATGGTCAATCCGGAGACGGTCATTTGCCTCAGCATGATAACCTCCTTTGGGGAGCCTGCGGGTCAGCGGCCAGGGGCCACGTTATGGAAGAGTCCTCTACCTGTGTGCCTCTCAGGGAATGGGGGTGAGCCTCAGTGAGGCGCACCTGCACCAATTGGCCCACCAACTCCCGGGGCCCGGAGAAATTCACCACCTGGTTGGTCCTCAGTCTCCCGCAAAGTTCCTCCTGGGAGCGTTTACTGGTTCCCTCCACCAAAACCTCGCGCACCCTGCCCACAAGGCGCTGGTGTGCTTCAAAAGTAAGCTCATTCAATAAATTCTGCAAGCGGCCCAGGCGTTCGGCCTGGACCTCTCCCGACACCCGCTCCGGCAGGAGCGCGGCCCGGGTTTGGGGCCGGGGGGAATACTTGAAGGAAAAGGCCTGGTCAAACCCGGCCTGGCGCACCAGGTCCAAGGTCTCCTGAAAATCCTCCTCGGTCTCCCCGGGGAAGCCGACGATGATATCCGTGGAGAGGCTGAGGCCGGGACAGACCCGGCGCAGCTTCGCCACCTTCCGCAAATATTCCTCCCGGGTATAACCCCGGTTCATGGCCTGCAAAATCCGGTCGGACCCGGACTGCACCGGCAGGTGCAAATTTTCGCAGAGGCTGGGCAGCTCCCCGAACGCGGCCATCAACTCCCCTGACAGGTCCCGGGGATGGGAGGTGGCAAACCGCAGCCGGGCCAGGCCCGGCAGGGCGTCGATCCTCCGGAGCAGTTCCGTGAAGGTCAGGGGTTCCGACAGACCCCGGCCATAGGAGTTGACGTTCTGGCCCAGGAGGGTCACCTCTTTGCCCCCGGCCGCCAGAAAATCGGCCACTTCCCCGATAATCTCCCCGGGGGGGCGGCTGTGTTCCCGGCCCCGGACATAAGGCACCACGCAGAAGGAGCAGAAATTGTCACAGCCCTGCATAATGGTCACCAGGGTCTTGATGGCGCCCGGAGCCCAATGCCTCCGGGGTTGCGGGGGAAAACCCGGGGCCAACTCGATGTCCACCAGCCGCCGGCCCCGTCCCGCCCGGCGCACCAATTCCGGGAGGCGGCTGATGCCCTGGGTGCCGAAGACCAGGTCCAGGTGGGGGGCCGCCGCCAACAACCTCTCCCCCTCCTGCTGGGCCACGCAGCCGCCCACGCCCAAGAGCAGTTGGGGGCGGCTCTGCTTCAAAACCTGCAGGCTCCCCAGGAGACTGCGGACCTTCTCTTCCGCCTTGCGGCGGATGGCGCAGGTATTAATCAGATAGAGATCAGCTTCCTCCGGCCGGTCCGTGGGCACGAAGCCCTCCGCCAACACCTGGGCCATTTGCTCCGAGTCCGCCACATTCATCTGGCAGCCAAAGGTTTTGATGTATACTCTCTTCTTCGGCCCGGACATGCCTTTTATTAAATCGGAAACACAAGCCCTTGTCAACCCGCCCCACCCTTTGCCTGGACAGCCCTCCATCCGTGGAGTAAAATGCGGATTATCTGAAGATCTGGGGGGAGGAAGGCTAAGGTCCACCGGCGAGACGCCTGTGCCACCGGCCCTTAGCCTCCCTCCCCCCAGCAACTCTTCCACCGGAGTCTTACATGATCCCGATACGGGGAGCGCCCAGCAGCAGTTGGCCCGTGGTCACCTTGGGGCTGATTGCCGTGAATGTGCTGGTCTATCTCTATCAGCTCCATCTGGGGCCCCAGGGGGAGTCCGCCCTTTTTCTGAAGGGGGGGGCGGTGGCGGCCAAGCTGAGCCAGGTCAAGCTCCTTAGCTCCCGGCAGTCCCTGTGGATCCTGGCCACCATGTTCAGCTCCCTGTTTTTGCACGGGGGTTGGGTGCACCTTCTGGGCAATATGTGGTTCTTGTGGCTCTTTGGCGAGGCCCTGGAGGATGATCTGGGGCATGGGCGTTTTCTGGCCTTTTACCTCTTTTCCGGGTTTTTCGCCTGTCTGTTCCATGTCTTGGCCGCCAGCAGGCTGTCCGCGCCCTTGATCGGGGCCAGCGGCGCCATCGCCGGGGTATTGGGAGGGTACATGGTGCGTCTGCCCCAGTCCCCCATCCGCACGGTGGTTTTTTGGCGGCTCAAGGTGGAGGTGGTGAACATCCCCGCGTTTGTCTGGCTGGGCCTGTGGCTGGCTTTGCAGTTCTACGGCCTGCGCCGGGGCGGCGCCGTGGCCTGGGTGGCCCACCTGGGGGGCTTTATCACCGGCTTGTTCACCGTCTCTCTGTTTACGCCGGTAAAGACCGCGGCGCTGGTCAAGGTCAAGGCCAAGGCCAATCCCGGCAAGCCCCGGGCCAAAAAGAAATAGGGATATTTGCCTGGCAAAGTACCCTGAAGGCTTTGCAAAACCTATTTCTGAAGTCGTCTATGACCAGCCATAAGGGTATGAATTGGAAAATAATTACCCCCCTTTTCTAAAGGGGGGCAGGGGGGATTAAATAAGCACCTGATAATCCCCCTTTAGAAAAGGGGGACCTTAAGACCATCGTTTCCTGCATTTTATTGGTGAGGAGCGTGTTTGCATACTGGGATCAGCTTTAAAAGAGGTTCTAATATTCATTTTCCTGATTAATCCAAAGACCAGGAAAGCTTGTGATGGAGAGGCGGTATGCAGTATAGCGAGGGGAGGTTGGGGCGCATCTTTACCCTGCGCCTGGAGGACGGGGAGCGCTTGCCGGACGTCCTGGAGGATTTTGCCCGGGAGCAGGGCCTTAAAGGGGCCCTGGTCTTTTACCTGGGTGGCGCCCAGCACGGCAGCCGGGTGGTGGTGGGGCCGGAGGCCGGCCGGAAAAAGGTGGTGCCCCTGATCCACGTCCTCCAGGGCATTCAGGAGGTCCTGGCCGTGGGCACCATCTTTCCCAATGCAGAAGGCCAGCCGGTGATGCACCTCCACGCCGCGTCCGGCCGGGAAGGGGGGGCCACCGTGGGCTGCACCCGGGCCGGGGTGGAGGTCTGGCTGGTGGGGGAAGTGGTCATCCTGGAGATCCTGGACACCAGCGGCCAACGGCGCAAAGACCCGGAGACCGGCTTCGAATTGCTGCAGTTTACCTGAGAGAGTTACGAGGGAGGGGGCCAGGGGCCAGTAGCACAGGCGTCTCGCCTGTGGACCTTAACCTTCCTCCCTCAAACTCCCTCCCCCAACCCCTTACCAAGATATTTGGGTCCCTGAGAGATAAGGGATAAAGAATGCGGACCAAGGATAAGAGTGCATGGAATAAAGAACTTCTAGACCGTGCCGCCGCGGTGGGCCGCCAAGCGGCCCTGGCCGCGGGCGCGGTCCTGCGCCTGAACTACCATAAACCCCATCGCATCACCTACAAAGGGGCCATTGATCCGGTGACGGAATCGGATCTGCAGTCCCAGGAAATGATCATTGCCCTGATCCGCCAGACTTTTCCGGAGCATGGCTTCCTGGCAGAGGAAAAGACAGGAAAGGGAGAGCAACTGTCTGCGGTTGTTTCCGGCCCCGCCCGGGCAGAAGCCCCCCCGGCATATCGGTGGATCATCGATCCCCTGGACGGCACGGTCAACTTTGCCCACGGTTATCCTGCGTTTTGCGTATCCATTGCCTGGGAGGCGGCAGGGACCCTGCGATACGGGGTAATCTATGATCCCCTGCGGGATGAGTTGTTCGAGGCCCGGCAGGGCGGCGGCGCCTATCTCAACGGCCAGCCCATCAGCGTCTCCAAGATCGACAGGCTGGACCGGGCCCTGGTGACCACCGGCTTCCCTTACGACATCCGGGAGCGCCTGCCGGAGACCTTGGGCCGGATTGGCCGCGTGCTGGCAGTGGCCCAGGGGGTGCGGCGGGGCGGGTCTGCGGCCCTGGATATGGCCTACGTGGCCTGCGGCCGCTTCGACGGCTTCTGGGAGGAGAACCTGAAACCCTGGGACACGGCCGCGGGGGTGTTGATAGTTAATGAAGCAGGTGGGAAGATTACCACCTTCAGCGGCGGGGATTATGACATTTATGCGCCGAATATCCTGGCTAGTAATGGGATTTTACACGACCAGATCGTTTCCCTCATCCAGGCTTGACGTTTATTATAAGCCAAGGGAAGAAAGGAGTGTCCATCATAAAACCTGTTGACACCTGAAGGTCGATGGGATATGAAAGAACCATGTGCAACTTCTTGAGCGACATCTGGTGCTGGTGGCCCGTATCGGTCCCGTGAGGTGCGTCCGCCGGCAGTGGTAAATATTTTCGGGGCCCCTCACGGAGAGGGGCCCCGGTTTTTTGGAGCAGATGAAAGCCGTGGCCCGCAGGGGGCACGGCTTTTTTTGTTTTTTTTTCAAAGGAGCACCGGCTGGAAAGCCTGTGCCACCAACTTGTGAACGGAGCGGTGCATGGTTATTCCGGATTTTGCGGCGTTTCAGGAGATGGCCCGGCAGGGCAATCTCATCCCGGTCTACCGGGAGATCCTGGGGGACCTGGAGACCCCGGTGGCGGCCTACAAAAAACTCAGGGGGGAGGGCTGCTCCTTCCTCCTGGAAAGCGTGGAAGGGGGGGAGAAGTGGGGCCGTTTCAGCTTTCTGGGCCTCAATCCCTCCCTGATGTTCCAAGTGCAGGGGGAGAAGGTCACCATCCAGCGCCGGGGGACAAAGGAGGTCCTGGACGGGGGAGTTGATCCCTTTTCCCATCTCCGGGACTTGCTGGCCGGTTACCGGGCCGTGCCTGCGCCGGGGCTGCCCCGGTTCTGGGGGGGGCTGGTGGGTTACCTGAGCTATGACATGGTGCGCTTCATCGAGCGGCTGCCGGAGTTGACCCCGGCCATCGATATTCCCGACGCTAGGCTGCTGCTCACCGACCAGCTTCTTATTTTCGACAACCTGCGCCAGACCATCAAGGTGGTGGCCCTGGTGCAGGTGGACTCTAATAGCCCCCTAAGGGATCAATACGACCGGGCGCTCCAGGCCATCGACGCGCTCATCGGCCGCCTGCGGCAGCCGGTGCCCTTGGGGGAAGCGCCCCAACCGGTAGAGAGCACGCCCCTGGAATCCAACCTCACCCGGGAGCGGTTCGAGGAGATGGTGCGCCAGGGCAAGGAGTACATCGCTGCGGGGGACGCCATCCAGATCGTGCTCTCCCAGTGTTTCTCCACCAAGTTGCGCCACGACTCCTTCGACCTATACCGGGCCCTGCGCTCCATCAATCCCTCTCCTTACATGTTCTATCTGGATCTGGGGGACTTGCAGCTGGTGGGGGCGTCGCCGGAGATCCTGGTGCGCCTGGAGGAAGGACAGATCATTTACCGGCCCATTGCCGGCACCCGCCACCGAGGGGCCACCCCGGAGGAAGACCAGGCCTTGGAGGTGGAGCTGTTGGCGGATCCCAAGGAGCGGGCCGAGCACCTCATGCTGGTGGACTTGGGCAGGAACGACGTGGGCCGGGTCTCCAAGGTGGGGAGCGTCCGGGTCCCGGAACTCTTCACCGTGGAGCGTTATTCCCACGTTATGCACATCGTCTCCCAGGTGGAAGGGGAACTGGCGTCCGGCCGGGACGGCCTGGAGGTCCTCAAATCCACCTTCCCCGCGGGCACGGTGGCCGGCGCGCCCAAGGTGCGGGCCATGGAAATCATTGAGGAACTGGAGCCCACCCGCCGGGGCCCTTATGCGGGCGCGGTGGGCTATCTCAGCTTCAGCGGCAACCTGGATTTTTGTATCACCATCCGCAGTTTTTATATCCATGGGGGCCGCATCTACCTGCAGGTGGGCGCGGGCATCGTCGCCGACTCCGACCCGGCCAAGGAATACCAGGAAACGGTGAACAAGGCCATGGCCCTGATGCGGGCCCTGGAGCGGGCGGAGGAGGGGTTGGTGTAGGGGCGGACCCAGGTGTCCGCTCCGGGCCCCGGGCGCACACATGGGTGCGCCCCTACAGAACATAAGGGGTGACTAAGGCAAGTAGTTGTGTTAAGGAGTAATTATGTTAGTAATGATCGACAATTACGATTCCTTTACCTATAACCTGGTACAGTACTTCGGCCAGTTGGGGGTGGAGGTGGCGGTGCACCGCAATGACCAGATCGACCGGGAAGGGCTGGAGCATCTTAAGCCCACCTGGCTGGTGGTCTCCCCCGGCCCTTGCTCTCCTAACGAGGCGGGGATTTCCCTGGCCGCAATCCGCCATTTCGCGGGGCGCATCCCCATCCTCGGGGTCTGCCTGGGGCACCAGGCCATCGGCGCGGCCTTCGGGGGCGAGGTCATCCGGGCCCCCCGGCTGATGCACGGCAAGACCTCCCTCATCTATCACGACGGCAAAGACATCTTTCAGGGCATCCCCTCCCCTTTCGAGGCCACCCGCTACCATTCCCTGATCGTCAACCGGGACAACCTGCCGGACTGTCTGCAGGTATCGGCCCAGACCGCGGTGGGGGAGATCATGGGCCTGCGCCATAAACAATTCGCCGTCTTTGGGGTGCAGTTTCATCCTGAATCCATCTTAACCGCGGAAGGGATGAATATTCTGCGCAATTTCCTGATGCGCCAGCGGGGGTAATCTTGTCGGGATGGTATGCCGAATGGGCGCAATTTCTGCTGTGCGCCCTGGCCATCATGGTCGCCGGGGCCCAGTTGAGCCGGTACGGCGACGTCCTGGCGGCCAAGACCGGCATGGGCCGCACCTGGATGGGCCTGGTGATCGTCGCCGCGGTCACCTCCTTGCCGGAAATGGCCACCGGCGCCAGTTCCATCCTCTGGGTGCAGGCCCCGGACATCACCGTGGGCGACCTCCTGGGGAGTTGTGTCTTCAATCTCTTGATCCTGGCCCTGGTGGACATCTTATATCCCCGGGGCCCGGCCCTGACCGCGGCCGACCGGGGGCATCTGGTGGCGGCCGCGTTTGGGGTGATCATGCTGGGGGTGGCGGTCATGGGGGTCATGGCTCCCTCTCCCCTCGACTCCATCAATTTTATCCATGTGGGCCTCAGCAGTCCGGTGCTGGTGACCTGCTACCTGGTGGCCATGCGCGCGGTCTTTCGCTATCAGCGCCGGGAGCGGGCCGCGTATCAAAAGGAAAAAGAAGAGGAGCCGGCTTACGACGGTATCACCCTGAACCGGGCCCTGCTGCTCTTCGGGATCAACGCCCTGGCGGTCATGGCCGCGGGCATCTGGCTGCCCCGGACGGCCGCGCATCTGGCCCAACTGGCGGGCTGGCACCTGTCCCTAATGGGCACGATCTTTGTGGCTGCTTCCACCTCCCTGCCGGAGATCGTGGTCACCCTGGGGGCCCTGCGGCTGGGGGCCATAGACCTGGCCGTGGGCAACCTCTTTGGCAGCAATTTAATCAACCTGGCCTTGCTGGGGGTGATGGATTTACTCTATTCAAAGGGGCCTTTGCTGCGCATGGTGGCTCCGGAACACGCGGGCACCGGCCTGATGGCCATCTTGATGACCGGCATAGCCGCGGTGGAACTGGCCTACCGGCCCCAGAAGAAAGCCCTGCGCTGGATGAGCGCCGGCGCCTTCCTGCTGGCTTTTTTATACGCGGCCCATATTTTTGTGCAGATGCTGGCCAGGTGAGATTTCATGAGCCAAGACGCTGATCCCCAAAAGGAAGCAAGTAAGGCGGACGCCGCCCCCGGGAAGGGGGCCGGGAAAGATGCTCCCCTGCCGGAGGCCCCGGAAGAGGGCCTGAAAAAGGAATATGAGGTGGACATCTTCCGGGACTGGTGCAAGGGCTGCGGCATCTGCGCGGCCTTCTGCCCCCGGAATTGCATCCGCCTGAACGAAGCCGGGCAGCCGGAAATAGTCGACGCCAGGCGCTGCACCGGCTGCGGCTGGTGCGAACTGCACTGCCCGGATTTCGCCATCTGCGTGAAGGAACGGGCGGCCCAGGAAAAGGGCGAAGAGGCGGACTGAGAATGAAAAGATTCACCACCAAGGCACCAAGACACAAAGGTTCACAGAGAAATTTTTATTTATGCCTTGGCAATGCCAAGGCATAAATAAAAACTTGTTCTTGGTGCTTATTTGTGCCTTTGTGTCTTGGCGGTGAAAATTAAAGCGGCTATGAATACGGAAACCGGACAACCTAGACTGCTCCAGGGCAACGAAGCCGTGGTGGAGGGTGCGCTCTACGCGGGCTGCCGCTTTTTCGCGGGCTACCCCATCACCCCGGCCACGGAGATCAGCGAGGCCATGGCCTACCGACTGCCGGCCGTGGGGGGCACCTTCATCCAGATGGAGGACGAGATCGCGTCCATGGGCGCGATCATCGGAGCGTCGCTGGCCGGGGTCAAGGCCATGACCGCCACCAGCGGCCCGGGCTTTTCCCTGATACAGGAGAACCTGGGCTTCGGGGTGATGGCAGAAGTGCCCTGCGTGGTGGTCAACGTCATGCGGGGGGGCCCCAGCACCGGGCTGCCCACCCATGTGAGCCAGGGGGACGTGCAGCAGGCCCGCTGGGGCACCCACGGGGACCACCCCATCATCGTCCTGGCCGCGTCCACCACCCGGGAATGCTTCGACCTGACGGTCAGGGCCTTCAATCTGGCGGAGAAATTCCGCACCCCGGTGATTCTCCTGACCGACGAAGTGGTGGCCCACACCCGGGAAAAGATCGTGCTGCCCCCGCCCGGGGAGCTGGAGGTGGCGGAGCGCCAGGAGCCCACGGTGCCCCCCGACTGGTATATCCCCTATGCGGACACGGCCAGCGGCGTGCCCCCCATGGCTGTCTTCGGGGACGGCTACCGTTACCACGTCACCGGCCTGGTCCACGACGTGCGGGGCTTCCCCACAGAGCGCCCCGACGAGATCGTACCTTTCCTGAACCGGCTCTTTCGCAAGATCAACCAGCACTTCCAGGAAATCATGATGGTCAAGGAGGAGCTGACGGAGGACGCGGCAGTGCTGGTCATCGCCTACGGCTCCGTGGCTAGGTCGGCCAAAAGGGCGGTACGGGAAGCCCGGGAGCGAGGAATCAAGGCGGGTCTGCTGCAACTGGTGACCCTCTGGCCCTTCCCCCGGCAACTGGTGGAGCCGTACCTGATGCAGGTTAAGGCCGTCTTGGTGCCGGAATTGAATATGGGCCAGATATCCCGGGAAGTGAAACGGGTGAACCAGGGGCTGACCCGGGTGGAGACGCTGAACCGGATAGACGGGAAATTGATGACCCCGGGGGAGATTGTGGAGAGGTTGGTGAAGTTATAGAGAACATTAAATAGGGAATAAAGGTTGTCATAATGAAAGAAGATAAACAGGGAATAGATGTCAAGAAAAATAGTAAATTATTACATTGGAAAGATTTATTAAATGAATGGATATATTTAGCAAACTATTATTGTCATTTTATGAAAAATGATGCTCCCTTTGTTTATACCGAACGAGCAAATATTGGTCTACTAGCCGCTGCCGCCTGGAAAATTGAATGGATCGCCTTGGAAGAATTTGGGGCAAGAAAACGAGGTATAAAACAAGGAAGGTGTGACCTCTATATTTATCCTAATGGAAAGAGAAAGGGAGAATATATCGAAGCAAAGCAAGTTTGGAGTAAATATAATGGAAAAAAAGAGGAGTGGAATCTCAATCAAATTCAGCCCATCTGATATTAGCAATGAAGAATGCTCAAGATATCATTGTATCTAAAGACGATCCTTCAATTAAAATCGGGTTAATATTTATTTCTCCATATATCCATAGAGATTGTAAACATAAAATGAATCACCATATTGAAACTATCATCAAAGATGCCCCCATAGCTCGCTATGACGCTTTTGCTTGGTCATTTCCAGCTATCGTCAGGAATCTAAATGGAGGTGGGCAGTATAAAAATTATATTTTCCCTGGAGTAATGCTGTTAGCAAGTGTTGTAGAGAAATAAATTTAGTCGTAAGATGCCTGCTAAATATTACTCGGAGCAAGAAGTCATTTGCATTTATTGTCATTCTGAGGCCCCGAAGGGGCCGAAGAATCTAGACCCTTCGCTTCGCTCAGGGTGACAAAGAAGCAATTTATTTTATGCTCCGAGCAATGACATATCGAAGGCTAAGGCAATACTATGGAACTTGATAAGCTCCTAAAAGAAAAACGCCAAGAAATCCTTCTGATAGCCGCCCGGCATGGCGCCACTAATGTGCGCGTTTTTGGTTCCGTGGCCCGGGGAGAAGCGGACGCGGCCAGTGACCTGGATGTGCTGGTGGACCTGGAGCCGGGCCGGAGCTTGATTGACCTGGGTGGCTTGCTCATGGACCTGCAACAGCTTTTGGGGCGGGAAGTTGACGTGGTCACGGAAAAAGGTTTGCGGGCCCGGATCAGGGAGCGCGTTTTGAAAGAAGCGGTGCCGGTGTAGGGCAGGTACTGCCCGCCGAGATATGGGATGTATCGGAGGGGGCTGAAGTTCAATATATTGCAGTCGAAAAATAAGGTATCCAAGCAGAGCTTGGATGGACAAATGGCGTTCCCAAGCGGAGCTTGGGAACGAGACATTCATGAGCCTCAGGCTCACCCAAAACCATGAAAGTGTGGTGGCACAGGCTTTCCAGCCTGTGCGAGCAGCACTTTCAGAGCAGAAGAAAAACAAGGGGCGGGCGTCTCGCCCGCTGGGGGCAGCACCGGCGGGACGCCTGTGCCGCCAGATAACCGGAATTTTCGGAGAGCCTGGGAAAAGGAAGCGGAGGCAGGCATGAAGGCCCGCCCCAACAATAGATTTCCCATAAGGAGAATGGCCGTGGTTACGGTAGTCTGGGAGGAAGTCAAGCAGGAGGGCATCAGCTGGATTGCCAAGCGGGGTCTTTACCGCACCAAGGTCCCGGGGGGCTGGCTGGTGCGGGTGCAGACCGCGGACTCGGATTTCATCGTCTTCCTGCCGGACCCGGAGCATAAATGGGAGTAACCTGAAGAATAAGGTATCCAAGCGGAGCTTGGATGGACATTGGCGTTCCCAAGCAGAGCTTGGGAACGAGAAGAAAAATTTATAGGGGCGGGCGTCTCGCCCGCCCCAGCGCCCCGTAGGCAAGACGCCTGCGCCACCAGGCAACCCGAACTTGTCGCAGACAGAAGAAAGGCGGGCACGGAGGCCCGCCCCACCTAAAACCGAAAACTGAAGAGATAAAGAGATTATTATTGGCGGGCAGTGCCCGCTCTACATGGAAAGCTGAGAGCTTATACCATGGCCGAAATTACACAACTCATCCATAAGTACCTGCGCCACGAAAAGAAGTTCCCCCATGTCTGGTGTCCGGGGTGCGGCAACGGCATCGTCCTGGGCGCGCTGATCCGGGCCGTCGACCGCACCGGCTTCACCAAAGACCAGATCGTCCTGGTCTCCGGCATCGGCTGCTCCGGGCGCATGAGCGTGTACGTGGATTTCAACACCCTGCACACCACCCACGGCCGGGCCCTGACCTTCGCCACCGGAGTGAAGCTGGCCAACCCCAAGCTCCAGGTCATCGTGGTCATGGGGGACGGCGACGCCACGGCCATCGGCGGCAACCACTTCATCCACGCGGCCCGGAGGAACCTCAATCTCACGGCCATCATCATCAACAACAATATCTACGGCATGACCGGGGGCCAGTACTCCCCCACCACCCCCTACGGCGCCTGGAGCGCCACCGCGCCTTACGGCCACATCGAACACCCCTTTTCCATCGCCGAATTGGCGGTGACCGCGGGCGCGGCCTGGGTGGGGCGGGGCACGGTCTACCATGCCAATCTTTTGGACCAGCTGATGGAAGCCGCGATTTATAAGAGGGGCTTTGCGGTGGTGGAAGTCATCAGCCACTGCCACACCCAGTTCGGCCTGAAAAATAAACAGGGGGGGCCGGTGGAGATGATGCGCCGCCAGAAGGAGATGGCGGTGCGGGTGGAAAAGGCCAAAACCATGACCCCGGAGGAACTGGCGGGGAAAATCACCATCGGCACCCTGGTGGACCGGGACCTGCCCATCTATACCCAGGAATACCGCCGTATCCGGGAGGCGGCAGGCGGAGGGAAGAAATGATTTACCACAAAGACACAAAGGACACAAAGGGACACAGAGAAAAAATATTTGTGCCTTGGCTCCTCCAAGGCACAAATGTATCTTTCCTTTGTGCCTCTTAGTGCTCTTTGTGTCTTGGTGGTAAATTTTTTTCAGGAAGCGCATGAGCACACGCTTTGAAATCAGGCTGGCCGGGTCCGGGGGCCAGGGGTTGATCCTGGCGGGCATCATCCTGGCGGAGGCCGCGGGCATCTATGACGGCAAGTTCGTCTGCCAGACCCAGAGTTACGGCCCTGCGGCCCGGGGGGGAGCCTCCAAGGCGGAGGTGGTGATCAGCGACGCCGAGATCGACTATCCCCAGGCCATCCAGCCGGACGTGCTCCTGGCCCTGAACCAGAAGTCCCTGGACACCTATCTCGGCGACCTGAAGCCGGGGGGCCTGCTCATGGTGGACGCCACCCTGGTGCCGGAGGTCCCCGTGGAACGCTTTATCGCCATTCCCTTCACCCACATGGCCCGGGAATTGGGGAGGGAGATGGTGGCCAACATCGTGGCCCTGGGGTCTCTGGCAGCCATCAGCCGCGCGGTCACCCTGGAGAGCCTGGAAAAGGCGGTCCTGGCCCGGGTGCCCAGGGGCACGGCAGAACTGAACAAACAGGCCTTGGCCGCAGGAATGAAAGCGGCCCGGCCCTGGGCGAGTTTAGAGACCGGGAAGAATCCCCGTGAGGGCTCCTGAGTTTAAGGAAGGGTTGGTATGGGAGAACTTTGGGAATATTTGAAGATGATCATTTGCGGGGCGCAAACCAAGCTCTGCGCCGGGGCTTGTGACCTCAACATCATTTTTCAACTCATCGTTGTGGGTCTGGTGGTCCTGGGCATGTTCCTTTTGGGGGGTGTGGTCAGAAGGGGCATGGCCCGCCTCCTGGGGGACATTTTACCGGGAGAAAAACACCACCTGCCCCAAATCCGGGCCAAACTGACCGACGTGGCCGCGCCCCTGGCCGCGGCCATCCTCCTGGGAGTAATTTTCTTGGTGGCCAGGCATGAGCACTGGGGCCACCAGGTGATTTACGCGGCCGGCGACCTTCTCTGGGCCTGGGTTTTCATCCGCCTGCTCACCGGTCTGCTCATCAGCCCCGCCTGGTCCAAACCCTTCGCCATCCTGATCATGACGGTGGCGGCCATGGACATCGTCGGGGTCCTGGACCCCACCATCGAGGTGCTGGACCGGGTGGGCTTCAACCTGGGGGAGGGCCGCCTCTCCTTGTGGATCATCATCAAGACCGCGGTCATGCTGGCCTTGCTCCTGCCCCTGTCCGGCTGGTTGTGCCAGGTTCTCCAACACCGCATTGAGCAGGTTGCCAACCTGACCCCCAGGATCCAGGTGCTGCTGGTTAAACTCACCAAGACCGGCATCTATACCCTGGCCATCCTGGTGGCCCTGCGCAGCGTGGGGTTCAACTTTCATCTGCTGGCGGTCTTCAGCGGCGCGGTGGGCCTGGGGGTGGGCTTCGGCCTCCAGAAGGTGGTGTCCAACCTGGTGAGCGGGGTGATCATCCTCATGGACAATTCCATCCGCCCCGGGGACGTCATCGAAGTGGGGGGCGTCTTCGGCTGGATCGAATCGCTGCACTCCCGCTTCATCTCCATGATCACCCGGGACGGCACCTCCTATCTGATTCCCAATGACGAGTTGATCTCCAACAAGGTCATCAACTGGTCCTTCAGCGGCAAGGGTATCCGTTTGAAGATCCCGGTGGGCATCTCCTATACCTCCAACGTCCATGAGGCCATGGCCCTGATGGTGGCCGCGGCCGCGGACTTCCCCCGGATTTTAGCGAATCCCAAGCCCGTGGCCCGCCTGGTGAGCTTCGGGGACAGCGCCATCAATCTGGACCTGCGCATCTGGATCAAGGACCCGGCTAATGGGGTGACTAATATCAAGAGCGAGGTGCAACTGAAAATCTGGGACCTGTTCAAAGAGAACGGCATTGAATTCCCCTTCCCGCAGCACGACCTCCATATCAAAACCCCTACGGAGCTCACGGTGCGGGTGAAGGATAGACTGGCTTGAGGAAGATTTCCATGATCATGGGGCTGGCCATGTTTCTGATCAGTTTAAGATAACCAAGTGGGATGAAGGAAAAAACATGCTCAAAGACGCCATCTTTAAAGTAGTTACCCGCCAGGATTTGACGGAAGAGGAGATGACCCGGGCCATGGACATCATCATGACCGGGGAGGCCACCGAGGCCCAGATCGGGGCCTTTATCACCGCCCTGCGCATGAAGGGGGAGACGGTTACCGAAATCTCCGCCGCGGCCAAGGTGATGCGGGCCAAGGCCACCCGCATCCCGGTGGGCGATAACCTGGTGGACCTGGACCGGGACGAGATCAACGTGGACCAGGAGACGGTGGTGGATACCTGCGGCACCGGGGGGGACGCCACCCACACCTTCAACGTCTCCACCGTCACCGCCTTCGTGGTGGCCGGCGGGGGGCTGAAAGTGGCCAAGCACGGCAACCGCGCGGTCTCCTCCCGCTGCGGCTCCGCGGACGTCATCGAGGCCCTGGGGATCAACCTGGCCCTAAGCCCGGAACAGGTGGCCCAATGCGTGAGCGAGGTGGGCATCGGCTTCCTCTTCGCGCCCCAGCTCCACGGGGCCATGCGCTACGCCATCGGCCCCCGGCGGGAGATCGGCATCCGCACCATCTTCAATATCCTGGGGCCCCTGACCAATCCCGCAGGGGCCAACGTCCAGGTGCTGGGGGTCTATGATGCGGACCTCACCGAGCCCCTGGCGAAGGTTTTGGGCCGCCTGGGCTCCCGCAGCGCCTTCGTGGTCTTTGGGGAAGGCTCCTTTGACGAAATCAGCATCGTCGGCCCCACCCGGGTGAGCCAGCTTAAGGACGGGAGGGTGCGCACCTACACCATCACCCCGGAAGAGTTTGGCTTAAAGCGGGGAACTCTGGAGGACATCAAGGGCGGGGACGTCTTTGAGAACGCCCGCATCGTCCGCCAGGTTCTTTCAGGCGGGGGCGGGCCCAAAGAAGACATGGTGGCCCTGAACGGGGCCGCGGTCTTTATCGCCGCGGGGCTATCCCCTGATTTCCCCGCGGGCATCGCCCTGGCCCGGGAGGTCATCAACTCCGGCCGGGCCCTGGGCAAGCTGGAAGCCTTGATCGAGAAGAGCAAAAGCTTTGGATGAAAAAGGATTAACCACAAAGGCACAAAGGACACAAAGAGACACAAAGAAATATTTTCTTGGTGCATCTTTGTGCCTTGGTGGTGAATCATTGAAAGGCGAAAATGAATTTTCTGGCAGAAATTGTGGCCCATAAGTTGAAGGAGTCAGAGTCGCTCTTCACGCCGGAGGCCACCGCACGCTTCCAGGGGGCCATCGCCGCCCGGCCCCCGGCCTTGAGCCTGAAAGCCGCGTTGGACGCGATGCCGGGCCCGGCCATCATCGCCGAGATCAAGCGGGCCTCCCCTTCTAAGGGGGAGTTCGCCATGGACTGGGACCCGGTGGAGCTGGCTAAAGTTTACCAGGATAATGGAGCCGCGGCCCTGTCGGTGCTGACGGAGGTTAAATACTTTAAAGGGGATCCGGAGTTCATCCCCCGGATGCGGCCGGTGATAAAAATCCCCATCCTGCGCAAGGACTTCATCCTGGAGCCGGTGCAGGTGTACGAATCCGCGGCCCTGGGCGCGGACGCCCTGCTCCTCATCGTCAGCCTGCTGCAGCCGGGACAGCTCCGGGCCCTGCTGCTGCTCGCCCGCTCCCTAAGTCTGGAGGCCCTGGTGGAGGTGCACACCCCGGAGGAAATGGAACTGGCGCTCAGCGTCGGGGCCCAGGTCATCGGCATCAATTCCCGGGACCTGCACACCTTTAAGATGTACCCGGACCGGGCCCTGGAACTGGCTCCTATGGCGCCGGCGGGAGTGACCCTGGTGGCCGCGTCGGGCCTTAAAACCAAGGCCGACCTCGAGCGCTTGGCCGCCGCGGGTATCAAGGGTTTTCTCATCGGCGAGACTCTGGTGGTGGCGGCTGACCCAGGGGCGAAGCTGCGGGAGTTTCTGGGTAGGGGGGATTGAGTAGAGTGGGCATAGCCCGCCAGAAAAGGCCGGCAGGCCATGCCTGCCCGGCATTGCCATTATGCAGAATCAATTAAAAAAAGAGCGGCTTTATTATCTGGATTGGCTGAGAGTGTTTGCTGTTATGTTATTGATACCTTATCATACTGGGATGATTTTCGTGGAAAGTGATTTCCATATAAAAAACAAGATCACCAGCAAAGGAATTACGGTTATTAATGCCTTTATCGATAACTGGCATATGCCCTTGTTTTTTCTCCTGGCAGGAGTTTCCACCTGGCTGGCATTATCTAAACGTTCTCCGGGCGCCTATATCAAGGAACGGTTTTTACGACTTATTGTCCCCTTGCTATTTGGCATACTTATCATTGTGCCACCCCAAACATTCTATGAAAAAATACAGAAGTTTGGATTTACGGGCAATTATTTTTACTTTTATTCTCATCTCTTCAATGGCTTCGTTCCCCAAGGCAATCTGACATGGAATCATCTATGGTTTCTCTTCTATCTTTTTTTTATTTCTCTGTCCTCTCTTCCCTTAATATTGAACTGGAAGTCAGGCAGAGGGGCATCCATGATAGAAAGCTTTTGTGCCTGGTTGGCTGGGGGGCGCCGCATTTTTTTACTGGCCATACCTCTGGCGGTAATCCAGATGACCTTAAAAGTCGCATTTCCTGGACCACAAAATATTATCACGGACTGGGCGCGTATTTTATTCATGTTATTTGTTTTTCTATACGGGGTCCTTTTTTGCATATTCCCAAGTTTCCGTGATTCCATCGAACGCAACCTGGGCGTCGCCTTGGCAACAGGATCGGTTGTTGCCGCCATTTTAATTGCCATGTATCTTTTAGACTACAAAATAGCTTTTGGGTACAATCTTCATAATCTAGTGTTACTGGGCATTATGGCTTTGGTGACCTTATGCTGGCTTATGGTTTTATTGGGATTGGCGCAACGCACTTTAAACTTCAGCAATCGTTTCCTGGAATATACCAGCGAGGGGGTGCTGCCGATTTATATTCTGCACCAAACTGTTATAATTATGTTAGGTTTTTATATTATAGAAACGGATTTTTCCGTGATTACCAAGTACACCTTCATTAATATAATTTCTTTAGCTCTCATTGTGGCGATTTATGAGGCCATAGTGAAACGGTTTGCTGTCGTGCGGTTTCTATTTGGCATGCGTCCAAAGCCAAAAGAGATTTACTGAATAATTATTAATATCCATAACTCAAGTCATACACCTTTAAATGAGATTGGGTATATGGTACGCATAAAAATCTGCGGCATCACCAATCTGGAAGACGCCTTGCTGGCCGCGCAGTTGGGCGCGGATGCACTGGGGTTTATCTTTTACCCCCCCAGTCCCCGCTTCGTGACGCCGGACGCGGCCCGGGCCATTATTCCCCAGTTGCCCCCTTTGGTAACCACCGTGGGGGTGTTCGTGGATGAGGACGCGGCCACGATCATGGAACTAGCCGGGCAGGCGGGCCTGGATTGGCTGCAGCTCCACGGCCAGGAACCCCCGGAGTATTGCCGGGCCCTGGACCGCCGGGTGATCAAGGTCTTTCGTATCCGGGACGCTGCTTCCCTGGGACGGCTTCAGGATTATCAAGGCGCGGCCCAGGCGTTTTTGCTGGATACTTATAAGAAAGGCCAGGTGGGCGGCACCGGGGAGACCTTTGATTGGGACCTGGCCCGGGAGGCGAAAAAATACGGCCCCATTATCCTGGCCGGGGGTCTGACCGCGGAGAACGTGGCCCAGGCCATCGCGGTCGCTCAACCCCAGGCCGTGGACCTGGCCAGCGGCGTGGAGGCTTATCCGGGGAAGAAGGATCCGGAAAAGCTGCGGGCTTTTTTTAAAGCAGTGGTCAGTGGCCAGTAGTCAGTGGTCAGTTAAAGACCATACTGCAAAACTCGAAACCAAAAAGCTGAAAGCTGATCGCTGATAGCTGAAAGCTTTCTGCATAAGGAGGTTCAATTGTTACCAAATCGGCATGGCAGATACGGCCCTTTCGGGGGTCAGTTCGTTCCCGAGACCTTGATGCCCGCGCTCCTGGAGTTGGAAGAGGCCTACCGGCGCATCAGCCATGATATGGAGTTCCGCCGGGAGGTGGGCTGGTATCTGAAGTATTACGTGGGCCGGCCCACGCCCCTCTATTTTGCCCGGCATCTGACGGAGGCCCTGGGGGGGCCCCAGATCTATATCAAGCGGGAAGACCTGGCCCACACCGGGGCCCACAAGATCAACAACACCCTGGGCCAGGGGCTGCTGGCCCGGCGCATGGGGAAAAAACGGATCATTGCCGAAACCGGCGCGGGCCAGCACGGGGTGGCCACGGCCACGGTGGCGGCCCTACTGGGGCAGGAGTGCGACATCTACATGGGCACCGAGGACATCCGCCGCCAGCGCCTCAACGTCATCCGCATGCGCCTCCTGGGGGCCCGGGTGATCCCGGTGGAATCCGGCAGCTGCACTCTGAAGGACGCCATGAACGAGGCCATCCGGGATTGGGTCACCAACGTGCGCCATACCCACTATGTCCTGGGCTCAGTGGGGGGCCCCCATCCCTATCCCATGATCGTCCGGGATTTCCAGGCGGTCATCGGCCGGGAAGCCCGGGCCCAATTGCGCCGGGCCACCGGCCGCCTGCCCCAATGCCTGGTGGCCTGCGTGGGGGGCGGCAGCAACGCCATGGGGCTCTTCCATGCCTTCGTGCAGGAGGACGTGCGCTTTGTTGGGGTGGAGGCCGCGGGCCACGGTCTTAAGACGGGGCATCACTCCGCCACCCTGGTGGCGGGGAGCCAAGGGGTGCTCCACGGCGCGTTCAGCTATCTCCTGCAAGACCCCTGGGGCAACATCCAGGAGGCCCATTCCCTGGCCCCGGGGCTGGATTATCCCGGGGTGGGGCCGGAGCATTCCTTCTTCAAGGATACGGGCCGGGCGGAGTACGTGGCGGTGACCGACACGGAAGCCCTGGAAGGATTCAAGCTGCTCTCCCGGACCGAGGGCATCCTGCCGGCCCTGGAGAGCGCCCACGCGGTGGCCTATCTGCAAACACTCGCGCCCCAATACGGGCCGGAGGACATAATTATCGTCAATCTCTCCGGCCGGGGGGACAAGGACGTGGACGCGGTGGCCCAGGCCCTGGAGATGTCGGGTGAGGCCCATTGAGGAGTGCTTAGCGGGTGTGGGTGGCAGGCAGGGAGCCGGCTCCCTGGCCCCCCACTGGACCCATTTTGATATGGCGGAGGCAAATTGTGAAGCGCATCGATGCGACTTTTAGAAGCTTAAAAAAACGGGGCGAAAAGGCCCTCATTCCCTTTATCACCGCGGGTGACCCGAATTTGCAGACCACCAAGGCCCTGGCCCTGGAGATGGCCGCCCGGGGCGCGGACCTGCTGGAGTTGGGCATCCCCTTCTCCGACCCCCTGGCCGACGGCCCTACCATCCAGGCTGCCAGCAACCGGGCCCTGCAATCAGGCACGCACCTCCAGGAAGTGCTGCAGCTGGCGGGAGAACTGCGCCAGAAAACGGAGATTCCATTAATATTAATGGGTTATTACAACCCCATCCTGCAGTATGGCCTGGAGCGCACCGCCCAGGAAGCCAAAAGCCTGGGGGTGGACGGCTTCATCATCCCGGACCTGCCCCTGGAGGAGGCCGGACCCTGGCGCCAGGCCGCAATGGCCGCGGGGCTGGCCCCCATCTTCCTGGCCGCGCCCACCAGCGGCGCGGCGCGCATCGCCAAGGCGGGCCGCCATACCCGGGGATTTTTGTATTATGTCTCCGTCACCGGCATCACCGGCGCGCGCCAGGCCTTGCCCGCGGACCTGGTGGCTGCGCTCAAAGAGGTCCGCTCCCTGGTGAAATGTCCCCTGGCCGTGGGCTTCGGCATCTCCAGCCCGGAACAGGTGCAAAATCTGGCTCCTTACGTGGACGGGGTGGTGGTGGGGAGCGCCATTGTGCAGCGGGTCGCCAAACTTAAGGGACCGGAGCTGATCAAAGAGGTGGGGGACTTCGTCGCCTCCCTGAAGGCGCCGTTGAAGGGGAAGGGAGCAGTGAGCGGTGAGCAGTGAGCAGTAAAGGGGGTTTGCTAGGTGATTTTGAGTTTACTGCTTACTGCTTACTCCATCGAGTAGGCTGGTTTTCATGAGTAACGAAATCCTCATCCGGGACGCCGCGCCGGAGGAACTGGACGATATCGAAGCCCTGGTGAAAGAGGCCTACCGGGAATTCCGCCCCCAATTCCCGGAGAAGGTCTGGCAGGCCTGGATGGACAACGTCAGCGAGACTGTCCGGGCCCCGGCCGGCATGCTCCTGGTGGCCATGGCCGGCGGCATCATCCAGGGGGTCATCAAGTTCTACCCCGAAGCCTCCCAGTCCGGCATGGGCCATTGGCCCCCGGGAGTGGCGGCCATCAGGATCCTGGCGGTGTCGCCCCCGGCCCGGGGGCAGGGTTACGGCACCCGGCTGGCCGCAGAATGCCTGCGCCGGGCCAAGGCGATGCAGATTTCCACCATTTTCCTGTTCACCGGGGAGTTCATGGACGCGGCCCGGCATATCTATGAAAAACTGGGGTTTAGGCGCGCGCCGGAGCTTGACCCCCAACCCGGCCCCATCGCTTACCGGCTGGATTTGTGAGCCGGTGGCACAGGCTTTCCAGCCTGTGCGGCTTGACGAGGCGGGCGGGGACGCCCGCCCTACGGACCCTGTCCCTCCCCCTACCCCCTCCCCAACCCATATTCTGGTTGCCAAAAGCTTTTTCCGCCCCCCCTCACCCTAACCCTCTCCCCCCGCTGGGGAGAGAGGGGATAAGAGGAAAGAACTTTTGGCAAAAGCTATAGGCCCCTTGCCTGAAGATATCCTTTCCCCACTGGCTTGGACCCCTGGGAGGTTCTATCTTTAATGGAGGTTGGGCCCGATAATTCCAGGGTAACGTCGGCAGTGCAGATAAAGGAGATTGAGGATGAAGGAAGTGAAGGTGCGGCAGTTCCACCGGCTTCTGGGGATAATCATGGTCTGGTTCCTGATGGGACAGACCCTGACGGGATTGGGCCTCGCGGCCCTGGGGTTGATCCCCGGCGGCGACCCTTCCCTGTTGGATAGGATTTTGGGGGTTCTGCATTTCGGCTGGCCCCCCCTGGGGGGCGCCTACCGGATTATCCTGGGTCTAGTTACTTTAGCCCAGGGCATTTCCGGGATCATCATCTTTTTTCTGATCCGGGCCCGCACCCGGCAGGCCTGAGAACGGCGGGGAGGGAAGACCATTGCTCCAGTTTTTCAGCCTCCGGCTTCCCCCACGGTCTTCCGGGAGGCTGATTTTTGGGTGACCCAACCCTTGAGGCGCTCGGCCAGGCCCGATATGGCTATGGCCGCCTTGCTATGGGGGGCAACCTTGATGAAGGGCTTCTGATGGCGCACCCCCTTGCTCACGGAGGTATCCTGGGGCACCGCGCCCAGGTACTCCAGGTTCAGACTCAGGAAATGGGAAGCCACCCGGGCCAGATGGTCGTAAACCTGGCGGGCTTCGGCTTCATTCTTGACCTGGTTCAGGATCAAATGGAAGGTCTGCCGGTGATAATCCCGGGACAGGACCTTGATCAAGGCGTAGGCGTCGGTCATGGCGGTGGGGTCGGGAGTGAGAAGCAAAATATTATAGTCCACGAAGGTGTTGAACCAAAGCACCGAGGAGCCGATGCCCGCGGCGGTATCCACCAGGACAAAATCGAAATGGCGGGTGATGGGTAGGAGGATGCTACCCAGCTGCCGGTGATCCTCCGGCCCCAGCTTGGCCAGGTCAGGGACTCCGGAGCTGGCGGGCAGGATACCCAGGCGCGGCTCCAAGTAGACTACCGCCTCCAGGGGGTCGGCCTCCCGGTCCAGGATGTCGTTGATGGTGGTTTGCACCTGGAGGCCCAGCAGCACATCCACATTGGCCAGTCCGAGGTCCCCATCCACCACCAACACTCTGAGGCCTCTTTGGGCCAAGGCGAAGGCCAGATTCACCGTCAAGCTGGTCTTCCCCACGCCCCCCTTGCCGCTGCTCATGCAGGCCATTACGGGTTTGCGGGGGTTGTGCCTGGATATTTCTGCCATAACTTCAGTCCCTTATAATGGTTTATCCCTTGTTCTTGCGGGCCGTCTTTTTTTTGGGCAGGATGCCGCCTCCATAGAGCGCCGCCCTTTCGTCCACGGTGACTTCTATGGTCTGTTGGGCTTTCTCCGGTTTCCGGCAGCATACCTGGTTGCGTCCCTTGATCTTGGCCTCCAGCAAATACCTGTCGGCCCGTTTGATGAAAGCCCTGGAGGTCAGTTCTTCCGTGTCCAAAAAAGTATCCACCCCGAAACTGGCGGTCAGGGTTATTTTCCGGCCCATCAGGGTTACCGGCGATTGTTCCGTGGTCGTCCGCAGGCGTTTGGCAGCCCGCACTGCGGCATTAAGACGGGTCCCCGGCAGGATAACGGCAAATTCTTCACCGCCATAGCGGCAGAGAATATCGATGCGCCGCAAATTCTTCCGCCACACCTGGCTGACCCACTTGAGGGCGTCATCTCCCGCCTGATGGCCATAGGTGTCATTGATCCGCTTGACATGATCGAGATCGATCATGATCAGGCTGGTGGGCAGGCCCGTGCGCCGGGTCCGCTCCCTTTCCTGGTCCAGGGCGGCCATCAAATGGCGCCGGTTGAAAACCCCGGTAAGGGGATCGGTGTGGGACAGCTCATGGAGGCGCTCGCACTCGCTTTGCAGGCGTTGGACTTCTGCGCAGAGAGGGCAATCCTCAGCCCCAAGGGGGCACGCAGTCTCGGAACAGAGCGGATTTTGCATCACCGGCACCTGATGTTATATCGGCTAATTTCCCAGGATGGTTAAGGAAAATATGGGGACTGGCTCTGGAGTTTGAAGATACTAAAAGGGGCCGGTCTTCAAGGGGAGAGGGAAGTGGCCGCAGACACCCCCTCTCTGTTCCCCCGGCCACTCTCTTGCCAAAAGCTGCCATCAGGAGACCGGGGCTGGGCCCCGGTCCCCTGGGGAGAGCCTTACATTTTGATACTTTCGAAGCGCTTGGTGCGCACGGCTTCCATCTTATTGGGGGTGGCGGCCGGGGTCTCGGACTTCACCTTGGCCAAGCGGTCACCGGTGGGCGGATGGGTCTTAAAGATGCCCGAACTGCCCGCCCCTTTCTTGGCCATCATCTTGGCCAGCAGCGCGGCCATGGCCCCGGGATCATATCCGGCCTTTTGCAGGGTCTTAATCGCCTGGGCGTCCGCAGCCTCCTCTGCCGCGCGGCTGTAGCCGTTGACCACTATGGTCTTGAACACGTCGTCAATGGAGCCTTCGAACAGGGTGATCAGCTGGCCGCCCGCGCCCGCGTACTGTTTGGCGGTCTCCGTCCCCAGGGTGGTGAGGACCTCGGTCCAACGGGCCTTGCTGATGGAGTTGATCCCGTCCTTATTGGCGATATGGGCCACTTCATGGGCCAGCACCGCGGCCAGTTCGTCCTCGTTGCCGCACATCACCACCAACCCCTTGGTGACGAAGATAAGGCCCCCGGGACAGGCGAAGGCGTTGGGCTCGGAACTATCCAGCACGGCAAAATGATAGCCCTTGTAAGTGTGGGGCCGGGGGGACTTCCGGGCCACGGTCTCCCCCACTTCGTTGACGTAGAGGGTCAACTGGGGGTCCTGGACGAGGCGGCTGGTCCCCAGGACCCGGGCCGCCACGGCCCGGCCGATATAATATTCCTCCGAATCGCTGATGGGCCGGGAGGCCTCGGCCGCCTTGACGGTGGTCTTCACGGCAATGCTGGCCACCGAGGCATAATCCATGCCGGCGCAGCCCCAAACCAGGGTGAGGGATAGCGCCAGGAACATAGCCCCCATAGTCCGGCGTCTCATGGCGTCAACCCTCCTTCCTTGATAAAGGCCTGCAGTTTGGCGTTATCCACCTTGAAGCTTTCCACCTGATCCACCAGGGCAAAATTCATTTCCGGGTGTTTCTGGCGATAGCCGGCCTCCACTTCCGGGGTGAAGCCCTTGCCGGCCAGAGCCACTTCATCACTCTTGGTCTGTTTCACCCCGCCCCCGAACAGCATGCCCGGCAGATTTAACTGCGGGGTCTGGGCCTGGGCGAAGGCCCCCCGGTGCATCCAACCGGTATTGCCCTGGTACTCCACTTTGTACCAATCCCCGGAGGTAGTGACCACCTTCACTTCCGCGCCCGCGGGCACCGGGGTGATGGGGGTGCCGGAGTAATTCGGCTCCGCATAGAGGGACTGGTTGTCCAGGGAGACCTTCATGGTATCCGCCCCGGCCAGCACCGGACTGCCAAGCAGGACGGCCAGAACCAGGGGCAGCAGCCATCCCCGGGACTTTCTCAACCAAGCTGGCACTTTCACTGTTCCTCCTTTTTCCCTGACTTGCCAAGGGAGGGCCTAAGATACTGGAGAAAGAACCCTAAACAAATTATCGTGGTATCGGAGCATAAACAATTTCACCTAAATTTGCAATCAAGGCCGTTAAAGCCGGATGTTTGCTGGGGATCGCCAGGGAGAGGGTAAAGGACCTGCAAGACCTACCCTCCTCAAGCCGCCTACCTATGGAAAGGACCAGAAAAAAGCAAGTCGCACTCTAACAGCAATTATCTTGTGGGGGCGAATCTTGTATTCGCCCTGTATGGGCAAGCCCATACCAGATGCGCGCCTACAGTTTAGAACCTGTTGCAAGACCTCTTGTTCTGTCATCCTGAAGGCAATGAAGGAACCCAAGACCTCGAAAATACGAGATTCTTCACTCCGCTATGCTTCGTTCAGAATGACAGTTTTGGGGAAATTGTGGTTTCGCAAGAGGTGCCAATACCTTTTGCTGGGGCAATGGTATAGGAGGCAAAAAGGGGAAGCCTGCCGCAATCCCCAGGCCAGCCCGGGGTTAAAAATAATTTTTTCCCCATCTTCCCGGCAGAGCCGGGGCCGGGGGGGGTTAAGCCATTGACACCCCGGAGGTCCCTTGGTATGATAAAAAATTGTCGGGACGTGGCGCAGACTGGGAGCGCACCTGAATGGGGTTCAGGGGGTCGGAGGTTCAAATCCTCTCGTCCCGACCATTAAATAAACTAAAAAATAAGGCAATTTACGGCATTTTTGCTGAACTTGCCTTTTTTAATTTTTTTGGCCGGTGTGGGTGTAGTGTGGGTATGATTTTCAGGAGTACCCCATCAGGCATTTTAATTTTTTGATTCCTGCCCACCTTGTACCCCACTCTGGCGGGGCAGAGAAACGGGGCTCTGGCAATCCAGAACCGGTCTATCGCCAAGAGCCGGGCGTAGCAATGGGAGAGAAAACCATCTCGGGGTGGAGGGCAGCGAGTAACACGCGCAGCCAAAGGGGGCCTTTCCCCAGACCGGCCCTGTACTCCATCGCCAGCCCAGCGCCAGGCGTCAGAATCCTTGGTAGAAACGGCTCCCAGGCCCCTTGTCGCAGCAAGGTAGGGGTAAGGTGACACCTTCCTCTACAACAGCCTTCAAGACGCATTCCTGCCGCCCTTCCAATCGCCTGGAATGAGGTTGCCGCCCACGTCACTACAAGATGAATTTCTGCAACAGATAACCCGCCTATCCAGGATTTCTGACACTGGTTATCCGGCCCGGGAGTGGTGTGGCCGTGATCTGGCCGGTGGTCTCTCCCCGCCTACCGGTAGGCTACCAGCAGTTCGTGGGTCCCGGACAGCTGGCCCGGGACTGGTGGCGGATGTCCACCGGCCCCCGGCCGCCGCGCTCTGAGAACTTTCTGGCCCGGGAACCTAAACCCCGGGACGGGACTCCTATCCCCCCCTGTCAGTACGATGCTGGCGGACCAGATTCTCAAAAATCTTTTCTGGGTGAGCAGTGCCGGTGACCAGCTCCCCCCCCCCGTCAACGGGACCTGGACCTCAAAATTTGCGAGGCAAAATCTTCCCTGGCATGGGGGTGGATGTCCCCTGCTTTTTTTTCTGAAAACTCTCAACTTGAGTTAGGAGTTATGGGTCTATTTGCCCTCGCAATCGAGGAGCCCATAGGTAAGCATAGGTTGGCATCTTTTCTAAGTTTTTCTCCCACGCGGCTGGGAAGTTTTTTGCAGTTTTCCGCCCCCGGCTGACCCTCTGTTTGCGGTGGAGGCGGGAATGGGCGGATTTCGAAAAAACTCCCGCTCTAAGACAGGGAAAAATTTCAGAGAGAGTGAGATTCATGCGCTGGCAAGGGTGGGAGCTTCGGCACCGGGCAGGGGCGCCGGGAGCCGGGGGGAAGCTTGCCTTTGGGCAAAGGTTCCGATCCCTCTTCCCTAAAGGGGGTAGGGCCTGCCCCCGATACACAGTAACTCCTGACATTTGCCGGGGAAAAAATAGAAAACATGCTTCCCCATGCTTTCCCTTACAGACGATGGTCCCTCTTCAGACACCCTCTAAAAAAGCGCTAGCGCTTTTCTAGGGCGGGTACTCTCCTTCGACCTGGCGATGAATCTATGGGGATGGGAGGAGAAGAAGGGAGGTAGGGTCAGTGGTCAATACAATGATCATATCCAAATATCTTATTGATTATTTAAGTAGCTGAGATATAGCAGTTATCGACAGAAAAGATGAGCTATTTCTCTGGGATGCTTTGGGAAAAACTTCGGATAAATAATATTGTTTGCCACTTTTATCTTATTTTCCTGCCTCTCACCTAATTAGGTATACGCTATTCGGGGAAAAGAGGTCGATTTTATCTAATATTGCACCAGCCGGGCCTCTGGGTGCCAATGGTTTTTGACAATCAACCGGCTAGCCTCTCTCCAATACTCCTTGATTTCCTCCAGGCTGAGAGGTTGGGCGCCATATCCAACCTGCCTCACTTCTTCCAAAATCTCCGCTGGCACCTGCAATTCACCGGGAGGCAGGTCACTGGTCTCCCGGGCCTCACCCAGAATCACCACCACGGGCCGGCCGTAATGTTGCCCGGTCATGGTCCAGGTGATGGTGACGGGATAGCTGATACAGCCGTTTCTATCCAGTGCCTCGCAATAAGCGTCAAATTCCGAAAAGATCGCCTTAACGTTTTTTTGTTTCATATAGGTCTCCTCGATGACCCTTGTTCTCCTCGCTAACTTAAGAGTTAAAAACCCTGATGGTCGCATGAATATCATCAGGGGTCTCCATGAGGTGGCGATGCCAGGCTTCATCATTGGTCTCGCCAGCTCTCACCTGAATGATAGCCAACCGGTAATAAAAATATTTCATTAGTTCAAACTGCGGAATAAATCTTACCATAATATTATTTCCTTTCACGCTAAGCATCGAATACCACTTGGCAAAACTGGTGGGGGCTGCCAGGCCATTAATCGCCTCAACACCGGTGCCTGGTACTCAATCATGAATGTCTAGTATTGGCGCGCCTGGTCACCTTACGGGCTGGAATCTACCACAGCCGCGCTCAGGGTTATTTGATCATTTGCGGCGGCGGCTAAAAGGGTTTTTTGACCCCACTCTATCCGCTTTGACTACCAGGGGGCGCCCCTCAACCTGCCGGCCATTGAGCAGGGCAATGGCTCTCTGGCTTTCCTTTGGGGTATGCATCTCCACAAAGCCGAAACCGCGGGTCTGCCCGTTGTGCAGATAAGTGATGATCTTGGAGGAGGCCACCAAGCCGGCTTCAGAAAAAAGGGTCTGCAACTCTTCTCCGGTCATTTGGTGGGGCAGGTTGCCCACGGCTAATCTTTTACTCATCGCCTTCTCCTTGTCGGTCTTATCTAGAGGCATTGGTCTGCGTCTTCTCCTGAGCCACCTCGACACAGAGCAGTTCAGTTTAGGTGATGGAGACTGTGCCCCTCTCGGGCTCTGTGAGTCCCAGATCCATCATCCTGGCCGGGAGATCGGGCTTCCGGCTCAGAGTCCGCCGTTGGAAAGGGCTCCAGAGCAATTTTAGGAGATCTGATTTCTTCATATGACGGCCGAACATGCGCAGGAGCTTGTAGGTGCGGAAGGGGCGCCTGAAAATCCGGCGGGCAAACAACAAGGCGTAGCCTTTCATGCGCAGACGGTTCACCCTGGCGCTCGGTAATACGGTGGGGTCAACGTCCGAGCACTTGAACCATTTGTGCCAATCCAGTGTGTCGTCAATGATCCCCCGATCGATATACTCCTGCCATAAAGGGGTGCCCCGGTAAACGCATAAGCGTCCGAAACCGAAGGTGTCCAGCTTCAGCCGCGCGGCAAAACGGAAGCTGGCCAGGATATCCTCTTCGGTTTCGTCGGGAGAGCTAATCACAAAAAATCCGTGCACCCTGGCGATGCCATGCCGCTTCGCTTCACTGACCGCGTGTTCCACCTGCTTCAGAGTCTGTTTCTTGTTAAGCCGGTCAAGCACCTTTTGCGTCCCCGCCTCCACGCCAAAAGCCAGGAAATTACAGTTGGCTTTACTCATGATAGGCAACTGATCCACCGCGACTGCATCCACCCTGCCTTCGCAACCCCAATGGAACTGCAGCCCGCGGTCAATAATCCCGCGGCAAACTTCGCTGATGCGCTTGCGGTTAAGGAGGAAATGATCATCGGTCAGGTAAATGGAGCGATAGCCCAGATCATTCAATTGCTGCATTTCCCCCAAGACATGCTCCGCGGAGCGGTAGCGCCATTTGCCCCGGGCCAGGGAGGGAATATCGCAATATATGCAGGAATAAGGGCAGCCTCGGGAAGTCTGCATGGTGCAAAATTTATCTAGGGAGAGGACCGCAGGGACGTCCAGGGGCAAGGACTCGATGTAGTCGATGGGCAGGCTGGTGCGGTCGGGGTAGGGAAACTGATCCAGATCCTGAATAAGCGGTCGTAAGACGTTCTCCACAATCTTCCCTGCGTGGCGCCAGACCAGACCGGCTACGGAGCTGGGATCGGCGAGGTTGCTCAAATAGTCCGGCAACAGCTCTTCGCCCTCCCCCACCCCCACGCAGTCGATGTCAGGGCAGTCTGCCAGGATGCGGTCTGCATTCATGGTGGCAAATGGCCCGCCTAAGATGATGGGGATTTGCCGCGGTCCCAACTTTAATCGCCGGGCCAGGTCTTTGACCGCCGGGTAGGTGGTCGTGGAGAGACAGGAGAGGGCAATGACGTCGGGCCATTCTTCTTCCACTGCCTGAGCGATATGTTCCGCCTGCATCAGTGGGTGACAGGTATCAAACAGCCGCACCCGGTGTCCATGCCGGCGCAGGACCGGCGCCAGGGTCTGGATTCCCAGGGGCGGAAGGCCCATTACTTTGATGCGGCTATTGTCAGAGGGGGATCTATCCAGTTCTTTGGGCAGTAAGCGGCAAAAGTTTTCATCTCGCACATAAACCAAAAAGATCTTCATTAAGAAAATCCTTCGCATCTGCTGACGCTTAAGGAATCGCGGAAATAACACCGCTGATTCAGTTTCTGAACAAAAAGGCGGCCCAAAGGCCGCCTTTCGATTACCCGAAAATCCCAGGACTGATAGTAAAGTGTCTACTTCCTAGCACCTGACCCCCGGCTCTAGCGGTAACCGCCGCGGCCGCCGCGGCCGCCACGGCCGCCCCCAAATCCGCCTTTTTGCTGCGGTTTGGCTTCATTGACTGCCAGGGCGCGGCCATCTATATTACGGCCGTTGAGCATGGAAATGGCCTTTTGGCCGTCCATTTTGCTCTCCATTTCCACAAAACCGAAACCCCGGGGTTGACCCGTCTGCCGGTCGGTGATGATCTTGGCCGAGGCCACGGCGCCGGCCTCGGAGAACAAAGAGTTCAGCTGTTCTTCGGTAGTCTCGTAGGATAGATTGCCCACGTACAATTTGATACTCATATCTTCTCCCTGTTGGTCTTGCCGGACCTGCCCGTCAGTACCTTTAAGTTCCTTCTTCAACCTCCCTCGGCATTTCCTCCGTCGGCGGTGGCGTGGTTTTTCCCTGGCGACGTTTCATTTTTTCGTCATTTTTTTCTTTTCGGGCCAACTCTTTTACCCGCTTTTGCCAGCTATAACGGTTACGTGCCAAGTTCTACCTCTTTAATAATCAAGGTGGCGGAACTCCGAGGGTCCAGAGACCGACGGAGGTCCGCTCTTTAGGCTGTTTGGCCTAAAGTTTTACGACGTTTTGGGCCTGGGGACCCTTGGGACCCTGGGTTACATCGAACTCTACTGCCTGTTCTTCTGACAGGGTGTGGAAGCCTTCGCCCAGAATGGCGCTGTGATGTACAAACACATCCGGACCGTTTTCCCGGGTAATGAAACCAAAGCCTTTCGAGTCATTAAACCATTTAACCGTACCAGTTTCCTTCATGGTGAAACCTCCAACAAATACTGCAAAGATATTCCTGCCCAAAAAGCAGGGCGCACAGCAGTCAGGCAAAAAAAAATCGGCCGGGAATTAGCACCCCCGTCCGATTTTTGTCCAGGACTTGTGGCCCTGATTTCATTCTGACATGCTAAACTTGGATGTATTTTACAAAAAAATTATTTGATGTCAAGCCAATTAAAATAATTGGCAGCAAAATCCCGGGACTCCAATTAACCCCTATAAATAATACTATAAATAATAGAGGTTATTTTTTAAGGCATCCGTCAAAGTGACTTAGGGGAAAAAAATAGAATCCACTTAATATATAAGTTAAACTAGAATGGGGAAAAGGAGGAAGACTCTATGCGTAAGCGCATTATCGGTCATGGGCCTCGTGAGGTCGAAGCCCCCGAGCCCGGTTGGCTGGACCTTGACCTCTTGGCCCAAGCCGAAATCACGTCCGAAGATGCCGACTATCCGATTGAATCGGCGCTGATTCAGGGTACGGGCCAGGGTTGGCGGGCGGCGGAGCCAGGGGAGCAGACCATTCGCCTCCTGTTTGATGAGCCGCTGAGCCTTAGGCGGGTCCACCTGATGTTCCATGAAGGCGAGCAGGAGCGCACCCAAGAGTTCGTTTTGCGATGGTCACCAGACGGCGGTCAGACCTACCGGGAGATTCTGCGCCAACAATATAACTTCAGTCCGCCTGGGGAAACCCGGGAGGTCGAAAACTACGAGGTCGATCTCGACAGGGTAACCGTGCTCGAATTAAAGATTGTGCCGGATATCAGCGGTGGCAGCGCCAGGGCCTCGCTGGCGCAATTGCGTCTTGCCTAGTCACCTGACAGGCTGAGGATAGTAGCGTAAAGAGGGATATTATAAATTGAGGTAAGATTTGAAAAGGGCAATGACCTGAAATGTAGTTATGCTAACCATAGCAAATAACCATTTTTTTGTTGGAAACGGGGCAGGTCATAGGAGCTATCGCCATCTCTGATCCAACCTGGCTAACCAGTCGCTTAGTCAAATTGGGGCTCGATCCTGCGTCATGACTGGCGTGCTAGAGAGCCTCACCCTTTTCTCTGACGCACCCCTCCTGGATTTTAGCGCATTTTTGCACGGAAACTGGGATTATCCTAACATCAGGATCACAAAACCCCGGCCCCAGCCCGCCGGAAGCAATATCAGGGTTGCTCCCGGCTGCTTGATTTAACCTCTATCTGTGTCCAAAAGAATGCGCGCCTTCACCATAAGCTTTGAATGATTTGGGGTTTTTCTGTTCCAAGCGCCGCTGCGGCTTACGTCGCGGCCGTGCGAACTCGGCATCGCCTGGCGGTGCCGCCATTTTATAATCAAAACCATTCAGTATACAACGCTTTACCTTGGTGCGGAGGACCCGCTCGATGCTGCGCACCATATCCTCATCTTCAGAAGTAATAAAGGTGAAGGCATCACCGCTCTTGGCATTGCGGCCGGTACGTCCGATTCGGTGGGTATAGGCATCAGTAGTATCCGGCATATCGTAATTGATTACGTGGGAAATCTGGGTCACGTCGATCCCCCGGGAGGCCACGTCAGTGGCCACAAGTATCTGGAAGTTGCCGTTGCGGAACCCGTTCATCACCGCCTGACGCTGCGCCTGGGAGAGATTTCCCTGCAGTGATGCTGCTCGATAGCCGGCCTTCCCCAACTGTTCCCCCAGACGCTTGGCCCGATGTTTGGTGCGCGTAAAGATCAGAACCGACTCAGTAGCGGTATGGCGCAACAGTTCGAGGAGCAGCGGGGTCTTACGGTGCTGCGCGACCGGATAAAGTTTATGAGAGACAGTGCTTGCCGGTCCAGTAGCATTAACCTGCACCGTCACCGGTGCTTTCAGGACTGCCCGGGATAGATGCAGAATATCATCCGGCATGGTTGCTGAGAACAAAAGCGTCTGGCGTTTTGCCGGCAAGTGCTCGATGATCTTTCTGATATCGGGCAGAAATCCCATGTCTAACATCCGGTCTGACTCGTCCAGTACGAGCACTTCCAGATGTGAGAGGTCGATGGTGCCACGACTGATATGGTCAAGCAGGCGGCCGGGACAGGCAACGACAATCGCGGCGGCGCGTTTCAGCTTATCCGCCTGCGGGTTGAAGCCAACTCCTCCATAAATAGTAACGCTCTTGAGTCCGGTCCGGCTTCCCAGGGTGCCAATGGCCTGATGGATTTGCTCGGCCAGTTCGCGCGTGGGGGCAATAATCAGGGCCCTGACGTGCCTGCGCCTGCCTTGCATCAGGCGATGGAGAATTGGCAGCACAAAGGCCGCGGTCTTGCCGGTGCCGGTCTGGGCCAGGCCCACGATATCGTGCCCTTGCATGACCAGCGGGATTGCCTGTGCCTGTATCGGCGTTGGCGTTAGATAGCGCGCCGCGCTAACGCCCGCCATAACCTGGTGATGAAAATCAAAGGTGTTAAATTCCATAGGTTCCTTTTCTTCTAAGTTCAGGGAAAAGCCCCGTATATTAAAATGCTTCCATTAACAGATTGGTCGCGGCGCACTTTACTTTGCGAATTTGTCGCCCTTTTCCCCACGCTTCCACTAAAAATGGCCATTTAGAGGGGAATGCAGACAGACAAACTCTTAACGCCATAAGTAATATGCGGCGTTACTCCATTATTGTGCCTTACATCAGACTTTGGATTGCCAGCGACAAGGTCTTGGTTAGCTTTTCTGGAGGAAAGTTTGGATTAGCTTTGAATCCCACTCTGTTTAATTAAAATAATGGTATAAAAAGGTGGGCCTAATGTCAAGGGGCAAGCACCCGGGCTTCTACGAGGCTGCCGCTAACCTGCCCTGGAGCCCACGTCACGCCGGGGTGGCGTGGCGGGTACCTCTATCTGCAGCTCCTTCATGATGGCCGTGGCCTTTTCCCGCACCACCTTTCTCATATTGAAGAGATCCTCGCCCATGGCGCAGGTGACGATGTACTCCACAAATCTAGTGGGGTTGCGCCGCAACAGCCCGAGCATCTGGGTCCAGAACTGGCGCCGGTATGGCGTGCGCACCCCTTGCCACCAGAGGATTTGGAAAAAAGCCTTGGCTTCAATTAATATCTGGCGCAACGTCATTCCCTGGGCCCGGTGAGCCGCACGCATGGCCAGATGATAGCGGTAAGCCCGCGCCAGATAGCGGGAAGGTTCGTAAAGATAGTCCCAGGCCTCGGCGTACTCCTGCATGATCTCGGCTTCCGGCCGATCCGGCTCGAGGTTCATGGCTGAGAAAGTCCCCGCGTCATCTCCCACGTCCGGGCGCAGCCGCCCTTCTTTCTCCAGTCGATGCCACAGTTTAGTGTGCGGCGCGGCCTGCAGGACCCCAAGCATGGCCACCGGTATGGCGGTCTCTTCCAGGAAGGCGCAGATGCGCTCGCCAGCCCCTTTCGTTTCCCCATCCAGACCGATGATGAAACTGCCTATGACTCCTATGCCATTCTCTTTGATGTTGCGGAGCGATTCAACGAGAGGATTCCTGATGTTGTGATATTTGTGGCTAGCTTGTAGCACCTTCTCATCCGGAGACTCGATGCCGATAAAAACTTTATCCAGGTTGGCTGCAGTCATGAGGTCGATCATCTCCAGATCCTGCCCCAGATTCACCGAGGCCTGGGTCATGAAATGGAAAGGTTCCCCCCGGCTCCGCAGCCAAGGGGTAAGCTCTTGCAGAAGGGCCCGGGCGTGCTTCTTACTGCCGATGAAGTTGTCATCGCAGATGAACACCGACCCCCTGGCCCCGAGCCGATGGAGGGTCTCCAGTTCGGCCAGGACCTGCTGGGGGGTCTTGTACCGGGGAATGCGGCCGAAAAGGTTCACCACATCGCAAAATTCGCAGTCAAAGGGGCAGCCCCGGGAAGTCTGAATGGTCACGGTGGCGTAATCTTGCAGCCGCAACAGGTCGAAGCGCGGGACCGGTGAGGTAGTCAGATCCGGCTTGGCGTCGTTTTCGATGATCCCGTTCTTGCCAACTCTCATCGCTTCCAGCAATAAGGGAATCGTATTTTCGCCTTCGCCCCGCACCACAAAATCACAACCGGCCTCCAGGACAGCCTCAGGGAGCGAAGTGGGGTGGGGTCCCCCGGCGACGACGGTTTTCCCCCGGCGCTTGGCTTCTTTTACCAGGGCCACCAAACCCGCTCTTTGAATGTACATGGCCGAGATCAAGACCAGATCGGCCCACTGCCAATCTTCCTCCGTCAAGCTGCCAGTGTTGAGATCGACCAAACGCAGTTCCCATTCGGCCGGCAGCAATGCTGCCACCGTAATCAAGCCCAACGGTGGATTAACAGTTTTGTTACCCCGGAGCCGGCAAGATTTCTGGAAACTCCAAAAGGAAAGGGGAAATTCGGGACATACCAATAAAGCCCGCATAGCTGTAAAACTCCTCAATCGCCCACTTTCCGCGGGAATCAGACGATGGCTGCTCAAGTAGGTGTATGGAAATATTTTTCGAACTTCGCCAGGGGATGGATTTCCACTCTCAGAAGGATGATAACATAAAACCTTTCTAAAACCCCCCTCTGCGGTTATTAGACGCCAGAGAAGGTCAGCCCAGATCTGATTTTCAGGCTAAATAACCCAGAGTAACACCAACAGATAATGATAAGACGTAAGACGAGGAAAAATAACTTTTAAATTCTCTGGAAGCATCGAATCTGCTCCCAAACCTTTATCTACATGGGTATTTTGCCAACTATGATAGATAGCTTGCCATTATCTGCTCTGGTAGGCCGAGAACCACGATTCCAGATATGAAACTATGTTGGAAAGTTTTTAGGATTTCCTCTTGGGGCTTTTAAGAGGGCAGATTTTTCTTGAAATTAGGCAGGGTAATCCTGGCCCCCTAAAAGGTCCGGACGGTATTAAGGTAAGTTTTTGGGCCAAGAGTATGTTGACCTTTTCAATGCCTGATAATTTGCGTTCAGTGCCGGTTCCATCAAGACAATGGCGGCCAGGCCCCGGGCCATGTTCATGACTTCCCGGGCTTCGTCCGGGGTGAGGGAGCGGTCCAGGAGGTCGTGTTCCCGGTATGAGAGCAACTTCTTGATGACCTGGTAGCCGCCGATGTCGTAGCCCCAGACCTTGGCCTGGACGCTGCGCCGGTGAGCCGACTCGTTCAGGCAGAAGCTCATTTTTGTTCTCTTCTCTTTAATCAGTTACCCTATCCCCAGTTCCTGAATCGAAAAGTGCGTAGCGGCCAAAAGACGTTCACCAAAGTCATTTAAGGCCGGGCGCAGATTCACCGTCTGCTCCACCGCCCAGATCACATCGAGCAACTGTCTCTGGATTTCCAGGGTCATGGGGAGCCCCAGGCGACGTTTCACCCACTGGCGCAGGACCTCATAGCCACTTACCACATAGTCCCAAGCCTCCAGGGAGACCGGAGCGGCGTTGGTTTCCTCTGCCAAATAGAGGCAGCGGTTTGGGGGGTCATACTCGCTCTTCTCGATGGTGGTTGCTGGCCCCTGGATGGTGATGGAACCGTCGCCGGGGTAACGCTCCTGGAAGCTGTGCCAGTTGATGAGGTGCTGCCCTAACTCCGCGCCCTCCTGGAAAAGATTATGATCACGGGGAAAGGGAACACGGGGAAAGCTCCGGGCCAGCTCCCGGGCAAAGCGCAGGCTATAACCTTCCCAGGCCAGGACCCCGTAGCAGTAAGCGAAAAGCTGCTCTGGGGTTATCTCTTGACCCCAAAAAGTGGATAGTTTTTCCAGCAAGGCGGGGTGAAAGTTGTGGGTGCTCCAAGCGCCGGTGGATTTGTCCCAAAGGGGAAAGATGTGACCGCCATGGCCTCCATAAACATGACGGTTGGGAAGGACCGATTGCAGAAAAGCTACGGGGCCGCGCCCATGACGATATTGAAGAGAAGCCAAAGAAAGGTTATTAGACCCCCAACAAGGTTTTAATGAATTTCTACGATCATAGTCTATAAATGATTGATGATAATATATAAATTGGTTATCAAGAGGACGATATGCATACGGAGCAATCAAGGTGGGGTCAAAACTTGTTTCGGCTGCCCTGTAGTAAGTTTTATCTCGCGTATTATGGAAAATTTCTTCCTTTTGGTTTTCAGGAGCATTAAGAAAAATAGTAATTTTTCTTTGGATTTCATCTTTAGTTGGAGCAACTACTAACTTATCTCTCTTCGTCTCGACACCACTAAATTTTTTAATGAATATGGAACGCAAATCGGGCCAAGTGGTAAAATTCACTTCCATACTCGGATAGAAAGGGTCCAGGCCACTTCCGGAAACCACCTCAAACCAATCCAGGGGCAGGTTTTCGGGGAACTGGTTGAGCCATTCCTCCTTCGAGGTCCTGCTGCCCCACTCGTCGGTATAATAAACTTCCGCCTCCGCCTCGCCTCGGGAGCCGTCGGCGACACACACGGCGATGGCCACCCCCACCTGGATGTCAAAGACGTTCTGGTCTACCTCCACCCCCGCGGGTAAAGGGGCCCGGCCGTCACCGTGCAGGTCCAGGATATAAATCCGGTCGAAGTAGCGCCGGAACATCTGGCGCATGCCCCCGAAGGCCCCGCCAATGAGCCAGCGGGAATTGGTGATGAAGCTCAAGATACCCCGATTGGGGGCCGCCTCCTGTTCAAAGAGCTTCCACATGGCCCAGCGATAAAAATAAGCATACCATTCTGCCAGGTTCTTCAGATCGATGCGGTATTCCGGTGGCACCTCCTTGCGAAAATCTTCCATCAGGACTTCCCAGACCCAGCCGGTTTCGGCCTTGCCCCGGCCATAAGGGGGATTACCAATGATGACCATGATGGGGATCTCCGCCTTGACCCGGTCCGCACCCTGACGCTCCTCGGTGATGGGCGCAGACATGAAACCGAAGTGGGGGGTGACCTGGGGCTGGCCATAAGAGGGCAAGAGGGTATCGGTTAAATATATGGGCAGGCGCCCGGAGATATGGCCGCCATATTCTTGCACCGCGGTGGCCAGACGGTAATGGGCCACGGCATACGGCCCCACCTGGATTTCAAAGCCATGAAGGTGGTTGCCCAGGTGGGTGGCGGCCTGGGGCACCGCGGCTTCGCCCATGGCCCGGCGCATATGCTGGCAGCCTTCCCCCAGGGCGGAAACCAGATAAGTGCCGGTACCCACTGCGGGATCAAGAATCTCAATACCTGCATCGGCCAGGCCGTAGCGCCGTTGAAAACGATCCACCAGCAGGCGGTTGATCACCCTGGTCTGGAAGTTCACCACCGGCGGGGGCGTGTAATAGCTGCCCCGCTTACGCCGCAGTTCCGGGTCATATTCGGCCAGGAAGTCTTCATAGAAATAGAGCAAGGGGTCATGGGCCGGGTCCTCGTAGGCCAGCACTCCGGGGTCCACCTGGTTCACCAGTTCCACCAGGGAGGCCAAGCTCCAGCCCACCATAGCGGTGACCGGCGGCTGGGCCAGGAGGTTCAGGGTGGCGGCGAGGAGGCGATGTCTTTCCGGACTGATGAAGGTGTGGGCCGTGGCCAGGGCCAGGGTCTGGCCGGTGGCCGCCTGCCTAGCCAGCAATAAGCCATAGGCCAGGGTCTGGGCGTAGGCGTCGGCAAATTCCTTTTGGTCCAACTCGAAGAACAGGATATCCCGAAACTCGGAGTAAATCTGGCCCAGAGGAGAGTCGGGGGGCGCGATCTCCATGGCCTCTTCCACCGCGCCCCTGACCAGGCGGGCGGCCCGGGCTAGGTGCTGGCAGAGTTGGGCCGGCTTAGTGATGTAGGGGAGGGAGTAAGTAAAGAACCGGGCCAACAGATCCAAAGCAGGGCCAGGATCATGGGACGCAAGCCGGGCGGTATAAGGAATCCCGGGGTCCAGGCATTCCCGGGGCAGAAGGACCGCCTGCTGCACTTCGCTCTTTTCCTGAAAGAGTTTCAAGTCCCAGAAGTTAGTGTATAGCAGGTTGGGCAACTCCCGGTATTTCTCCAGTTGTTCCCGGTCCCGGCCCCGCAAGTTATCCAGGTGTTTATCGGGCTCCTTGGCTTCCGAGAAAGCCAAGGACTTTCCGGCAGGCTTGATGCAGAAATCCGGAGCGCCGATCTCTCCAGTGGAATACTGCTGGATGACGGTAATTTTGGTATCTAGGATGGCGGCCAGTTCCCGCAACAGGTTTTCCAAAGGGGTGTAAAGGGAGGTTTCGGGATGGTGGCCGGGGTCCTGGCGGATTTGCCGGATGCTTAGGCAGTAGCGAGTGAGGGCGTCTCTGGCCTGGATCAGCTTGGCTTCATCCATGGCAACATTATGCCATGACTAAGAATTTATTGGTTAATACTTTCTTGCGGAGCAAGGGCTGCAAATTGTACTGCTGAAACAAATTTCAAGAGGGCCACTTCCGGAGAAATGAAAACTGAGCAGAATCACTTAACCGGGAGCAGTCACAGAGAAAAAATGGGCGGATAGAGGTTACCTTAGTGAAAACACTATATCTTTAAGTAATCTATGTTTTGGGAGGGGATATGGAGAAAATGGGTGAATAAACATTCAGGGTACGGACCTGGAGTCCAGAAAATTCTTTTACTTTATTGAATGAAAAATTATTAACTCATTTATATCACTGTATAAACATGATTAATAAATTTTTATGCTGCAATTATGCAGGAATTTTCCACCAATATAGCCCTACTTATCCATTAATTCCTCTTCCGCGGAAATGGCCAAAACAAATTCCTCGCCATCGCCCGTCAGAGTTACCCCTGTCCCCCAACCGGTTACACCTTTCCAGACATCGACCAAGTTACGTGCCCATAATCGGCTGACAGAGCGGCTTAGGCTTGCGTGAGCCGCATCATAGGTGCGCTCTTTGGACCTCCCGTCCCGGTCCTGCAAGCCCCAGAATTCTTCGATCATCTCTTTGTATGTAACAAATCTTTTTTCCGAGGCGAGACATAAAATTTCACGTTGAAGGCTTGAAAGTCCCCGGGCCACGGTGGTCACCTCCTGTCGACAAATGTCGATATGATTTTCAGGGCCGCGAGTTGCTCTTTTGGGGAGCCTTCGAGCATCTGACTGATGTTCTTTCCACGAATAGCCCCGGGCCGACGCCTAAAAACCGTCTTTGGGTCTCCGACAAATTTACGCAGAATCCTCAGCCCCAGATTGCAAAGGCTTTGGTCGCTTCGCCCCTGGTAGCCCGCACCGCGGGCAGCGTCTTTCATCATGAAGCCGGAAAAAAAGAGTTCTAAAAATCGCAGTTGCTTCGGAGTAAATCTGCGGTTGCTCATGGCACCTCCACCGAGACCGTTTCCAGGTCAATTCTTCACTTCTGCCAAGCCGGGGTACAGCCGGCTTAGTTCCGTCCAATCACAGGCCAAACACACGGGCCTCCCCTCGTAGTCCGGGCAGGAAGCCACGCCACCGCAGCGGGGGCAGAAGCAAGAAAGAAAGGCCAGCACATCCCCCCGATGCTGGCGGGCCACTTGCAGCAGGGGAGACACCACGGCAGGGTCCGGCTTGTCGGGGCCGAAGTACTTTCCCTTGATGCTCTCTCCGTTCACCGTGAACCGATAGCCCATATTGGCCAGCTTACGCACCGCCTCGATTCCGGGGTTGAGGGTCATAGCTCCAATTCCTCCAATCCGTCCGGAGTGTGCAAAGTATCGTGGGTATCGTGGGTATCGCGGAAAGGGGCATGATTACCGGCTTTCCTTTCCCACGGTTCATTTGTGGTATCGTGGGAAGAAAAGCCGCATGTTTCCTCACTTCCCACGGTTCCCACGGTTCCCACGGTAGATTCCCTGCCCTTGGGAACCCGTCTAATCTTTATCTCCCTCTCCCCCGTTTTTGACCATCCGTTTTCAACATTAAGCCCGATAACCCGAAGAAAGGTAGCCGCCCGCGTGAGCCGGTTCGATAGCTTGTTAGCCGCCTTGGGCCATAACTTGCTCCGCTTGGTATTCTCTGGCACCAGCTTTTCAAGCTCTTCATAAAGCTGGGATGGTTTGCCGCTCCACTCAATTTTGTCGGCCATAAATTCCCGCATGGTAACGGCCACACAGTCGGCTTCAAGGGATAGCTCCACGGCTTCAGCCCGGTTGTGCGCATAGGCTTCCATGAAGGAACCGGCGGGCCATGGGAGGGCCGGTTCAGCCGCCGCAACCCATAAGGAAAAGTCGGCCATTCTGAGGGGGTCCGGGAGTTTTACCGTGTCAATGTTTCGGAGAGCCATGCTCACCGTGGCCAGCAATGCCCCAAGGATTCGGGGGCGGGCCTCCCCAAACTCCTTCCAAAATTCCTTTTCGCTCCGTCTCTTCTTTTTTTCAATCTGTGGCAAGTTGAAAATCAAGCTCCGGTCAGCCAGGTCTTGCCGGTTGGTTAGGGCGTCTATCCCGTTCAGGATTATGGGACGGGTGGCCTCAAAGATGACTTCCTCCCTATCGGTATAGAGTTCACGGGTGCTGAATCCGCCGCCAGTGGAGAGGCGACAAAAAGCATCGGAAAGCCAGTCACTCACGCCGGAGAGGTTGTCGAAGCCCAAAACCCACGAATTTGTGGCCGCAATCATCAGGTCTCGCACATCACGGGGAGTGGAACGGAGAGGGGAGGTGCTGGGGTCTATGAGGTTACCCAGGCACCGGGCCGTGGTGGATTTGGCGCTCCCCTGCTCACCATTGAGAACCGATATCGGGTAGGGGCCGCGGGGGCGTAGAGCGCTTATGAGAAAAGCCACCAGGAGAATGAAATCAGCATCGGAGGCGATGTTCAGGAATTGCCTGAGTTCCATGACATTGCCGCCCCTCACAGGGTAGGGGAGGGCCGTCATACTACGGGTCCGGCGGAAACATACCGGTGGGTCTGACACCAATTCCCAGTCGTTCGGGGTTATCTTCACCGCCTCGCATGAATCATTCCCCAAGTCCAGGTAGATTGCGCCTTCATGCTCTGCCACGCGCACCCACACCGGGCGCTCCGGGCCGTCAAACTGCGCCCGGGCCTCCAAGACTTGCAGGGCAGAGGACAGGGCCTCAGCCTGGGGGCCTTTGCCCTCTATCTTATAAAATTCATGAGCCAGATAGCGCCGGAACCCTTTAGAGCGGATTGCCCAGGTCTCCCGATGTTCATTGATGGTAATGATTCCATATACATCTTCGTCTGGGGTATGAAACAACTCAACCGCCGCCGCAATGGTGAGCAATATATCTTGCTGAGAAGGTTTTTGTTCTGCCTGCTCTTTTTGCTTCTTCTGACGCTCACCATAACCCTGCTTCGCCAATTCCCCAGCAGCCTTGACGAAATCTCCATCATGTTCCAAGAGGACATAGACACCGAACGGAGAATAGGTGGTTTCGGCTTCAAACGGATAGGCATTGGAGCTAAAAACGCGGAACCATTTCTCATCAATCAGTGAGGCAGACTGTCCGCGGTCCTTGCCAGGACGCCGGTAATGCTGATAAAGCCCTCTGGCTCCCACCGGCTGCCAGCCGTGTTTTTCCAAGATTTCCGCCACAGGGCCGCGTCCGTTGTAGTCATCGCCGGGTCGCCGGGCTTCCTTAGGGAGGTTCCACCCCAGCCCTTCAACCTCATTGGGGTTTACCCATTCGTTGAGAGCCATGGCCGCCCTTATCATCACTTCCCGCTCTTCCGGGGTGACTTCGGGGATATCACGTTTAGGACTTCCCCGGAGCCACTTATAGCCGGGAGAAGGGTCCACCAGCAGATAGCCGCCTTCTCCACGGGTTTCGACAAGCGTGATGACGGCGACAAATCCGCCATGGTGGGGAATAGGCGCTGCATCTTTTCCGCCAGCCTTAACCCGCATCCCCACCAATGCCTTTTTGACTGCCGGAGCGTCGGTCGGGTCAACCCCTAGTTCCGTCAACCCGGCCAAGACTTGGTCAGTAACGTCAACCCCCTTTTGCGCCAATTTCTTGTTGCCAGAAATTTTCATCCCAGGACAGCGAAAGCCGATGTGCCGCCCGTCATGTTGGGACTTCTGCAAAGGAAGCCGCTCCACGAGTCCCGGTGCTTCATGGTTCACAAGTTCACGCCACGGCTCGAATAGTTCGGCCTGAAAGTCGAAATCAAGCGCCTCCAGGTTCCCGGAAACCTGGCCACAAATAGCAGCCAGGGCATTAGCGCGATTAAACATCGTCCGAAATTCGGCCTCATCCGGGAGCTTCTCGGGGTCTTGGTAGCCGGACCATTTGACCTTCGGCTTCTTGGTTGTCGGAGAAACAGGAATCACGGAAATTCCGGCTGCCCGGTAATCAAGGGCCGCTTGCAGGATAGGATTATCCATGGCGCACCTCCAGGTTGAGAGGCCATGAAAATACTAGTTTTCCGGGGAAGAAATGGCTTTTATCAATATAATTCGATCCCCGACATACCCTTGCCGCCCCGGTCCGCCGGCAAGCTCCGGAGCCTGTTACTGGACGGCGGTTCATTATCTTTCCCCCAGCAAACGGCCTGCTTCCATTGCCCGCTCTAGCGCGATCCGGTCTATAAAGAGGCCGCCGCCGAATCGGACAAAAATTTCACGGTGTTTGCCTAAGTGCGCCCATTTATAAAAACAGGACTTTCCGTAGGGCAGGCCATCTTCAGGTGTAATTTTACAGACACGAATTAAATCAAAATTCTTGCTCACCTAAGCGTCCTCCGTAGTTGAATTTAGCATACCATCACAATAGTGAAATAATGATAATAAAAATTAACAAGAAATCAAAGTAATAAGACTTAATTTACTTACCAGAAATTAACATCAAAATAGGCATTATTTACCGATATTCCGGCATGTAAGTTTTATTTGCTGGTTTTAAGACAAGAACCCCCCATTTCTGGGGGCAATTTCGGGAAGTAAACGGACGGGTATGGAGGGATTATGCGGGGACGTAATCAGTATCGAATCTGAATTCCCTTTTTCTGATAGTTGTTAATATCCTCTCCAGCGGCTATTATATTTTCCTGTTCCTCTTTTTGTCGCTTTTTAATGTAATCGCTTAGACTAGTCTTGCCGGGAGAGTCCAGCCCAAGAGATTTAAACATGGCAATCACCCAACCGGCAATTCTGTTAGGTGGAGCAGACGGACAATATGAGAGAAAAATGTCGGCAAACTCGTGAGCCATTTTGGGGGTTTGATAGCGCTGACCATAGAACACCTCTGCCTCTATAAGGTTCCGCCAGTTGGTAGGTATTTTACCCTTATCAGCCGCATTAGATATTTTTTTACCCCAAGTATCCCCATAATCTTTAACCACAGTTTCAACCGCATCTTTTCTGATGCTAGCAAGCCGTGCTATTGCAATAACATAAGCAAAATGATGGCCAAATTCACGGAGAATATCCTCTTTCACATAAGAGGTTGAGGGAATATAGGAATGGCCGCAGTAAACATTTACCAGTTCATAAATCAAATTCTTTACTTCTATTCGATAAGTAGTCTTGTGTTTAGCGTGCCCCTTTAATTCGTTATCTCCGAAGATTCCTGACCCAAGCATGGCAAGGGTGGCCTGTTTTCTATGCTTGTTTTTCCAATGAGGGTGTTCAGGATGACAGTATTGATTGAAAAGCCGAGTGGCTTCAAGCGCCTCTGGCTTGAGATCTACAGTACCCATATTCCGCCTCCTGTCGCGGTTGCTCCTGGGGGTGAATCCGGGGAAGACGGCCTGGATTACCGTCTTGTCGGGAGCGACCCTATCCCCGGAAATCCTTGTGTTTAACATCAGGGCCTGATAGCCGCTCAATCTTCCGTCAAATTGATAACCTTGCCTTCTGTCTTCTTTGGGGCCAACATCTCGCCAGTCCGGGCCGCCCTTTCGTTAACCACGCCGGGGGACAGGTGGGCATACTTCAGGGTAGTCCTGAAGTCCCGATGGTTCATCAACTGTTGCAGGACTTGCGGGGTAGTCCCGTTCATGGCGTGATAGCTCCCAAAGGTATGCCTTAGGTCGTGAAAGCGGATGCTGTCTGGCAACCCCGCCACCTTCCTAATCCGCCGCCAGGGGCCTTTGAAATCTGTCCTTTGCCCTCCACCTTTGCCCGGGAAAACATACTCCGAAATCCGGGGCAGGTCTCTAAGCGCTTCAAGCGCTTCCGGGCAAACTTTCTTGGCAACTGTTTCGGTCCCCTTCCGCCGGTGAGAGATGGTCAGGGTCACCATGCTTCTTTCAAAATCTACGTCCGCCCATCGGATAGTAAATAATGTGCCCCGGCGCACCCCGGTAAGCAAAGCGAACTTGATAAAGCCCACTGTCACCTTCTCCGGCCAAGCATCCAGGGCACCCCACAGGGCCGCCAACTGGTCACCGGCTAGAAATCTTGGCAGTTCGTTATCCAGGTGGGGCATTACCACCTGCTTATGGTCGAATGGGGTGCTCCCCTTGTACTTGAAGTCGGGGCCTTGGGCAAACTTATAGAGCCTTTGAAGCAGCACCAGTTGATGCTTGATAGTACTGGCGGAAAAGAGCTTCCCCCGTTTGCTCAAGTATGGGGCACCGTCTTTGGTTTTCCCCTTGGCCATTTCCAGCTTTAAACGGTTCACCTCCATGGCAGAGATGGCATCCAGGCGCTTCTTGCCAAACCGGGGGGCCAGGTGCTTCCCGTAGTTCAGCATGTCATCATCCCAGGTTTTCTTATTCCCCTTGGCCCAAACCTGGTATTTGAGCCAAACCTCTGTCAAGGTGGGGGCCGGTTTCGGCTTCTCTTTAATGCCAAGCTCGTTCGTTTCAAGCTCTGCTTTCTTGATGGTCTCAGCTTTTTCGGCCCGTGCGAGGTTAGGGAACACCTTATCATAAACGGGCCTTCCATTCTGGTACACCTGCACCCGGTACTGCTTTTTCCGTCCAAATATGTTCCCGCACTTACAAACCTCAGCCTTCAAGCCGCAATTTCTCTTGCAGGCAGGACAGAAGATATTAATAGCCATTGTCAAAGCTCCTCTTTTTCGGTGTGGGTGTAGTGTGGGTGATAAAAAGATAATCTATCTCTAAGTGGGTAAAACCATCACAAAATCTATGATTTTAATTTGCTTATTTTACAGGAAATGTCAAGATTTTTCTCAAGGCGGGAAAAATAAGAAAAAGGCAATGAAACGGAATGGGGTTCAGGGGGTCGGAGGTTCAAATCCTCTCGTCCCGACCAGAAATTGGCTGAAATTATTCAGGGTTGGCAGAGGTGCGGCTGCCAGCCTTTTTGTTTGGGGAAAGGCTGGAGCCATTTGCAATCCACGGCCTCGGATGTTCAGGACCCGGGGGGGGCCTGCCCCAGGGCTTCCCGGTTATTTGTTGGTCGATTTCAGGGCCAGCTCACTGCTTTTCCAGGGCCAGTGGCCGTTGATCTCCACCTCCAGGGCAAAGCTGAGGAAGGTGCGGATGAGGACCAGGAGGCCCAGGAGGCCCAGGTCCTGGAAGGTGAGGCCCACGGCCACCGTGCCCACGATGTCGGAGGCCACCAGAAACTCCAAACCCAGGAGTATGGCCCGGCCGAACGCGCCCCGATAGCGCGAGTAACACTCAGCCGGGGGTTCCTTCTGAGCCAGCCGATAGAGAAAGATGGCGGAAGTGGCCAGGGCCCCGCAGACGATAATGGCCACCCCCACCGCCTCGATGCCCAGAGAGATCCACTTCAAGGCCGCATCCAGGGCGGGCAGGGTGTCAAGGGCAATCCTTTTCATGGGTCATCCTTTATTTAGTAGATTCTCATGCCAAATCGAGACCTCTGCGAAAGACCGGTACTTCTCGAAATTCCCTCCCCTTAATTCCCTCCCACCAGGGGCTAATCATTACCTACAAGTTTTTATGAGCGATAGCACAGCCTATCCAGGCTTTGCCGGAAAGTTCTTCTCTTAGAAGCTATTGCAAAACCTCCTAATCAGCCGAATTGTCATTCTGAGCGAAGCGGAGAATCTAGTGATTTCAAGGACTAGTCCCTACGCCTGCGGCTCAGGGTGACAAGGAAAATAGATTTTGCGATAGCTTCTAGTATCATGTCCCAGAAATAAGTTACAAAATATTTACACTTAAAAACTCCCCCTCCCCACGGGGGAAGGGGGTTGGGGGGAGGGGGGCGACTTTGGGCAAATACTCGTAATCAAGCAAAAAGACGCCACCCCCACCCCGACCCTCCCCCCTCAAGGGGGAGGGAGAAAAGACTGCCCTGATTATGAAAAGGATTTCTGGGACACGACACTAGGGTGCGCCATGCACTCCATTTTGCAGAATTGCGGCAGGGGAGGACGCCCACCTTGCGAACCTTTCAAAATTTCTGGGCCGGCCGCAGGCCCATGCATAAGCCCCTGGAAAAGCCCACCTCGCACAGGCTGGAAAGCCTGCGCCACCGCTCTTTTCCAAGGGTATGAAGGAGCCGGATTTCATGCAATAACTCCCTAAGTTAAACTCCTTCCTGACCTTTGGGTAATGATAACCCCCAGGCGGAGGCATATTATTACCCATAAGTTTGTATCTTATGGATATATCGATTATTTTCCTCTCCGCCCGTTGGGGGGAGAGGGAATAAATGGAAAACTTTTGACAATCGCGATAAAAGGCTTGACATTGTAGGGGCGCACCCGCATATGCGCCTGCAAGAAGGCGGACATCCGGGGCCGCCCCCACAAGAGTATTGTCGTATGGCTACGACTCGGCATCAGCCTTGGCAGGGCATTATAGGCAAGGTTTTTTCCGCAAATCCAGCAGATACTGGCGCGCGGCCATGGCCGCCTTGGCCCCTTCCCCGGAGGCGATGATGATGCGCTTGCCGAAGGAGTTGGTGACATCCCCGGCGGCAAAGATGCCCGGGCGGGAGGTGGAGCAGTCGGGCTGAATCATGATCTCCCCCCGGGCATTGAGTTGCACCAAGGAAGCCACCAGCGCGGCATTGGGGCGCAGGCCGATGGCGATAAACGCGCCTTGGACCGCCAACTCCACGGTTTCCCTGCCTGCCATTTTTCTGATGGTGATCCCCGAGAGCCGGTGGTCTCCCGCAAATGCCACCACGGTAAAATTTTCGTATCGGTGGACATTGCGGCAAGGCACGACCCGCTCGATGATGGCAGGGTCCCCGGATAGTTCCGAATGGGAAATTAGATAGATATTCCGGACCACGGGGTGGAGGTTTTCCACCAGTTGCAGCGCGGTGTTGCCGCCGCCGATGACCGCTACGTCCTTGCCTTGCACATAAGAGATGTCCTGAATATTGCCGTAAAAAATGCCCCGGCGCAGGAACCTCTCCTCTCCCGGCAACTGGAGCTTTTTCCGGGTCATGCCGGTGGCCACCAGCAGGGCGGGGGCGAAATAGGTCTTGAGTTCCGAGGTGACCACATGAAAGCCGCCGGCCGCGGCCTCGATCTTCTCCACCTCGCAGACTAAATGGTCGATATAGTGGGAGTGGAAGAGTTGATGCTTGAATTTGTCAATGAGTTCGGGGCCGGTGATAAAATCGAAGCCCATGTAATTCTCGATCTTGGCGCTGTCGATGGCCTGGCCCCCTAAATCCTTGGTGAGGAGCAAGGCGTCCGTTTTCAGGATGGTGGAATAGACCGCGGCCGTGAGGCCCGCGGGCCCGCCACCGATAATGATGAGTTCATAGGCGGCCCGGGGCTCGCAGACCTTTCCCTCCAGGAACTTGTCCCTGCAACCTAGGGAGCAGAAATAATAAACCTCTCCGTCACATTCTGCAATGACCGCCCCTTCTTCTGCCACTGTCATCTTGCAGACCGGGTCGATGGGCATGGGGCCTCCCTTAAATTAAGGTCATCCTAGTGCGCTTGCGCCCGCTCCGGCGGATGATCCACTTGGCCGCCTCCACCACCGGCAGGATGGTCAACCCCAATCCCGCTGCCAGCAGCCAGTCGCGCCACCCCAGGGGAGTGGTGTGAAAGAGCGCCGCCAGGGGGGGCCAATAGATGACAGCCGCCAGCATGCTGGTGGAAAGAAGGACGCTGATGATCAACAGGCGGTTGGCAAAGAACCCCACGGTGAAAAGGGAATGGCGGTCCGAACGGCAATTGAAGGCGTTAACCTGTTCCGCGATGATCAGGGTGACGAAAACCATGGTCTGGGCCTTGGCCAACACTTGCCCCGGGGCGCCGTGCCCCCCTGGATTCCCGTAATAATAGTAGACAAAGAGAGGAAGGAGAACCAAAGTCAGATAAACGGAGATGACGGCCAGCAAGCTGTTCACCGTGGAAGTGAAGACCCCTTCCTGGAGGGGCCGGGGGGGGCGGCGCATAATATCCGGGGCCTTGGGGTCCACTCCCAAGGCAAAGGCCGGCATGCCGTCGGAATCCAGATTTACCCAGAGAATATGCAAGGCCAGGAGGGGCAACGGCAGACCCAAGAAGATGGCGCCGGTAAGCACCAAGATCTCGGCCAAATTGCAGCTCAGGAGAAATATCAGGTACTTCTTGATATTGTCGAAGATGGTCCGGCCTTCCTCCACCGCGTCCACCAGGGTGGCGAAGTTGTCGTCCGCCAGGATCATGTCCGCGGTCTCCTTGGTGACCTCGGTGCCGGTAATGCCCATGGCCACCCCGATGTCCGCCCGTTTCAGGGCCGGCGCATCATTCACCCCGTCCCCGGTCATGGCCACCACTTCTCCCTGGGCCTTGAGCAAATTCACCAGCCGCAACTTGTGCTCCGGGGCCACCCGGGCAAACACCCGGGTCTTCTTTAAGGCTTTGGTCAGCTCTAAGTCGCTGAGTTGGTTCACTTCTGCCCCGGTAAGCACCGTCTGCATTTGCCGGTCCCGGGGGATCAGGCCCAACTCCTGGGCTACAGCCGCGGCGGTATCCGGATGGTCGCCGGTGACCATAATTACCTGGATACCCGCGCGCTGGCATTGGCTCACCGCGTTCTTGGCCTCCGGCCGGGGCGGGTCCATCATGCCCACCAGCCCCACCCACACCAGGTCCCTCTCCAGATCTTCGGAGGGAGGGCCGCTGAAGTCCGCCATCTCCCGATAGGCCAACCCCAGAACCCGCAAGGCTCCCCCGGCCATCTCCCCGGCTTCCCGCATGATTTCCTGTTGATCAGCCGCAGTGAAGGGCCGCTCCCCAGAGCTGGTCAAAACCCGGGTGCAGCGGGGCAGCAGGCTTTCCGGCGCGCCCTTGGCACAGGCCAGGATGCCTGCCGGACCTTGATGGAGGGTGGTCATGAGTTTCCGTTCCGAAGAAAAGGGGACTTCCGCCAGCCGGGGGAGTTCCCGGCCAAGGGCCGCGGGGTCCAGCCCGGCCTTGCGGCCCAGGACCACCAGGGCCCCTTCCGTGGGGTCTCCCTGGATGGACCAGAGGCCCTCCGCCTCCTCCAGGAGGGCATCGTTGCACAACAGGCCCACCCGGGCCGCCATCTTAAGGACCGGGTCCCCGGCCGGGGGGAGGTCATTGCCGTCCTGGGAGAAGGTGCCCGCGGGCTGATAGCCCAAACCGCTGACCTTCACCCGCCGCCCCTCCAGGAAGAGGCGGCGCACGGTCATTTCATTTTTGGTGAGGGTGCCGGTTTTGTCGGTGCAAATCACAGTGGTGCAGCCCATGGCCTCCACCGCGGGCAGCCGCTTGACAATGGCCCGGTGGCGGGCCATGCGGGTAGTGCCGATGGCCAGCGCGCCGGTAACCACCGCAGGCAGCGATTCCGGCACCGCGGCCACCGCCAGGCTGATCCCCCAAATGAGCATCTCCAGCCAAGGGTGCCCCCTAATAACCCCTAAGACCATGGCTCCGGCGGCAGCAGTCAGACATATAACACTGAGCACCAGGCCCACGGAGGCCATGCGCCGCTCCAGGGGGGTCTTTTCCGGGGGCATTTCCCCCAGCAGGCGGGCGATGCGGCCAAATTCGGTATCCATGCCGGTGGCGGTCACCACGGCCCGGCCCCGGCCATAAGTGACCACCGTGCCCCCGAACACCATGCCTTTCTGGTCGGCGATGGGCAACCGAACACGGGAGTCTGGCTCCACCCCCTTGGCAACAGCCAGGGATTCCCCGGTGAGGAGGGATTCGTCCGCCTGGAGATTCACCGCCTCCAGGACGCGGCCGTCCGCGGCCACCCGGTCCCCGGTATGCAGGACCAGCAGGTCTCCGGGCACCACTTCCCGGGCGGGAATGATTTGCTCCCGGCCGGCCCGCACCACCGCGGCCGTGGGCGCAGACAGTTTTTGCAGGGCCGCGGCCGCCTGTTCGGCCCGGTATTCCTGGACGAATCCCAGGATCGTGCAGGCCAGGATGATCACCATGATGACATAGGCGTCCAGGTGTTCCCCCAGAAAGAAGGAAATACCGGTGGCCGCAATCAGGATCAGGATCAGGAGGTTTTGAAACTGCCGGAAAAAAATGGCCAGGGGGGAAATTTTGGGGGGCGGGGCCAGTTCGTTGAGGCCATGGTCTTCCAGGCGTTCTTGGGCCTGGGAGGAGCTGAGCCCGGAGGGGCCGGTGTCCAGCATCTCCATTACCTGCGCGGTAACCAGGCTGTAATAGGAAGGGGTCTCTCCGCACATTTTAGAATTATCACCCATGAGCTTTCATAAATAAATAAAAACCGGGCCTGGGGCTGTGGAGGGAAAAATCCCCGGACTGCCGTCTGCAGAGGCTGCGGTTGGGCTCCTCCAAAGCTGGCAATTTTATTTTTTTGCCGGACTCCTTATGGTATATTGCCATTCTGAGGCAAAAATGGTGCGGGTCTGGAGAATTCCCATTTTCTTGGGGGATCGAACCAGATTGCCCTTAGTTTAGAGAGATTATAATTATTATGGGCATCTGCATGTCAAGTTCTTCTACCCAGGAGCGACCGATGTTTTCCCATCTCATCCGGAATCTGCGAAAGGGGCCCGCGCCTTGGGCGGCCCTGGCCGCTACCCTGACCCTCCTCTCCCTCTTCATCTTCCTGGGCGCCCCGGCGGCCCCGGCAGAGACCCTGCCCTTGCCCGCGCCCCCCTTTGAGGGCAAGATCGGCAAGACCTATAAGGATTCGGTGCCGGATTTCCCCAAGCCGGTGCAAGCCCCTAAAGATGCGCCCAACGTCCTGCTCATCATCCTGGACGACGTGGGCTTCGGCCAGGCCGGCACTTTTGGGGGGCCGGTGCCCACCCCCACCCTGGACCGCCTGGCCCAGAACGGCTTGCGCTACAACCAGCTGCACACCACCGCACTCTGCTCCCCCACCCGGGCCGCGCTCCTCACCGGCCGCAACCACCATTCGGTGGGAGTGGGCAACATCATGGAATTCGCCACGGGCTATCCGGGCTACGACGCCATCATGCCCAAAAGCGCGGCCACCATCGCCGAGATTCTGAAGCAGCACGGCTTCAGCACCGCGGCCTTCGGCAAATGGCATCTGGCCCCGGGCCGGGAGTGCACCACCTTGGGACCCTTCGACCGCTGGCCCACGGGCCAGGGGTTTCAGTATTATTACGGCTTCCTGGCCGCGGAGACCAACCAGTTCTATCCGGCCCTCTTTGAAAACAAGAATCCCGTTTCCCCTCCGGCCACCCCTGAGGAAGGCTATATCCTGAATAAGGACCTGGCCGACAAGGCCATCAAATGGCTCCACTACCAAAACTCCGTGTCCCCGCACAAGCCCTTCTTCATCTACTACGCCACCGGCGCCTGCCATGCGCCCCACCACGCGCCCCAGGAGTGGATCGACAAGTTCAAAGGCAAATTCGCCCAGGGCTGGGACAAGGTCAGGGAGGAGACCTACGCCCGCCAGCAGAAGCTGGGGGTCATTCCCCCCAAGACCAAGTTGACCTCCCGGCCTCCGGAAATCCCGGGGTGGGACAACCTGCCCCCGGACCAGAAGCGCCTCTTCGCCCACATGCAGGAGGCCTTTGCCGCTTATCTGGCCCACACCGACCATGAGATCGGCCGGGTGGTGGAGGCCATCCGCCAACTGGGGAAGCTGGACAACACCATGGTCATCTATATCGTCGGGGACAACGGCCCCAGCGCCGAAGGCACCATGGAGGGCACCCTGAACGAGGTGGCCGCGTGCGGCAACGGCATTATTGAACCCCTGGGAGTGATGCTCAAGCGCTATGACGAGATCGGCGGCCCCAAGACCATGGGCCACTACCCAGTGGGCTGGGCCTGGGCCGGCTCCTCCCCCCTCAAATGGGTGAAGCAGGTGGCCTCCCATTTCGGGGGCACCCGCAACCCCATGGTCATCTCCTGGCCCCAGCGCATCACCGATAAGGGGGGCTTAAGGCCCCAATTCCACCACGTCATCGACCTGGCGCCCACCATCCTGGAGGTGACCGGCATCCAGGCCCCCACCATGGTCAACGGGGTCAAACAAAAACCTCTGGAAGGGGTGAGCCTGGCCTACACCTTTGATCAGGCCGGGGCCCAGGCCAAGACCCGCCATCTCACCCAATACTTCGAGATGTTCGGCAACCGGGCCCTCTATCACGACGGCTGGATGGCCTCCGCCCGCCACGGCCGCCTCCCCTGGCAGACCATGGGCCATGCCACCGGGGATTTCGACCACGATAAGTGGGAACTTTACCAGGTCTCCGAGGACTTCAGCCAGGCGGATGACCTGGCGGCCAAGTATCCCCAGAAGGTCAAGGACTTGCAGGAACTCTTCTGGCAAGAGGCGAAAAAATATAACGTCCTGCCCCTGGACGACCGCTTCGTGGAGCGGGTCCTGGATACCCGGAAACGCTTAGCCTCCCCCAGGAAGTCCTTCACCTACTACCCTGGCGCCACCCGGGTGAACGCGGAGTTGGCCCCCGACATCTTTAATAGATCCTACAGCATCACCGCGCTGGTGGACAACCCCGATGGCAAGGCCCAAGGGGTCCTGGTGACCCAGGGGGGCAAATTCGGCGGCTACAGCTTGTTCGTTAAGGATGGCAAGCCCACCTTTGTCTACAACTGGGGGGACAGCGCCCGTTATACCGTCACTTCCCAGGAAGCGCTGCCCTCCGGCAAGTCCACCATCCGCTTCGACTTTGCCTGGGACGGGGGCAAACCGGGCGCGGGGGGCACCGGCACCATGTTCATCAACGAAAAAAAGATGGCCGGCGGCCGGCTGGACCACACCATGATGACGGGCTTCTCCTTTGACGAAACCTTTGACGTGGGGGAGGACTCCGGCACCACCGCGGGGGATTACCGGGTGCCCTTCCGCTTCACCGGCAAACTGGAGAAGCTGACCATTGATTTGCATGAGGGCCTGGGCGATAAGGGAGACCCAGCGGCGATCCGTCATTAACGGGATCGGGGACAGGAACAGGGAAGGGGGATTTTAGCAGCGTGAAATCCCCCTCTTTTTTTAAAGGAGAGTGACAGATGCACAGACTGCAACTGGCTTTAATGATAGGCGGCATCGTCATGGCACTAGGCCTGACGGCAAGCGCCGGGCCGCCTCCGAGGGGCGAGGCCACCAGCCAGACCAAAAAAAACAATGCGGCTGTATCAAAAAAGCTCCCTTTTGCGGATAAGCAGGATTTCGCAGACGCCCAGCGGGGCTTTATCGCCCCCCTCCCCAACAGTGGGACGATTAAGGGCAAGGAGGGCCAACCCGTATGGGATTTGGGCCGGTACGCGTTCATCAAAGAGGACGAGGCCGCGCCGGACACCGTCAACCCCAGCCTCTGGCGCCAGTCCCAACTCCTGATGTACGCGGGCCTCTTTAAAGTTGTGGACCGGCTCTATCAGGTCCGGAGCGCGGACATCTCCAACATCACCTTTATCGAGGGGGATAGCGGCGTCATCGTGGTGGACCCCCTCATTTCCGCGGAAAACGCCCGGGCCGCACTCAAGCTCTACTATCAGCACCGGCCCAAGAAGCCGGTGGTGGCGGTGCTCTATACCCACAGCCACATAGACCACTATGGGGGCGTCAAGGGAGTGGTCTCCGAGGAGGAGGTAAAGGAGGGCAAGGTGAGGATCATCGCGCCCCAGGGCTTCCTCAAGGCCGCGTTGGATGAAAACGTCATGGCCGGCGCAGCCATGAGCCGCCGGGCCTCTTACATGTACGGGGTCCTCCTGCCGCCGGGGCCCAAAGGCCAGGTGACCGCCGGCCTGGGGGTAACGACCTCCACCGGCACAGTCACCCTCATACCGCCCACGGACACCATCACCAAGACGGGCCAGGAAATGACCGTCGACGGCCTGAAATTCGTGTTCCAGATGGTGCCGGACACGGAAGCCCCCGCGGAGATGCACTTCTACCTGCCCCAGCTCAAGGTGCTCTGCACCGCGGAAAACTGCACCCATACCCTCCATAACCTCTACACCTTAAGGGGAGCGAAAATCCGGGATGCCCTGGCCTGGTCCAAATACCTCAACGAAGCCCTGGAACGGTGGGGCGACGTCTCCGAGGTGCTCCTGAGCGTTCATCACTGGCCGGTCTGGGGTCAACCGCGGGTCGTGGACCGGCTTAAGAAGGAGCGGGATATGTACCGCTACCTCCATGACCAGACTCTGCGTCTGGCCAACCAGGGCTACACCATGGTGGAGATCGGGGAGATGATCCAGCTGCCCGAGAGCCTGGCCCGGGAGTGGTATGACCGGGGCTATTACGGCACCGTCAACCACGATGCGAAATCGGTGTACGTCAAGTACCTGGGTTGGTTCGACGGCAACCCAGCCCATCTACACCCCCTGCCGCCGGTGGAGGCCAGCAAGCGGTACGTGGAATTCATGGGGGGCGCCAAGGCGGTGATGGCCAGGGCCCGGAAGTATTATGACAAAGGCGAGTACCGCTGGGTGGCGGAGGTCATGAACCACGTGGTCTTTGCCGATCCCCAGGATACCGGGGCCCGGGCCCTGCAGGCCCAGGCCCTGGAGCAACTGGGCTACCAGGCGGAATCCGGTCCCTGGCGCAATTTTTATCTTACCGGGGCTCAGGAACTGCGCCAGGGGGCGCCCAAGGAAGCTCTGGGCTCCACCGCCAGTCCGGACACCATCAAGGCCATGCCCCTGGACCTCTTCTTCGATTACCTGGGCATCCGCCTTAACGGCCCCCAGGCCGCGGGTAAGACCATGACCATCAACTGGAATTTTCCGGATACCAAAGAGGAATATGTGCTGACCCTGGAAAATGGCGTGCTGAACCACACGGCCCGGAAACAGGCCAAGGATGCGGACGCCACCGTCACCCTCAACCGGGCCGCGCTGAACGAAGTCATCCTGGGGGAGGCCTCTCTTCCGGCCAAGATCGAATCGGGGGAACTCAAGGTGGAGGGCAACCCAGAGAAGCTCAAGGAGTTGTTTTCTTTGCTGGATAAATTTGATTCACGCTTCAACATTGTCACCCCGTAACCGGGGAAAAACCAGCCAGCCTTGGGGAAGAGAACCGGGCACAAGAAAATCTTAATTTTGTGTCCGCCTTCTCCTTATACTTATGGCTAAAAGTTTTTTCTGTCCCCCCTCACCTAACCCTCTCCCCCCGCTGGGGGGGGAGGGAATAGAAGGAAAAACTTTTGGCAATCGCTATAACCTGATCCTGCGGCTCTACTGGCCCAAGAAGGCGGTCATAGACGGAACCTGGGTCCCGCCCGGGGTCCAACGGGTGCCGTGACCCCGCCAATCTCCCCCAGATGGCGCCATGAGTGGATCGGATTTTAGGCGGCAGCGGCGCGCCAGACCCTGGCAAGCAAGATGCAGGCCCCTTCTCCCTAAAAAAATTCTCACTAATCCAGAAGGCTCTGGATAACCAGCGCCATCAAAGACCGGGAATCCCCGGGGCACCCCAGGGGGCGCCCCCATTTCCGGGGGGACACATGGGTCCGCTCCTGCCGGAAACCCAGAAGAGACGGAAAAAATAAATAAGGGCCGGGGTCCCCCGGACCCCGGCCCCCTCAAGGACCCCCGCACCGCCCTAATGAGGCAAGGTAATTATGTAATCGGTGCCGTTGTTTTTAGCCTCATGCAATAGATCTCCGCCGTGTTCCTTGATGATGCCCTTGACGAAGCGCAGTCCCAAACCCAGGCCCTGCCCCCGGGTCTTGCCCCCTTTGCCCGGACAACTGCTGTGGGCGAACAACATGGAGCGGTTTTCTTCGGGCACAAAAGAGCTGCTGTTGCAGACCTTCAGACGGAAATTGGCGCCCTGCTCTTCCAGATCGATGACGATGGTGCTGCCTTCACCCCCATGTTTGATGCCGTTGCTCAAGAGATTCCGGAAAACGCTCTTCAGGTACAATTTGCTGCCTCTGATGGGGATGGCGGCCGTGCGTTGGGCTACCAAACGGTTATCGATGGTGATGCCGTGATCTTGAATTTCCTCAGCGAATTCATCCAGCACCGGATCCACGATCTCCTGTTTCAAATCCAGCAATTCCCGACCCAAGGCGACCTCACTATCCCCGGAAAGGACCTGGGCCATGAACTCCTCGCTGACGCCGATTAATTTTTGAATCCGGGAAGAGATCTCCCGAATCTTTTGGGCCACCGGCTCGTCCATGCCTCCATAGACCCCCCGGAGCAAGAGCTTTAAAGCCGATGAGCTAGAAACCATGGAACTGCGCAGATCGTGAAACATCAAGGCCAGCCTGTTCAAAACCTGTTCATTGATGGCGGCCAACCGCACCTGGGAACCGGATTCCGCCTGCCTGGCCTCCCGGCGCTCCAGGCAATTGGCCACCCGTCGCCACAAGGCCGCGGGAGTGCAGGGTAGGAGAATATAATCATCGATTTTCAGACGATAGGCCTCCAGGGGAAAACCCACCTGGTCGTCGCCGCCCACGACGACGATGCGGGTTTCCGGATTCAGCTTGTGGGCGCGTTTGATGACGTCCAGGTTGCCATCCGCCTCCATGGTCAGTTTAACGATGAGCAGATCATAGTTTTTGGTGACCAGTAACTCCAGTGCGGCCTCGGGGCTTGCAGCCCTCTCCACCCCGAAGCCCTTGTAATCCAACACCCAAGCCAAAGTTCGAAACAAGGAGGAGCCGTCATCTAACATCAGAATCCCGCAGGTAGCCATGATTATATCTCCTCTTAAGCGCTGCCGGTGAATTGTCATCCTCACCAGGTTAGAAGACTGCTGCAGTGTCGATACAACTCCTTTTTCCGGGAAAAATCAATCGGCCAAAATACCTATTTGGAACTAGGTAAAAGTGCCTAATGAATGAGCGTCCGCGAGAATTCTGCTGGCTGACGAAGGAAAAGCGGCATACGCGCATTTTTTTAAACCGGCTAGGAAATAAACGCCAGGCTATCGCCGCCCCTCCCCCCAGGCCAGGGGGGGAATTTTCAACTCGCGGTGACTGGCAATAAAAATGCCGCAATGTTATTAACATTTACTTCTCTATCCTTGTGAAACAAGTGGTGATATATATATATTTCCACAACGTATCGCTCCTATTGCCGGCCACAACTCGTTATCTAAGTTTAGCTTGCAAATAAAGCCATTGGCGCCATTGTCTAAAGCATAATTAAGATATTCCTGATGTTCATGTATTGATATAAATAATAGTTTAATATTGGCATGAAGCGCTCTTATTTTACTGATCGCCTCGATATCTCTAAGATTTGGCATGGAAATATCAACAATAACCATATCCGGGATCACAGATTGCAACACGTCTAAAAGCTGATATCCGTCACCGGCCTCCCCTACTACTCGGATATCTCCCATTGTTTCAATAATTCTCCTGACCTCCTGACGAAACATGTCATGGCTATCAGCTAATACTACCGAATATGGTATTCCCATGGCGGGTTCCTCATGCATCCATGCAAACACACTTTGGTCAAGCCTCTGGATATCTGTCATCCTGGAAAAATCCTAAAATTAGTGAAAATACGAAAAACTCAGGCTGGTTTCCCAAACCTTTTTTCCCTGGAAATATCCCAACTGCCGGTAGGACCACTTAACGGGGCGCAATGGCGGGAAAGCCAGGTCCATTTTGGTCTTTTTATAGGTCGGGGTTTCCACGCTTAAACCGGTCCGGGGCTGCCACCGCAGGAGGCCCGCAGTCCGAAGGTTTTTGCCATCCAAGGGTTCTGCCTTTTTATGGCGCCATGCCATTTCTGCATCCTTTGAGCCCAGGGCCGCCGGGGACTTAGCCGCGGCCCCGCCCAAGATAGGCTCTTACTCACTTTTATTATTTTCGGGGGGGAAAAGTAAATGCGCAGTAATACCTATTTAGGCCTAGGTAAAACTACCTATATGGTAGGAAAAGAGTTTGCCCCATAAGAGCGGCGCCCTGCCGGATCAACTGCCGTCCGCGGAGGTATATCCCTTTTGAATGGCGTACTTCACCAAGTCTACGGTCTTTTTGATGTTGAGTTTCCTCATGATGTTGGCCCGGTGGTGCTGCACCGTCCGGGAACTGATGTACAGGAGTTCGGCAATTTCTTTGCTGGATTTGCCTTCGGCAATGAGTTTGATGATCTCCCTTTCCCGGGTGCTTAAGAGTTCCCCCGGCAACTTTCTCTGCCTTTCCCGCAGATGCTGCCGCTCCATAAAGATATCCGTCATTTGGGGGGCCAGGAGGCGGGAGATATAGGTCCCTCCCCGGCGGATGGTCTTGATGGCGGAAAACAACTCGATATCGGCGTCTTCTTTCAGCAAATAGCCCTCTGCTCCGGCCGCCAGGGCGTGATACAGATATTCCTTGTCTTTATGCATGGTGAGGATGACGACCTTGATGGCGGGAAAGGCCATTTTGATTTCCCGGGTAGCCTCCAACCCCCGAAGATTGGGCATGGAGACATCGACGATGACCATTTGGGGGGGAGATTTCTTGATAATTTCTAACAATTCCAGGCCATCAGCCGCCTCCCCCACCACTTCCAGTTCTGTGTTTTCCTGGATAATCCTCTTTACTCCTCGGCGGAACATGGCATGGTCATCGGCCAGAACGATACGATAAGAGTTCTCCAAGATTTATTTCCTCCCCTGGAAGGTTTGCCCAGGCACCATCAGAACTTCCCAAGTCAACGGCTTAATTCCTTTGCTGACCCACCGGTATGGCGCAGGTGATGCGCGTTCCCTGGCCCTTCTGACTCCAGATCCACAGAGAGCCGCCCAGCATTTTGGCCCGTTCATCCAGGGCCGCCAGTCCCAATCCCTTGTCCATGGAGGGGCGGCTCAGGGTCTGAACTACCTCAAACCCCTGGCCATTATCCTCCACCTCAAAAATGACCATCCCCCCAGATTCCTGGACGGCCAAACGCACCTTGGTGGCCCGGGCGTGTTTGGCGATGTTGGTCAGGGCTTCCTGAAAGATCCGGAAGATGATAATCTGGGCCTCTTTTTCGAACAGATGGTCCAGATCTTTAAGACTGAAGTGGTGGTTGATCTCATAGTATTTGCTGAATTCATTGATCAGATATTGCAAGGCCGGCACCAGGCCCAAATCCTCCAGGATGGCCGGGCACAGGGCCCGGGAGAGGCGGCGCACCTTGTCGATGACTTCATCCAGATAGAGAGACAAAGCCCCCAATTCTTCTTTAACCTCCACGGGCTCCAGCAAGTGCTTGCCCGCAGCCCGCAGGTTCAGTTTCAGAAGCGTCAGGCTTTGCCCCAGCTCGTCATGGAGCTCCCGGGAGATACGTTTGCGTTCGTTCTCCTGGGCGGTGAGGATCTGGGAGGTCAGGAGGCGCAGTTTCATCTCTGATTCCCGCAACTCTTCTTCGGCCCTTTTCCTGGCCGTGATATCCTGGCCCACGGCAATAACGCCCAGGACTTCACCCTCCTTCCCCAATAAGCGGTTGACATTCCAAAGAAACGGGCGTTCACTCCCCTCCCGCAGCTTGAGGGGCATTTCAAAACCCCGGGTTTCCTGTCCGGCCAACACCTTTTGCATGTCCCCTTGCACTGCCTCTTGATAGGCCTCCGGCACAAACAATTCCAGGAAACTCCCCCCCAGGACCTCCTGCCGGCGCCAGCCGGTAATCCGCTCAGCCTCCGCATTAATCTCCAAAAGCCGGCCCTCCGGGGTGGCCACGCCGATGAAGCTGCCTGCGGTTTGGAACAGGATCCGAAACTTCTCCTCACTCTCCCGGAGCATCTCTTCGGCCAGGCGGCGTTGCCGCCGGTCTTCCGCTTCCCGCAAGGCCCGTTCCACGGCCGGGCCCAACCGGGCCAGGTTTTGCTTCAGGACATAATCCGTGGCTCCCATTTTCAGGGTATCCACGGCCACTTCTTCACCCATGGCCCCGGAAACAAAGATAAAGGGCGTCTCCGGACAGATCTTCTCCACCATCCGCAGGGCGGTGAGGCCATCGAAGGAGGGCAGGCTATGGTCAGCCAGGATCAGGTCAGGGAGACGTTGCTGCAGTTCCTGGAGAAAACCGTCCCGGGAATCCACGCGCCTGAAGATGAAGTTTATCTTGGCTCTGCGGAGCTCGTATTCCATCAGTTCCGCATCGCTCTCCATATCTTCCAACAGCAAGATATCTAATGATTTTATCAAGGTCGGTTCACCCTGAAATAGTGAGCAGTAAGCAGTGAGCAGTTTGCCGCAGAAGCTAAAAATGCAAATTATTTCTTACTGCTCACTGCTTACTTCCTCATCCCGGCACCTTGTTCAGCAGCAGCCAGTAAAGACCCAGGTCGGCCACGGATTGTACGAACTTGTCAAAATCCACCGGTTTGACGATGTAGCTATTCACTCCCAGACTATAACTTTCCACGATGTCCTTTTCTTCCTGGGAGGAGGTCATGACCACCACCGGGATCGACCTGGTCCGTTCATCCGCTTTAATCCGGCGGAGGATCTCCAGGCCGTCCACCTTGGGCAGCTTCAGGTCCAGGAGGATCAACTTGGGGCGATGATTAAGGTCCCGCCCCACATAGGCGCCGCTGGCGAAAATGAAGTCCAGGGCCTCCGCCCCATCCTGGAGCAGTTGCACCTTGTTGGCCAGCCCGTGTTTTTTCAGGGCCCTGAGGACCAGCTCCGCATCATGGGGATTGTCTTCAATCAAAATGATTTCCATGGCGATAGAGTTATCCACCACTCTCTTCTCCTTTATGCGGCAAGGCAAAATAAAAATCGGCGCCGCCATTCACCTTGCCGGCGGCCCAGACCCTTCCTCCGTGCCGTTGGATAATGCGCTGGACAATGGCCAGGCCCACGCCGGTGCCGTCAAAGTCTTCCCGCCGGTGCAGGCGCTGGAAAACCCCGAAGATCTTATCCACATAGCGCATATCAAAACCCACCCCGTTATCTTTCACAAAGTATATATCCTCTTCACCCTCTGTCCAGCCGCCCACCTCAATTATGGCCTTTTTCCTGGACTTGGTGAATTTGACCGCGTTCCCCAAGAGATTTACCAGGACTTGATTGATCAGGGAGCGGTCTCCATAAATGGGGGGCAGGGGATTCAAGATGAGGTGCATTTGCCTTTCCGGAGCCTGGGCCCGCAGTTCCCCGAAGACCGAAGTGACCAGGCCCCCCAGATCGATTTTCTGGGCCTTTATTTCCTGGCGTCCCAGGCGGGAAAGGGCCAGGAGGTCGTCAATCAATGCCCCCATAATGTGGGTGTTGCTGCGAATGACATTGAGCAGGCGCAAGCCCTCCCCATTTAATCTTTCCCCATGTTCTTCCAGGAGGATGCGGGCAAAGCCCTCGATGGCCCGCAGGGGGGAGCGCAGGTCATGGGACACTGAATAGGAAAAGGCTTCCAGTTCCTTGTTGGCGGCCTCCAATTGCAGAGTGCGTTCACTGACCTCCCGGATGCGGTCCCGGAGCTCGGCGTTTAGATTCCGGATCTTTTCGTCCACCCGTTTCCGCTGGGTAATGTCCTGGAAGAGGCCCACTGCGCCGCTGCTGCGGCCCAGGTGGTCTTTAATGGGCGCAGTGTTCACCAGGAGATCCCGGCTCTGGCCGTCGGGCCAGGTGAGGATCATCTCCTGGTTGCGGTGGGTCTCCCCGGCCGTGGCCGAACGGAGCAGCGGCTGATTGCCGGGGACGCAGATGGAGCCGTCCGCCTGGCAGAGCTGGAACAAGGCGCAGCCTTCCAGGTCCGCGCCATCTTCCAAGGGCTTGGCGTAAAGCCGTTCCGCCGCGGGATTGGCCATGACCATCCGCCCGCCGGCATCGGCCACGACAATGGCTTCCGGCGCGCTGGCGATGATGGCCCGCAGCCGGGCCCGCTCCGTCACCAACTCCTGGATCAATCTTTCCCGTTCTTCTTCGGCCTGGTTGTTGGCCAGGGCCATGGCCGCCAGTTCCCCAAACCCGGCAGCCAGGCGGGCGTCGTTGGCCGTGTAGCCCCCGGGTTTGTTACCCAGGCCCAGGAGGCCCACGGCCTTGCCCTTCACCACCAGGGGAGCGAAGAGGACATTTTCCAGGCCCACGTGCCCCGGGGGCAGGAATTTGGCATAATCGCTGCTGGAGAAGTCATTGTGGTACACCGTTCTGCCGGTGCGGTAGGCCTCCGCCCGGAGGCCCCTCACCGGCATGGGCAGCGAGGAATCCACCTCGCAGGTCAGACCCCCAGGGTCCAGAAAAATAACCTGGTTCTCCTGGCCGTCGGCGGTGAGGAGGGCGATGTACCCGGAGGTGGCCCCGATTAATGCCTTGCAGGAATCGAAAATGGAACGGCCAATCTCCTGGAAGTTGCCGGCTTCCAGCACCGCCCGGGTGGCCTGGAGCAGGGCGGCAATCTCCGCCTGGCGCTGCCGGGACTCAGCCAATGCCTGGCGCCACGCCTCTTCCGCCCGCACCCGGTTGATGGCCGTCCCCAAGGTCAGGGCGATTCTTTCCAGCCGCGTCACCAAGGCCAGGGGCACCCTGTTCTCCCGGTGGTCGGCCAGGTGAATCAGGCCCAAGATATTCCCCCCAAAACCAATGGGAATCAGGGCCACCGACTCAAAGCCAAAGCGGTGGCAGGCGTTGCGGAGATAACCCAGCAATTCCCGGGAGTCCGTGGCCAAAAGTTGGGAAAAACGGTTAATAAAACAGGAAGAGCCCGGGGTGTAGAAGGGCAAATCTGGGGCTATGGTTCCCCTGCAAACATTAATGCAGAGGCAATGGTCTGCATCGATGGACAGGGGGCTTTCACAGGCGATGAACTCGGGGGGGAAGCCTTTGTGGGCCTCATAGGGGATTCTTCCCTGCTCATCCAGGATGCGGATGGCCACCGCCTCACAGCCGGTGTGTTCTTTGACCGCGGCGACAAAATCCTGGAGCAGGGGCGCCATCTCGGTGTGGCGGTTGGCGATTTCCAGGAAATCACTGGAGGCCTGGAGGGTCGTTTCCGCGTCTTTGCGTTCGGTGATGTCCTGGACCGTCCCAAAACCACCCTTGAGCTGGCCTTGGTGGTCGAACTCCAGTTCGGCCCTCTCCCGGACCCACTTCACCGCGTCCCCCACGACGATGCGGTGTTCGATATCGTAAGGCTCACCCCGGATGGCCGCCTGCCACTGCTGGTCCACGTATTCCCGATCCTCCGGGTAAACTGCGGCCAGAAAGGACTCGTAGGACAGCGGCGGACCTGGTTGCATTCCAAAAATCCGGTAGGTTTCATCGGACCAGAGCAGCTCGTTTTTCCGCAGGTTCAGGCGCCAACTGCCGGTGTGGGCCACGGCCTGGGCCCGGTTCAGATCCTCCCGGCTCTCCCGGAGGGCTTCCTCAGCCAGTCTCCGCTCCATGGCAATGGCCACCAGGTCGGCCACCGCCTTCATCAGCGCCAGTTCGTCGGGGGTAAAACTGCTCCTAGTCCTGGTGCCAAAGGACAGGGTGCCCAGCACCCGGTCCTCGATCATCAGGGGATGGCAGGCGTAAGCCTGAATGCCGTAAGACTTGATCAGTTCGGTGCGCGGGTCGGTGGTGTTCAAAATGTCCTCGGTCACAATGCGGCAACCGTCCCGGAAGGCGCAGCCGCACACCGCCACCCCATAATCAAGCCACTCAATGAGGCGGGCCTCTTCCTCCGGGATGCCAGCGAAGGCGTTAAGACGGAGGCGTCCCTCTTTTTCATTATGGAGAAAATTGAAATAGGCATCGCAGTCGAGAACGGCCATGGCCCTTTGGCAAAGGGAATCCACCACTTTTGGGGGCGAGGCGCTGGCCAAAAGCTGACTGGCCGTCTCCGCCATCAAGTCGAGATGCTGATTACTCTTGCGCAACATCTCCTCGGCTTGCTTACGCTCCGTGATGTCGTTCACCGTGACCACCGCCAGCAACGGCTGGCCGTTTTGGTCATAAGCCAGCCTGCCGCCGTAGCTGAAGACCCGCTGCCAGTCGGTGCCGTGGCGGCGCACCCGCACTTCCCAGTCCCGGAGAGTTTCACCGGCCAGGATGCGGGCCAAGGGCCATCTTTCCAGGGGCAGGATGCCGTCTTCCAAGGTTGATAGTTCGAAGATGTTGGCGAACTCCGGTAAGCGGCGGCGGCATTCTTCCAGGGTGGCAACGCCGTGCATGGCTATGGCGGCTGGGTTCCAATGCAGCAGGCGGCCCTCAAGATCGGCGACCACCAGCCCCTCGGTAAGGCTGTCGAAGATCGCGTGCAATTGGGCTTCCCTATCCTGCAGGGCTGCCAGGGCTTCGTGCAGTTGTTGGTTGGTCGACAGGAGTTCTTCGGTCTGCGCCTGCAGTTCCTCAGTCTGCGCCTGGAGTTCCTCGACCGTGGCCTGGAGTTCCTCCTCGCTCGCCTGCAACTTTTCCAGGAGTTCCTGGCGCTCCCTTTCGGCCCGCTGGCGCTCAGTGATGTCCGTGGCATAGATGCGCAAGACCTTAGCCTCGGGGATGAAAGAAAGCGTCTCTAAAAAAATTGCGCCGTTTATTTTTACTTCCCGTTGAAAAAGGGTCTCTCCAGTTTCCTGGGCGGTTTTCAGAATTTCATGCAGATCTGGGGGTAGAAAGCGCCATACCCCCACTATCGCCATTCCCACATTCTTGAGGGCCTCCTTGGCGGCCGCGTTATAAAAAGTGAGGGCTCCTGAGGTATCCACCTCCAACACGGGATTGGGGTTCAATTGGGGAAAGGAGGCCAGGTGCTCCAGTTTCTTTTCCATCTCCTTGCGGACCGTAATATCCCGGAGCATTACCTGGACCGCGGGCCGCCCCTGATATTCAATCCCCACCCCGGAGGCCTCCACGTCCACCACCCGGCCGTCCAAACGTAAAATTTTTATCTCCTGGAGATCGGTCTTGGCGCCTGGGGCGTTGACCCGGCTGATGCGGGCGGTGACCAATTGCCGAAAATCGGGATGGATCACCTCCGGGACTCTTTTGCCCACCATTGCCTGAGGGCTGTCCGCGCCGAAAAGCTGCGCGCCCGCAGGATTAACGAAGAGAAACTCCCCTTGGCTCTGCACGGCAATGGCGTCCGGCGAGAGGTCCACCAGGCGGCGGTAGCGCTCCTCGCTTTCCCGGAGCTTCTTCTCCGACCAGAGGCGCTCCGTGATCTCGGTCTGCAAGGCGGCGTTGGCCTGGGCCAGATCCCGGGTCCGGTCCTGGACCCGGGCTTCCAGTTCTTCGTAAGAGTGGCGCAGGGCCGCGGCCATCCGCCGCCGCTCCTCCCTGCCCCTCAAGGCCATGATCCCGAAGGAGACATCCGCGGCCAAATCTGCTAAGAGCTGCACTTCCCCGGTGTCAAAGGCATCCGCTTCCCCGGCGTAGATATTTAAAGCCCCGAAAGCCTGCCCGTCCACTAACAGGGGGAGGACCAGGGAGGAGGCGTAGCCCCGTTTGACGGCTTCCTGACGCCAGGGTGCGAAGAGGGGATCGGTGGGGATGTTCCGGGCCAGGGCGGGTTGGCCGGTGCGGATGGCCGTGCCCGTGGGCCCCCGGCCCCTTGTCTTGTCCGCCCAGGTAATGTTCAGGGTCTCCAGATATCCCTCTTCATAGCCGGCCTGGGCCACGGGCCGCACCGTCTTTTCCCGGTCGTTCTCGGCGTAGCCGATCCAGGTCAGGCGGTAGCCCCCCTCCGCGACCACCGCGCGGCAGACGTCTTCGAGGAGCTCGGCCTCCGTATGCGCCCGCACTACTGCCTGGTTGACGCTGCTCAAAGTCTGAAGGGCCCGATTGGCCCGGCGGATCTGGGCCTCCTTCTCCTTGAGGACGGTGACGTCCACCCCCATTTCCAGAATCAGGGGCGAGCCGTCATTGTCCCGAAAAGGAAAGTCGTGGATCTGGTAGTTGCGGCCATCGGGGCCGGTCCACTCCCAATCATGGGGAGCGTTGGTCTCCAAGACCTTGTAGGTTTCGCAATCCTGACAAGGAGAGGTGCGGCCAAAGAGGAAATCGTAGCACTTCCGGCCTTCCGGCGCCCCGAAGCGTTCTATGAACTCCCGGTTGGCGAAAGGCACGGAGTAGTCCGGAGCCAGCAGCACCACGTAGGCCGGAAGGGTATCCAAAAGATGGTAGAGTTTTTGCCTCTCGGCCTGAAGGGTCTCTTCCAGGCTTTGATGGCGGTCGATCCCGCTCTCCAGGCCCGACGCGTCTTCCTTCATTCCCGCATCCGGCTTGGCGGGCGCTTTTCCGCCCCCGGTCATCTCCCCTTCCAGCTTCCGCCGGTAGAGGGCCATATCGATGATGGTTTCCAGTTCCCTGGTATCGCAGGCTTTCCGGAGATAATCGAAACTGTGGGTGATCTTGGCCCTCTGCAAGGTTTTCCGGTCTTCCTCCCCCACCAAATAGACCAGGCTTTTTAAGCGCTTCCGGATTTGGCGGGCGGTTTTCCCTTGGTGGCCGTCCGCCAGCAACTTCAGGTCCAACAGGACCAAATCCGGCTGCTTCTCTTCCGCCTTTTTCAAGGCCTCTTCCAGGGAGGAGACCACCCCCGCTACCGCGTATCCCAAGGACTTCAGGTTCGCCGCCAGTTCTGCGGCAAAATCGGGATTGCTGTCCGCCACCAATATCTGCGCCCTGGTCATGCCTGGCTTCCTTTGTACTAAACTGAATCTTTTACAATTTATTCGGATATAGCAGCCGGAGCCCAAGCCCCGGGATGTTCGGCCTCTGGCATTTAACGGGAAAGACCGCCAGCCCCGGAATAAGAGGAGAGGCTGAAGCTTACACTTCTTTTAGTTTAGCAATCATTTTATCAACAACATTTCGCAAATGCACTAATTGAGTTGCAGCAAAACCCTGATGCCTGGGGCCTTCCTGTTGCCCCTTCAATGCCGGGATGGTAATATTATGCGGCCATATTCACTCATCTTTATAAAGAAACCAAGAAAGGAGAGCCAATGGCCGAGCCCCCCAAAGAGACCTGGCTCCAGTGGGTGGCCCTGACCACCACCATTCTGGCCGTATGTGCGGCCATCTCTTCCCTGAAGGCCTCCAGCTACTCCACCAAGGTGCAGATTCAGACCACCAAGGAAGCCAACCACTGGGCCTATTACCAATCCAAGAGCATTAAGGAGTACAGTTTCCGGCTGAGCCGGGACATCCTGACTTATGCCAACCTGTTGAAAACCCCCAACCCCCAGGTGCAAGAGTTCCTAAAGGCTAAAATTAAGGATTATAGCCAGGAAATCAACAAGCTTAATCAAGAGAAGAAGCAAATCAAAACCGAAGCGGAAAACTTCATCAAGGAGCAAGAGGTCCTCAAAAGGCATAACGGCGCCTTTGCCCTGGCGGTGATGCTGCTGCAGATCGGCATCATGATGTCCGCGGTGGCCGCGCTGATCAGAAGGAAGAGCATGTGGGGCGCGGGCCTGGCCCTCAGCGCGGTGGGCCTGGTCTACATGGCCAACGGCTTTTTTCTCTGGTTTTAACGCGAGCGTGGGCGGTAAGCAGTGAGCAGGAAGAAACCGGCGCCAGCGGCCCCGTCCTATTCACTGCTTACTGCTCACGGCTTAGTGTTCACTCAGTAATGGAAAAAAGGGATGCGGAAGAGGAGCGTAAAGCCGTTCAGGGACAAGAAAGCGCCCAGGGCCGCGGCGACCAAGGCGAATATGAAAATCCTGCGGGAATGGGCCAGAATGGAGATGGAGGCCATGACAATGGCGATCTGCAGCAGGACCTCGGCGTAGTCGAAGTAGGGGTCCTTATTGCGGTTGATGTCCCGTTCGTGCTCCAGCTTTTCGGCCGCTTTCCTGATGTCTTTCTTTTCCAGACCGTAGCGTTCCGCCTCTTTGGAGGTCTGCTGGAGCAAGGCCTCATAGCGCTTCCTGACCTCAGGCTTGAGGGCCTCTTTCTCCAGGAGGTCCAATTCCAGACGCTGTTTCTGTTGGCGGTACAGGTGCTCCCGGATCACCTTGGCCTGGTAGAAGGCCCATTGGTCCGAGGCCTGCTGCTGGGCCAGGAGCATCTCTTTCATGGCGTTGCTCCCCCCCAGGGAAGTGATGGCCAGAATGACCGCGAAGATGGCAGTGGTCAGGGCCACCCTCTTGGTGAATGGCTCCCTTTTCTTCTCCTCCAATTCCTCCGGCTCCGGCAGTTCGATCTCAGCCATGGATATCGGCTCCTATTATCTGACCCATATCTTCATCTCCGCAGAGAGGGCGCCCCCCAGACCCACTTCATTGCCCCAGTCGTCGTAGACCTTCCGGCCCGCCTCAATCTCGCCCAGGAGCCCGGCCTGGAGCAAGGCATGTCTCACAGTCATCCCCGGCAGGAGCTCCACCGGCTTATCGTTCACATAAACCCGCATCAAATGCAGTTTCTGGTTTTTAGTTTTTAGTTCTGGGGAGACAGGCTGAAGCCTGGGGCTGCCTCCTGCCTCTAATCAATCTGCTTGATGCGGCCGTCCGCTTGGGGAGCCACCGTCTTCTGCCGGCGAATATAGTCGATGACCACGTCCCGCAGCCAGTGGCCCGCGTCGTTGTATACCAGCTTATCCCCTTTGAGCATCCCGCCGGTGCAGACAAAATCCGGGGAAGACTTCAGGGCCTCGCCAAAGGCCCGGTAGCCGTCACCCCCGGCGGCCATGAAGTCGTTGGTGGCCACGACGTACTCTTTCCGGGGATCAAGGGGCCGCCCGCCGACGGAGACCTTCTTCACCCGGGAGCCGGGGGGGGCCTGGCGGTTATAGGCGAAGGAGAGGCCGGAGACCTGGGGAAACCTGCCGGCCCCTTCCTCCAGGCCGGACACTCCGTGCTCCAGGGCCTCTTTGATCTGCTGGCCGGTGAGCTTGATGGCCACCAGGTAATTATCAAAGGGCAAAACCGCGGTAATATCCTTGACGGTGATGGTCCCCTTGGGGATGCCGGCCCGGATGCCGCCGCCGTTGATGATGGCCGCCTGGGCCCCCGCAGCCTGGCGGAGGATATCAGCCAGGAGGTCCCCCAGGTTGGTCTCCTGGGTGCGCACGTGTTCGCCGTCCAGATCCAGGGCGGCCTCGCCTATCTTCTCCCCCAGAACCGCATTGACCCTGGCCGCATACTTCTTGACCAGGGCGCGGACCGCCTTATCCTCCCGGCCCCTGTCCGGTTTGATCATCTGCAGGTGGCCGCTGAATTTCTTGATCCTGCCGTCTTCCACCTCCAGGTCCAGGACCCCCAGGGCCTTGGCGTGCTCCCAGGCCTGGACAATGATGGTGTCGCCCACCACCGCGGGTTGAAGCAGCTTGGTGTGGGAATGCCCGCCAACGATGACCGCAATCCCCGTAACCTTGGCGGCCAGATCCCGGTCAGCCTGGTAGCCGAGGTGGGAGAGGACCAGGACCAGGTCCGCCCGCTTTTTTAGCTCCGGCAGATATTTCTCCACGGCCGCGGCGGGGGGGAGAAATTTCAAGCCCTGAACGTTGCGGGGATGGGTGGCCTGGGGAGTATCCGGGGTGACCACGCCGATGATGGCCACCTTCAGGCCCTGAATGGATTTGATTACATAGGGTTTAAGCCCGTCCTGAAAACCCTCCACATTGGCCCCCAGCACCGGGAAGCGGGCCGCGGCAATCCTCTTTTTCAGGACGTCCTGGCCGAAATCGAACTCGTGGTTGCCCACCACCATGGCGTTGAAGTGCATCAGGTTCATCAAGGCGATGGTGGACCTGCCCCGGAAGAGATTGGCCCAACTGTGGCCCTGGATCATGTCCCCCGCGGCCAGGAGCAGCGAGGGCTTTTCCTTGCGCAGCCGCTTCACTTCTCTGGCCAGGGAAGCGACGCCTCCCAGTTTTTCCTGGGAGCCAATAGACTGGTAAGGCGCAGCAAAGCCATGGAAATCGTTGACATAAAGGATTCTCAAACTGACTTCCCGGCCCTGGGCCGGAGTCAGGAAGAGAACGGATAAAACCAGTACCAATATTCCAATACTCAGTTTTTTCATCTTATCCCGCATACTTGGGGTAATGAATCCGGGGGAGTCGGGGGGAGAAAAAGACTTGGATGTGATATATGGGCAAATTCATGCAACCGCAAAACGTCATCTGCAACCAGAAATGGTGATTTTGGTGCCGGAGGCGAGACTCGAACTCGCACAGGCGCGCGGCCCGGGGGATTTTGAGTCCCCTGCGTCTACCAATTCCACCACTCCGGCACGCCCCCATTATTTTAGCTTTCCGAGGACGCACTTGGCAAGTGCAAAAAAAAGGGCCGGAGGAGGATTACTGCCGCCTCCAGGCCCCCTTTTCCCTCCGGCTTTGGCCCCCCTTGACTCTTCTGCTCTCCCTCCCTTTAACGGTTGGAGGGCCGGGAGGGGATGGACCAGCCGGGAGATGAGTTGCCCGCGGGCTTGGCCCCCACCCCACCGCCCCCGGGAGGACCCAGGCTGCGGGGCCCAGACCCGGGTTGGTGGCGCATGCTGATGAGAAACAGGAGATAACGGGCGTGTTGCACCGGGGTGAGGAGGGCCACCACTTCCTCCTCCTGGCGTTGCTTCAGATCCTGCATCTCCTGTTCTTTCTTCTTGATATTATTAAGGATTGTCTTTACTTCCGGGTTGACAGGATTTGGCTGCCGCATCACCTGTTCCAGCCGGCTGAATTCGTTTCTTGCCTCCAAGATCAACTGCTGTCGCCTAGGACGATAACGCTCTCTAATCTGCAGGAGTTGGACCACCGTCTGTTGATTCACCCCCAGAGCCGAGACCATCCGGGGTTGCTGGCCATTTAGGGTCAATTCCTTTTCTTGATAAGCGCCTCCGGAACCCACGTCACCGACAGTCTTCCGGGAAACCTGGATCTCCCGGGGACCCGAGGGGGGGCCCAGGCGCTGGGGTCCCCTTTGACTGCGCTTCACATTGCGGGCTTCCTGCAATAATCTTTTCTGATACAAGATTTTCCGGGCTTCTTGCACCGGGGTTAACAATTTCTCCTCTTCTTGAGTCTGCATCTGCTGTATATTCTGCTTCTCTTGGGGATGCCTCAGTATTTTATTTAATATCGGCTTCACTTCCTGTTCCCCGGGGGAGGGTTGGGACAGGACCTTGACCAGGTGTTGGAAATCGGCCTTGGAGTTCTTAAACAATTGCCGGCGCAGGGCCTGGTAGTGCTGCTCGATCTGGAGAAGCCGGTCCACGACCTGTTGGCTCACCCCCAGTTCCGGCCCCAACTGCCGGCGTTTGATCTGATAAAACCGTTCTTGAAAGCTGCCGTCCATGCCTCCATCGACCTGGGCCGGGGCCCGGGAGGCCCAGGCGGTTATTGCCAGGATTAGGCCCAGAAAGGTGCAGAGTATTCTTTTGAACATGACCCATCCTTATCGTGCTGGCGCAACCTTTTCAGGAAAGCCTCCTTTTCCTTCTCCGTCATCCCCGCCAAGGTTGTATCCAGATCACCCAAAAGGAGGTCCACATCGTCGTCCGGGGGCATCTCATAGCCATTATGGGTGGCCAAGACGACGGACCCGGCGGTCTCCTCCGGGGCTGGCGCCGGCACCCGAGGCCTGGCTGCCATTTTCTCCTTCTCCGGCGCTTTCTCTTGTTGGGCCATGGGGGAGGGTGGAGCCAGGCCGGGCCGTTCCTGGTGCAGATAGATGCTGGCGACCCAAAAGACCAGTAAGGCCACGGCCGGGGCCCCCAGTAGATAATAGGGGATTTTTGAGAAACGGGAAGGCGCGGGGGCCTGGGCGCTCCGGGCCAACTCCAGATGCAGGTCCCGGTTAAAGTCCTCCCAGAAGGCCTCTCCCGGGTCCGGCTCCCCCGCGGCCTGAACCGCCCGAATCGTCTCTGCCAAACCGGCCGACTCTTCCCGACACACCGGACACCTTTCCAGGTGTGATCTGATTCTCCCCCGCCAAAAGGAGGGAAGATCACCGTCGGGATATGCGGGTAACCATCTTTGGATAAGAGCGCACCGCCACTTCATGGTCATCCTCGTCTTGCAGATATTTCCTCAGGGTCTTTATCGCCTGGCAATAGTTGACCCGGGCGGCGCCGGTGGTGCCCCCCAAGACCCGGCTGATTTCTTCATAGGATAAGCCCTGCTCCAACTTGAGGGTAATCACCGCCAGCTGCTTGGCCGGCAGGCGCTGCAGCGCGGCATAGAGGCGTTGACGCCGGTCCTGGGCCACCAGGTCCTCTTCCGGCGATTCCTCTCCCACCAGGACGAAATCCTCACAATCCACCGGGTCCCCGAACTTTTTCCTGTTTTTCAAGTAGCTATAGCATTGATTAATGGCGATCCGGAAAAGCCAGGTGCGGAATTGAGCCTGCTGGCGAAAGCTCCGGATATGGACAAAGGCCTGAAGAAAGGCCTGTTGCGCCAAGTCTTTGGCCTCCTCTGCATCCAGTACCAGCCGGTAAGCCAGACTATAGATCTCCCGCTGATACTTCTTGACCAGTTCCTCGAAGGCCGGGAGGTCGCCCTCTTGCGCCCGGGCCACGAGTTGGGGGTCAGTCATCGACTATCCTCATGGGCTTCAATCATTTAGACCTGACAAGGTTGCAAATGTTAAACAATCGGGTGCAGTTTTCGGTTCAAGCCATAATAATTGCCGCTGGAAAAAGTTGCGAGACTACCTCAGGTTATACTGGTTGCCAAAAGTTTTTTCCGCCCCCCCTCACCCTAACCCTCTCTCCCCGCTGGGGGGAGAGGGGATAAGAGGAAAGAACTTTTGGCAAATGCTATAGGTGAGACACCTGATCCCCAGGGATCTTCCCGGGGATATTGTACCCCAATTTGGCGGCGGCTCCTCGGAAATTCTGTGCAGAGAACCCATAAAGGCTGGGGGCGGGGACTGGGGGGTCGGGGTAGGGGCCCACGCCCCTGACTCACCTCCACCCCATGGCCATCAAGGGTAAAGGCGGTCCAGGAGGCGGGGAAAGGGGATGGCCTCCCGCACGTGTTTGAGGCCGCAGAGCCAGGCCACCAGGCGTTCTATCCCCAGGCCGAAACCGCTATGGGGCACGCTGCCGTAACGGCGCAGGTCCAGGTACCACTCCAGGGGTTCCCGGGGTAGACGGTGTTCTGCCAGGCGGGTCAGCAGGACCTCCAGATCCGCCACCCGCTGGGAGCCGCCGATGATCTCCCCATACCCTTCGGGGGCCAGCATATCCACGCACAGGGCCAGCTCCGGGTTGGCCGCATCGGCTTCCATGTAAAAGGCCTTGCACTGGCGGGGGTAGCGGTGCACCATGACCGGCCGGTCAAAGGCCTGGGAGATGAGGGTCTCTTCGTCGCCCCCGAAATCCTCGCCCCAGGCCATCTCTTGGCCCCCCTCATTTAAGCGGGCGAGGGCTTCCCCATAGCTGATCCGGGGGAAGGGGGGAACCGCCGCCTCCAGGGGAGATATATCCCGTTCCAGGATCTTAAGTTCCTGGCCGCGATGGGCCAATACCTCTTGGACCACGTAGCTCACCAGGCCCTCGGCCAGGCCCATGATGTCCTCCAGGGTGAAAAACGCGGCTTCCGCCTCCACCATCCAGAACTCCGTGAGGTGGCGGCGGGTTTTGGACTTTTCCGCCCGGAAGGTGGGGCCGAAACAATAAACCCGGCCCAGGGCCATGGCCGCGGCCTCCAGATAAAGCTGGCCGCTCTGGGAGAGATAGGCCTTGCCCCGGTCCAGATAGTCGGTCTCAAAGAGGCTGGTGGTGCCTTCGCAGGCGGTGGGGGTGAGGATGGGGGTGTCCACCAGGACGAAGCCCTGGCCGTGGAAAAAGTCCCGGCAGGCCCGGAAGACCTCGTCCCGCACCCTGAGGATGGCCTGTTGCCGGGGGGAGCGGAGCCAGAGGTGGCGGTGGTCCATGAGGAAGCCCACCCCGTGCTCCTTGGGGGCAATGGGGTAATCCTGGGGAATCTGCAGGGGCTCCAGGCGGGTGACGGTCAATTCAAAGCCGCCGGGGGCCCGGGGCTCGGCCCGCACCAGCCCTTCCAGAATCAGGGAAGATTCCAGGGTGAGGCGGTCAAATTCCTGGAAGTCCCCGTCCGGGAGCTGGCCTTTGACCAGCACCCCCTGGACCAGGCCGGTGCCGTCCCGGACCACCAGGAAGCGGATTTTGCCGCTGGAGCGAAGATGGTGGACCCAGCCCCGCACGGTCACCGCCTGGCCGACGTGATCGGCCAGACGGGCGATATCGGCCACGGGCGGCGAGCCTGGCTGGTCTTCGGTCTGCGGTCTCTGGTCTGCGGAGGTCAATGGCTTTCAGCTTTTAGCGATCAGCTTTTTTTATTCATTACCCACAAGTTTTTCCGTCGGTGGCACAGCCTATCCAGGCTGCGCCGAAAAACTGCGCAGGCTGGAAAGCCTGCGCCACCAAAAAAACCTTAAATCCTTGATTTTCGGAATCAGTGCCAAATAATTTTCTGACCCCTGACCCCTGACCCCTGACCCCTGACCCCTGACCCCCGACCCCTGCTCACAACATAATCTTGATATGGGCCTTCTCCCGCAGAGTCTTGACCCATTCGATAAATTGCTTCTCCCTGATTTGGCTGGTGAGCATCCGGCGGATCTGGGGGGCCACTTCTTCAAAAGGAGGGGGCTGGCCGGAACGCTTGCCTGCCAGGACTATCAACTGGAAACCTTCGGGATTCTGCACCGGGGCTAATTCCCCAGGCCGCAGCTTTTCCAGGATGCTGCTTAGCTGAGGATTCAGGTCGGCCTGGTTGATGTACCCCAAATCCTGGCTGGTGAAAGAATACTTCTGCAGGACCTGCGCCAGGGGCATGCCCAGACGGAAGTCCTTCAGGGCGGACTCCGCCTTCTTTTGCACTTCTTCCTTTTGCTCCCCGGTGGCCCCGGGAGGGAAGGGTATGTTGATCACCTGGAGATGCACCTGCTTGCCGGTTTTGTGTTGGAAATTATTATCATAGAAACGGCGCACCTCAGCCTCGGGGATCTCGATCTTCTTAGCCCCCACCGCCAACATCACCAGACGTTCCTGAATTATCTGGTCGGAGATCTGTTTCCGCAATTCCTCCAGAGTCATCCCCTTTTGGGCCAGGGCTCGGGCCAAGGCGGCATCGTCCGGGATATGATTGTTTTTCTTGAAATCCTCCATTGCCTGGTTCAATTCCTTGTCCGAGAGAGTCAGTCCCCGCTTCTTGGCTTCGGCCATGGCCAGTTTCCGGTCAATCAAGGCCTCCAACATTTGCCGCTTTATCGCCTGGGTTTCCTTGGATTTGGGGTTACTGCCGCTCTGGGGCTGAATCATCTTCGCCATCTGCTCCAATTCGGAGAGGGTAATGATATCATTGTTAACCTCAGCCACAATACGGTCCACTATTTCGGCATGGCCGGAGCAGGGCCAAAACCAGGGCGCCAGGCCAGCAGCCAGGCAAAAAAATATCAGCAAAGGCAGGCTTCTCATATCTTATTCCTCTTCTTCAGCCTTAACAAATGTCTCCACTTCTTTCAAGCAATTTTGCAACTGCACAAAGGGCAGCCCCTCCTCCGGCAGACGAATTCTCAGGGCCTGGTCCGGAGTAAGACGAAAGGTCTCCGGCCGCTTCTTGAGGAGGCCGAGGAGGCGGTCGAGGTGCAGCCGCTCCGGCCGGGCGAATTGCAGCACCGCCAAGCTGTCCTGGAGGTCCAGACGCTTGATTCCCAGGTGCCTGAGGTAATGCTTGGCCCGCACCACCTCCAGCAGGTTCCGCCCTTCCGGAGGCAGCGGCCCGAAGCGGTCCAGCAGTTCTTCTTCCAGTTCCTGGACCGTCTCCGGGGTGAGCCGGTCCGAGAGGCGCCGGTAAAGGGCGAGGCGCTGCTGGATATCCGGCACGTAATCCTCCGGCAGATACGCGGCCACGGGCAGGCGGATCTCCGGGTCGGGGACCGGCTCTTCCCGGGCCTCCCCCTTGAACTCCCGGATGGATTGCTCCAGCAGCTGCAGGTAGAGTTCGTATCCCACCTCTGCCAGGTGACCGGATTGGGCCTGGCCCAGAAGATTGCCCGCGCCCCGGATCTGTAAATCGTGGAGCGCGATCTTAAAACCGGAGCCCAACTCCGTGAATTCCATCAAGGCCTTTAAGCGCTTCTGGGCCTCCGTGGACAGGCCGGCTTCAGCAGGCACCAGCAGATAGGCGTAAGCCTGGGCCTGGCTCCGCCCCACCCGGCCCCGGAGCTGGTAAAGCTGGGATAGCCCCAGGGTATGGGCCCGGTTGATGATGATGGTGTTGGCTGCGGGAATATCCAGGCCGGCCTCGATAATGGCCGTGCACACCAGGACGTCCACCTCCCCCCGGCTGAAGCGCCGCATGACCTTTTCCAGCTCCCGCTCCGGCATCTGGCCGTGGGCCATGGCTACCCGGGCCTCGGGCACCATTGCCTGGACCTGGCGGGCCCAGGTGCCCAGGTTTCTCACCCGGTTGTGCATGAAAAAGACCTGGCCGCCCCGGGCCAGTTCCCGGCGGATGGCCGCCTGGATCACCGCCTTTTCCGGGTGGCACAGATAGGTGCGGATGGAACGGCGGTTCTCCGGCGCGGTATTGATCACGCTCAATTCCCGGAGTCCGGTCAGGGAGAGCTGCAAGGTGCGGGGAATGGGGGTGGCGGTGAGGGTCAGGACGTCCACCGTGCGGCGCCATTCCTTCATCTTCTCCTTCTGGCGCACCCCGAAGCGCTGCTCCTCATCCACGATCACCAGCCCCAGGTCCTTAAAGGCCACGTCCTTTTGCACCAGGCGGTGGGTGCCGATAATGATGTCCACCCGGCCCTGGGCCAAATCGGCCAGGATGCCTTTTTGTTCCCTGGGGGTCTTGAAGCGGCTCAAGACCCGGACTTCCAGGGGATAGGGGGCCAGGCGCCGGGCAAAGGTGTCGTAGTGCTGGTCCGCCAGGACGGTGGTGGGCACCAGCACGGCCACCTGTTTGCCGTCAATGGCCGCCTTAAAGGCCGCGCGCAGGGCCACCTCGGTCTTGCCATAGCCCACGTCGCCGCAGATCAGGCGGTCCATGGGCTTCTCCGCGGTCATGTCCGCCAGCACCTCCTGGATGGCCTGGAGTTGGTCGGAGGTCTCTTCGTACTCAAAGGTGGCCTCGAACTCCCGGAACATGGGGTCCGGCGGGGAGAAGTGATGGCCCGGCAGCACCCGGCGGGCGGCATAGAGCTCCACCAGTTCCCGGGCGATCTTCTCCACCGCCTTTTTCACCTTCCTCTTGGTCCGCTCCCAGGACTTCCCCCCCAGGCGTTCGATCCGGGGTTGGACTCCTTCCACGCCCAGGTATTTCTGCACCAGATGGAGGCGGTCCACCGGCAGATAGAGGCGGTCTCCCCCCTGGTACTCCAGTTCCAGGAAATCGTTGACCTCCGCGGCCACGGTCAGCTTGACCAATCCCCGGTAGATGCCGATGCCGTGGTCCAGGTGGACCACCGCATCCCCTTCCTCTAAATCCGCCAGGGAGGTGAGAAACTGGGGGGGCCGGGACTCTTTGCGGCGCCGCCGCTCGGGCCGGAAACCCAGGGCCTCGTCCTCGGTGAGGACCATCAGCCCCCCGGAGAGCAGACGGAACCCCCCGGACAATTCCCCCACGGTGATCTCCACCAGTGGCCCCGGCTCCCAGGAGGGCTCCAGGGTGAAGGCCGCTTCCAGGTTCTCTTCCTGGAGGAGTCGGGCCAGGCGCTCGGCCCGGTGGCGGTTCAGGCAGACCAAAAGGAGGTGAAACCCGTCCCGCCGCCACTCTTCCAGCCGGGCGGCCAGGGCGGGGATCAGCCGTCCCGCCTCGGCCCCGGCCTGGGCCAGGTCCTGGGCCAGGCCGGCGTTGCCCTCCACCTGGAAGAAAAATTCCCCGGCCTCCTCCGCCAGCCCCAGGGGCAGCAGGGGACAGAAAACCGTGGTCAAGCCGCGGCGCCGCTCTTCCCAAGGCTCCTGGTCCAGCCAGCCCTGGGGCTCCCCCGCGGCCTCCTCGGCCAGGTTCCGGAGGTCCTGGGCCAGGTTCAGGGGGTCCCACTCCACCACCACCGTCTCCGGGGGCAGATAGTCCCATAAGGTTTGGGGCTGTTCATAGAAATCCGTCAGATGGCGTTCTATCCGGGGGAAGTGCTGCCCCAACTGCACGTTTTGCCAGAATTGGGGGTCCTGGCGGCGCTTGCGCCGGCCCAGGGCGCGTTCCCGGGCCGGGCCATCCAGAATCACCTCACAGGCCGGGAGGATGAGCAGCTCTTCCAGAGACCCCCGGGAACGCTGGCTGGCCGGATCAAAGAAGCGGAGGGACTCCACCTCATCCCCCCAGAACTCCAGGCGCACCGGCTGGGCATAGAGGGGCGGAAAGAGATCGATGACCCCGCCCCGCACACTGAATTCACCCCGTTCTTCCACCACCGGCCGCCGCTCATAGCCGCCCGCCAATAGAGTTTGGATAAAGCCGTCCCGCTCCAGGGTCTCTCCGGCCAGCACATAGACCAGCGCCTCTTGAAGACGCCGGGAGGGAGGCAACTTCTGGCGCAGGGCCGCGGCCGGAGCCACCAGCATCCAGGGCTCCCGGGAGGCGTAGGCTTGATAGGCCGCGCCCACCCGGGCGCAACTCACCTCGGCGTCAAAGCTCAACTCTTTAAAGGGCAAGACCTCATGGGCCGGGAAGAGGAGGAGCCGGGACCAGGGGTCCGGCCCCCCGGATTCCTTCTCCGGCAAGAAAAAGGCCAGATCCTTGTAAAAAACCTCGTGGGCCGAGGTATTGGGAGTAATCACCAGGAAGGGCCGGCCCAGCTTCTCAAACAGCCGGGCCAGCACAAAGGCCCCCGCGGCCGGGGTCAGACCCTGGAGGTGGATCTGCCCGTCTTCCCGGGCCAGGGCCAGGGCCACTTCCTGCCAGGCGGCGCCGATTCTCGAAATTTCCAGCTGTTGGCGGCTTAAAGACACTTACTTAGTTGTCTGGGGACCGGAAGTCATGGGCCTGGAGCCCGGCAACCTCGCGGCCCTAACCCTAAAGAGGATTGAATGAACCAGGGGAGCCCCGTTGGTATTTCCAGTTTGGCTTTTTATTAAACAATATCCGGAAATCCGACAATTTTCAAGGCTTTAATCCTGGAGATAGGGTAAAAGCCTCATAAGAAGCGCCGTTATCATTTGTCGGCCAACCAAAAGAATTATTAACAGATACCGGTGGATTGAAAAGGGCAATATCTGCTATATCTTGTAAGAAATTAATGCTATTTATGAATTTACAGATTAACTCCAAACAACTTTTCCCCATGCCAAAAGGAAAAATCTATGCCTGCACACAGCTTCCAAATCATTAATCATATCATCACCTATCCCCGCCTGCCAGACCCGCTGCATGAATGGTATTGGTGGGAATCCGTTCGTCTTTATGCCACCATAGAATGCCGGGGAGCCGGCGGAGAGAAACTAACGATCTACTACTTGCGTCCTGACAACATTTACCCGTATGAAGCAAATGGACACCCAAATACCTATGACCCCTCGACCCAACAGGCTTCCATTTTTAAATACGCCTGGGAATACCGGCATGATTATCAAATGCTGGCGGGGAGTAACCCCATCTACGCCTATATGGAGACTACGTATCCCCGCGCTATGCGTATCTATTCGAAGTTCCCGCTCCTGCCGGCTACAACTGCGGCAGTGCCAGACGTATTAGGCTGGCTTGATGCTCATCCTATGATTGCCACTAATCTATATTGGAAAGAACCCGGGGATATTATTAAACAGTTTCCAGTTTGGCAACCATCGAGAAGGCAAGATCTTGCGGCTGCCTTCGCCCGTGCCTGGAATTATGAAACCATTCCCTGGAATGACACCCCACCGGACCAGACAGCGGCACATGAGGCTGCGGGTAACCCCTTGTTGAATGCGAACGATGCCTGGATGATCTATGGGGCATACGTGGGGCACATGCTGGCCATGGAAATCGGCGGAAGAGTGCCATGGTCGATCCTCTCCTATCCCGCAGACCATTTATTTGAACTATTCCATATGATCAATTGCAGGCCGGATGGATATGAGTTACAAACCTGGAACATACCGGCTTCGCCGCATTTCACCTATTCATTTTTAGTATCTAATAATATCATAGGGCCTACCCGGCAAGAAACCATTAGGAATTTGCTCGCTTGGTGCCGCAATTATTTGCGGCATTCTTATGACAGTACTCTCCAAGAAATCTGGGGATATTACTGGCCGCCGGTGCAAAGGATCATTGAAGGGACGACTGATACAAAATATCCCGAATACGGAGTAAATCATTATACAGCCGGCTGCTCTGGGACGACTAGGTTCCTGATGACAATTTTTAAAGTAGTGAATATTCCTATCCAAAAAAAATCTATTACTGGGCACGCCATTCCATATTTTATGACCGAGGACGCTTATCTCTCCCATGGTGATGATCCATATACCACGAACATGAAGGTGACACACCCTTTCTTATACGGGCCGGAATACCCGGTGCCAGTACGCGCGTTGGATGATCCGATCAATAAATTGCTGATTTCCGGTTCGACCTACAACGCCTGGTTCGGGCCCACAGTACCAGAACCGGAAAAGAATGTTGGCCGGCGATCATCAGAACTAGATATCGAATATTTTTCGGATTACCTTCTTCACCTCTACTGGCTTGATAAACAGGCCAATCTTACGCCGCCCCAAGGCAGAGTCTTTAAGTTCTTGCAAAGGGACTTTCCTGCGAGCATCATCACCGACCTGTGGCCAGCCATGGAAACAAGGTTATTTGCCCTGGGCGGGTTGTTCTCGTCGACTCCAAAATCGACGACACCGCCCAAGCCTCCCAAATGGCCGATACCACCTAAGGTTGATCCAAAATTGCCGACACCACCCAAACCTCCTAAGCCACCTAAGCCACAATGAAGAAACTTTTTGTGGCTATTAAGCAGATAGATACCTTAACCAGGACTTGGGCAACATATTGCTCATAGGCCCCAAGCAGTTAAGAGCCTCCATCACCCTCCTCCCTCTTCTTGAAGCTGTGGGCTGACCTATGCCCTTCCCCTGCCATATCCTCCCATAAAACTATTGTCCCAAGATGTATGACTTAAACGGAGGCGGCTGACCGGGTATTGTGGGCAAGTTTTTCCGGCCAACCTCTTCCTGGATAATGGCAATTATGCTGAATTATCAATAACATATAATTTGGCACCCCCCTTGCATCAGGTTAGTCCAAAAAGCGCCCGAAAGCGATTGATGGGGGCGCCGCCAAGTCAAAGCCCGAGGAGGACAACAGGTGCAGATAGGTTGGAACATGGCCACCTATATGGGAGTGAGGGCCTCAAAGGAGTTGGAACTCCTGAGTCACAACCTGGCAAATACCAATACCCCGGGATTCAAGCAGGAACTCCTTTATCTCTGGCGGGTGGATAGCCCGGCAGAATCGACCGATCCCCTGGGCCAACGGCAAGCCGCTTATCTGAACGTCCGCTCCCTGGACATGACCCAGGGCAACCTCCACCAGACCGGGAACGACACCGACTTCGCCCTGGATGGGCCGGGATTCTTCAAGGTGCAGACGCCCCAGGGCATACGTTATACCCGGAACGGCATGTTCCGCCTCAACAAGGATTGGCAGTTGTCCACCCAGGAAGGGTATCTGGTGCAGGGGAAGAACGGCCCCATCACCCTTAATCCCAGTGACCAGAATTATTATATGGACCTGGAAGGGGGCATCCATATGGACAAATCCCTGGGAGACCAGATGCTGGTGGTTGATTTCGCCAACCCCCAAGGTCTGGCCCGGCAAGGGCATTGTCTATATGCCGCCACCCCGGCCTCAGGGCAGGAAACTCCGGCCCAGGCCACCAAGGTGCGGGAGGGGGAGATCGAGGAGAGCAACCTGGACACCACCGCCGAAATGGTGCAACTGGTGAACATACAACGCACCTTCGAGGCCTACCTGAAGGTCCTGGACACCTTTGCGGCCAAGGACCAAAAGATCATCAATGAGATCGGCACGCCTGTTTAAGAGGGAGGAGAAGCAGCCATGATTCGCGGCATGTGGTCTGCGGCCACCGGCATGGGGGCCCAACAGTTACGTCTGGATATCATTTCCAACAATCTGGCCAACGTCAACACCACCGGCTTTAAAAAGAGCCGGGCTGATTTCGAGGACCTGATGTACCAGACCAATCGCCAGGCGGGGGGTGAACTTCCCGGAGGCGGCCAGGTGCCCACCAGCCTGCAGGTGGGCTTGGGCGTCCGGCCCGTGGCCATCAACAAGATCTTTTCCCAGGGCGATTATGTCAACACCAATAACGAACTGGACATAGCCATTGAAGGCAAGGGCTTCTTCAAGATCCTCAGCAACGGCCTGGAATATTACACCCGGGCCGGGTCTTTCAAGATGGATAAGGACGGCTATGTCACCACCCCCAACGGCGATCGGGTGCAGCCGGAGTTCACCGTCCCCGTCACCACGGTTTACAGCTCCATCGACTCCAGCGGCAAGATCACCTGTTACGGACCGGACAACAAAACCGTGGCCTCCGGGCAAATCCAACTTTTCACCTTCCCCAACCAGGCGGGATTGAGCAACGTGGGACGCAACCTCTTCCAGGTGACGGAGGCCTCGGGGGACGCCATTCAAGGCTTACCGGGAGTGGACGGTGTGGGCACGGTGGCCCAGGGCTACCTGGAAGTCTCCAACGTCAACGTCGTGGAAGAGATGGTCAGCATGATCATCACCCAGCGAGCCTATGAACTCAACTCCAAGGCCATCCAGACTGCGGACCAAATGATGGAGCGGGCCGCCAGCCTGAAGACGACCTAATAGGAGGGTAACTAAGATGCGGCTTTTGGGGAGACTGCTGATCTTGACGGCGCTTCTGGTCCTGGTCCTCCCAGTCTCTGAGGCCTGGCCGGAGGACTATACGCCTTTGTGGCAGTTCCGGGCGGATGCGGCCGCGGCTGGCGAATACATCACTTTGAATGATCTGGGGAACCTGCCCCCGGACCTGGCCCAGAAGTACGGCCAGGCCCTCATCTGGTCCGCGCCGCCCCCGGGACAGCTCTTTACCCTGACCCGGGAATTCCTGCAATACCGCTTAACCCAAATGGGCCTGGCCGAAGTGCTCAAGGGAGGGGAGTTGCCCCCGGCCATCCAGGTGCGGCAAACAGGAATCATCCTGAAAAGCGACGATATCACCGCAGCTTTCCGGAGTTATATCCAGAACCAGAATCCCTGGCCCGCGTCGGATCTGAATATCCAGATTTACCCCCAGGAGGAACCCATCCTCCTGCCGGATAATAAGTATACCCTGGAAGTATTGCCCCCCAAGGGCTCGGATCGGCCAATGGGTGAAGTGACCCTGGAGATGGCGGTCCTCAGAGAGGGGCGGGCCCTGAAACGCTTCAAGGTCTATGGCAAAGTCACCCTGGAGCAGGAGGTGATCTGCGCCAGCCGACCATTGTCCCCCCAATCGGTGATTAAACCCGGGGATGTGCGCCTGTGCCGGCGGGACGTGACCAACCTCACCCAACGGGATCTCTTCACCAAGGAGAAGCAGGTCCTCGGCCAGATGCTGGCCAAAGGTTTAGGTCCCCAGGAAATTCTGACCAACCGGCACCTCAGCCACACCCCCCTCATCAAGCGGGGGGAAGAAGTGACGGTGGTCCTGGATCAGAACGGCCTGGTCATTACTACCAGAGGGGTGACCCGGGAGGACGGCTATCTGGGTCGCCATGTCCGCGTCCGCAACACCAAGAGCAAAAAAGAGTTTCAAGCAGAAGTGGTGGATGCCAGGACCGTCAAGGTGATTTTATGAGACTGCAAAAATTTCCCGGTCTCTGGTTGATCTTGAGCCTCGCCCTATTTATGGGGGCCTGCGTCTCTCCCAATCACACTAAGACCAAAGGCGTGGTCATGGAACCTCCCAAGGCCCTGCCCCTGCCCCTGGGGCCTCCCCCCCAGGAAGGGTCCCTTTGGGCCCCCAGAAACCCCCGGGGGCTGTTGGCCGATCTGAAGGCCTGTAATGTGGGGGACATCGTTACCGTCAGTATCATGGAGAGCGCCCAGGCCTCAGATCAGGCCACCACCCAGGCCGACAGGTCTTCCGGCGTTAAAGTGGGCGTTGCCTCCCTGCTGGGTCTGCGCCTGCCGCAATTTAAATCATTTAATGACGCCACGGTGGCCGCGGAAAACGCCATCGAAGGAACGGTGGGCAACACCTCCAAAGGGACTGGGGCTACAACGAGGCAAAGCGCCTTTACTTCCTACATAACCACCCGGGTCATCCAGATTCTCCCCAACAATAACCTGGTGATCCAAGGTGAACGACACATGCGCATCAACAATGAAACCGAAATTGTCACCATCAGCGGAGTTATCCGTCCTGAAGACCTGGCTTCCGACAACACTATCCCCTCTTTCAAGGTGGCAGAGCCCCGCATCGTCATCAGCGGGTTGGGAGTGATTTCCGACAAACAGCGGCAGGGTTGGTTGACCCGGATAATTGACCATATTTGGCCCTGGTGAGAGAAAATGCGGTACTGCGCGAAATCTAGCGGCAATAGGGAAACCCGGCTACCTGGATACTTGCTTTTCTTGATAGCTTGCAGCTTTCTGGTCGGGTTATTGGCCCTGGCCTGGCCCAAGCCGGTCCACGCCATCCGTCTGAAAGACGTGGCCTCTTTTAAAGGCGTGCGGGAAAACCAGCTCCTGGGCAATGGCCTGGTGGTGGGGCTGAACGGCAGCGGCGATGGCACCAACGTGGACTTCAATGTCCAGGAATTGGGCAATCTGCTGGACAACATGGGGATTAAGGCCAACCGGGATAAGATTAAGGTAAAAAACATCGCCGCGGTGGCGGTGACCGCGGTGCTGCCTCCCTTTGCCCGGGTGGGGTCCCGCATCGATGTCCTGGTCTCCTCCATGGGCGACGCCAAGAGTCTCCAGGGCGGCACTCTGGTGCTGACGCCTTTGAAAGGGGTGGACAGTCAGGTGTACGCCCTGGCCCAGGGCCCCATCTCCGTGGGGGGGTTTGCCGCCAGCGGCGAAGCCGGGGGCGGGATTACCAAGAACCATCCCACTGCCGGCCGCATTGCCAACGGAGCCACGGTGGAACGGGAAATACCCTTTGATTTTGCCAGCAAACAGGACATCATCATGGCTCTCAATGACCCGGATTTCACCACCGCCACCCGGGCCGTGGGGGTCATCAACAAGTATCTCCGGGGGGGCTATGCGTCTTCTCAGGATAGCGGCACGATCCACATCAAGCTGCCCCCAGGCTATAAGGACAGGTTGGTGTCCATGCTGTCCTCCCTGGAGAACCTGGAAATTGCTGTGGACGCGGTGGCCAAAGTGGTCATCGATGAACGCAACGGCACGGTGGTGATGGGTGAAAACGTCCGCTTGTCCACCGTGGCCATCGCCCATGGCAACCTGATGATCCAGATCAAGGAAAGGCCGCGGATTTCCCAGCCCCTGCCCTTTTCCCAGGGCACCACCACGGTGGTGCCGGATACCTCCATTACCGTGAAGGAGGGCCGGGACCGCCTCATGGTTCTGCCGGAGGGGGTGAACATCGGGCAAGTGGTCCAGGCCTTGAACGCCATCGGCGTCACCCCCCGGGATTTGATCGCCATCCTGCAGGCTATCAAGGCGGCGGGGGCCCTCCAGGCCGAGTTGCAGATTATCTGAGGAGCAGGAAATGGGCGGGAATATTATGTCCACTTCGTCTGCCAGCCCCATGGGGGCTACGGGCCTGACTTCCCTCTCGGGGTTGCAGCATAAGGCCAAGGACCCGGAGGTCCAACGCCAGAACCTGGCCCGGGCCTGCACCGAGACGGAGGGGGTCTTCCTCACCCAGCTCCTGCAGCAGATGCGCCGGACCTTCGTCTCCAGCGTCAATCCCCGCCAGAAGAATATGGAATTATATAGTGGTCTTTACGAACGGCAGGTGGCCCAGGCCCTGGCCAACGGAGGCGGCATCGGCCTGGCCCGCCGCCTTTTTGAGGACCTGCAAAACCGGCAAACCCGGATACCGCACAAGCGCGAGGAGAGCCAGAATGAACCAACCCGATCCGAGTCCCCTGATCCTTCAGGAGATCTCTCTGTACCAGGAGCTCCTGGAATGTCTGGAGCAGGAATCCCAGGCCCTGGCAGCGGCCCAGGAGGAGAGGATTCTGAGCCTGGCCGCCTCTAAGGAAGAGATCCTGGGGCGGCTGTTGGAGATAAAGAAAGGCCAGACGGAGCCTACCCCGGGGGCCGGCGACGCGGCCCTGGAGCAGGATCTGGCCCGCTTGCGGCGCCAAGTGGCGGTCCGCAACCTGCGCAATCGGGAGATCATCTCCGCTTCCCTGGAGGTGATTCAGGAATTTATTGGCCAATTCCTCCCTCCCGGCCCCGGACTTTATAAGGAGGGCGGCCGGGTGGATCCGGGCTCAGGGAGGACCCTGTTTCACCGGCAGGCTTAAGAGGGCAGTTGCCGGTTTTTGCTTAACTATTAATAAAAGTGTAGAAGATCAATTGGTTAAGCGATCAGTTCCACCCAAAGGAAAGCTGGTCTAACGTGCCGGTCCGGGACAGGGAAAAAGCGGCGCGTTGCAGCTGTTTGGGGCAGTTATTGATTACGGGGATGATTGCGAGGTAGGGGGAGAGACATTTCTTCTCCCCTGCCTTGGAGGCGGCTACCAAACTTAGAGGGAGTGCCTGAAGATGTCCGGCATACTGGGATTAATGGATATTGCCAAGAGGGCTCTGGCAGCCGAGCAACTGGGGGTGGAGGTCACCAGTCACAACATCTCCAACGTCAACACCCCCGGTTACTCCCGCCAGGTGGTGAATTTCGAGACCAGCCTGGCCCTGCCCTCCCCTTTCGGTCCCCTGGGCTACGGCGTCCAGGTGACCGGCATCGAGCGGGCCTTTGATGCCTTCGCCACCGCCAGCCTGGACGCCAATACCTCGCTGCTGGCGGAGCAAAAGTCCAAAAAGACGTACCTGGAGCAGGTGGCCAGTCTCTTCAACGAGACCGACACCGGTGGTTTGAGCGAGCTTATTACCGGATTTTGGGACGCCTGGAGTGCCCTGTCCGACAATCCTTCCGGCTCTGGGGAACGGCAGGCCCTGCTGACCCAGGCCGAGAATCTGGCCGATGCCTTCAGCTTCCGGGCCAACCAATTGGTGAAGACTCGCACTGCCATCACCCAGCAGATCGATCCCACGATCAATAAAATCAACAGCTATGCCGCCCAGATCGCCGAGCTCAACCAGAAAATCATGGCCACGGAGGTTAACGGCCAACAGGCCAACGATCTCCGGGACCAGAGGAATGCCGCGATAAATAGCCTTTCCGAACTCGTGGGCGTCCACTACTATACCTCCGGGGACGGCACCATCAGTGTCACCCTGGCCAACGGCTGCTCCCTGGTGGAAGGCGTGAATTCCTGGACCCTCAGTTCCCAAGTAACGTCCAGCGACACCATATCCATCCTCTGGAATGGTCCCGGGGGCACGTCAGTGGACGTAACCTCCAGCCTTACTGGGGGCAACCTCTCCGCCATGATTGAGGTGCGGGATACCCTGATAACCCAATACCAAGCCGATCTGGACGATCTGGCCAAGGAGCTTATCGGCCAGGTCAACAGCCTGCATAGCCAGGGAGTGGGACTGGAACTTTTTTCCGCGGTCACCAGTTCCTACTATGTAACCGACCCCACTGCCGCCCTGATGAATAACCCTGATCTGGCCTTTGGGGACCGAATCACCGCCGGCAGCTTCACCATCCATGTGGAAGATGGCAGCGGCGGCACCACGGCCACCGCCATCCCCATCACCGCCACCACCACTCTGAACGATCTGGCCACCTATATCAACACCAACGTTGCCAACGTTACGGCCACCGTGGTCACCTCCGGCTCGGAGAGCCGACTGGAGATCACCGCGGCCTCGGGCTATACCTTTGGCTTTTCCCAGGATGACAGCAACACCCTCATGGCCCTGGGGCTTAACACCTTTTTTACGGGCGACAGCGCCTGGACCATCGGGGTCAATGACACGGTGGCCAATAACCTCGACTTCATCGCCGCGGGCCAGATCGATCCCACCAGCGGCGCCCATGCCCCGGGGGACAACAGCAACGCCTTGCTCCTGGCCGAATTGGGCGAGGATCCTGCGGGCCCGGGCGGCCTGACTTTCAGCGACGCCTACCAGAAGCTGGTGACCACTATCGGCCTGGCTGCGGATGAGGCCGGAGATAAACAGACTTATTACCAGGGCCTGGTGGACCAGTTCACCCAGCTGCGGGACTCGGTCTCCGGCGTGTCCCTGGATGAAGAGTTGACTAACCTCATCAAATATCAACGGGCTTACCAGGCTGCAGCCAAAATGATCACCACGGCCGACGAAATGCTACAGACCTTGCTGTCACTGAAGTCAGGAGGATAAGGCTATGCGGGTCTCCATGCCCACCATTTACGGGAATATCCAAACGCAGTTGCAGAGATTGCTGGAGGAACAGCAGCGTACTAACGCCTCCATCTCCACCGGCCGCAAGTACCTGCAGATCAGCGATAACCCGGTGGAAGTGGGGGCTCTAATGGGCCTGAATGTGGAATCAGCCCTGGTGACCCAATTTAAGAGCAACCTGGACACCGCCAATTCCTGGTTGTCGGCCACGGAAACGACCCTGACCAACGTCAACACCCTGGTCAGCTCCACCGCGGCCTTGGCCGAGCAGATGGCCACCGGCACTTATACGGCCGCGCAGCGGGCCGCGGCCGCCGAGAAAGTGCAGCAGTATATGGAAGAATTCATGCAAATGGGCAACACCCGTTACCAGGGAAAATATATTTTGAGCGGTTATAGGATTGATTCCGAAGCCTTCACCATGGGGAATTTCGCCATCCAGCAGCCGGAGATGTCCCTGGAATCCGGTTCCACCGGCACGGCCACTTCTTCCGGCACTTACACCGGCACCAGTTCCGCCACCTATATAGTGGAGATCGTCTCCGGGGGCACCACGGGTACGGCCACTTACCGGGTGTCCACGGATGGGGGCCAGACCTGGAGCGCCACCGGCACCACCTCCATTGACGAGGACCTGGGCAACGGGGTGCATGCCTCTTTTGGCAACGACTGGGTGGCAGGAGACCGCTTTACTATTTCCGTGTATCAGCCGATAACGTATCAAGGAGACGCCAACAGGCTGGAACTGTCCATCGGCACTAACAGCCGCCTGGCGGTGAGCCAGATAGGCAGCGATGTAATGGGCGGAGACGGAAGCGCCAACGATCTTTTTCAGATCATGGCCGGCTTAAAGAGCGCACTGGAGGCCAACGACTCGGCCAAGGTGGGTGAAAGCATGGAAGAGCTAAGAAGTTATCAATCCCACCTGACCTCGAAGCTGGCGGAGTTGGGATCCGCGCTCAACCGGGTGGAAGTAAAGCAGAACGCGTACGACACCTTGGGGGATCAACTCACCTCCGATATCGCCACTAAGGGGGATACTGACTTGGTGGCGGCCGCCACTGCCCTGGCCACCCAGCAATTGGCCTATCAGGCGGCGTTGCAGTCGTCATCCATGATCATGGGTATGAGTCTGTTGGACTTCCTCTAATAACAATTGGAAAAAAATTCTTCTCTACCCAAATGAGAAGTAGGGGTTGGCAGGGAATTTGGATATAATGCTGCAAATGCAGGTTCCCCTGCCCTCGGGGTAGAGACGGTTTTAGCGGCCCAGAATAACCAGGCAGGGAAGCCGGGGGGTTCCCAGGAAGACGCGGCGGCAACCCCCAAACGACCAGGAAGGTTGATTTGCTAATTCTTACCCGCAAGATCGGCGAAGGCATTATCCTGGGAGATGATATCCGCATCTCCATCATGGAAATCCGGGGCAAACAGATCCGCATCGGCATCGAGGCCCCGGCCAACGTCGTGGTCCTGCGGGAGGAAATCTACCAGCGCATCCAGGAGGAAAACCTCCGGGCCGCTGGGGTTAGAGATGTGGATCTGACGGAAATTACCAAGATATGGAAACAGAAGAAGGACTAATGGCCCCAGACCCCCAAAAAAATCCGGTTAAGCCCGGTTCTGCCACTTTTGCCACCAAAAATTTTGGTGACATCGTGGTGCGGGAGGAGCAGGTTATTACCTTCAGCCCCGGGCTGTTGGGGTTTTCTGAGTTCCACCGCTACGTCCTCATCGAGCATGGCCAGGAATCACCATTCCTCTGGCTCCAGTCCCTGGAGAAGCCGGACCTGGCCTTTGTGGTCATGGATCCCCTCTATGTCCTGCCCGATTATCAGGTGGGCCCCATCAACGGCATCCAGAAAGAACTGGGCGTGAAAAGCCTCCAGGACTTGAAGGTCCTGGTGATCCTCACCATCCCTCCGGGCCGCCCCCAGGATATGACCGCCAACCTCATGGGGCCGTTGCTCATCAATCTGACCAACCGCCGGGCCAAACAACTGGTCCTGGAAAGCTCCCCCTATTCCCACAAGCACCGGGTGCTGCCGGCCAAGGGTTAAAGACGGTTTTCTGTTTTCTGTTTCCCTTGGGAGTGAACCAGGTGTTCCCCCTAACCTAGCAAAGCCATTTCGTAATCGACATAGGTATGCCCTCACGAGCTTTCCCTGTCACACCACCGGGCTTACGGGTCCGTACCCGGCGGTTCGGATGGTTGAGCTATCTCCCAGGTGCCAACGTAGGGAGGCCGAGCGAGATAAAATAAGCGTTGG